>CANQEU010000020.1 GCA_947595635.1 uncultured Clostridia bacterium
GAATTTTGTGCAAGGTTCTCATAAACCTTCTCATAACGACCCTTTTCTGCATTATAGGTCATCAGGTTGTTGTCGTCAGAGCCGTTCCAGTCGCTGCCGCAAAGGCTTGCGGAGCCTGCTACTCTGTAAACATGTGACGACGGTGTGAATGCGGAAGCACTGCTCCATTTAACCTCATGGCTTACAGGGTCATAGGTTACAATTACATCGTCCTGCGCCTTAAGGTAACCCTTTACATTCTTGTTTATGCCGGGATACTGGTGACCGTAGTCGCCTGCATCGCCGTCATCCCACTGACCGTCGCAAACCTGGAATTCAAATGCAAACGGTGCATCCTCGCTTGCGCCCGCGCCAACTTGGCTGTAGGTTATCTCATAAAGACCTGTGTTCGGGTTGAAGGTCATCTTGTTTTCAACCGCACTTGTCTCCCAGTTTTTACCGTTGCAAAGATTCTGTGTTCCTACTACATACCAAGTCTCGCCCGGGTCAGCATATGTGCCGCCCTCTGTAGGCTTCTCGGTCGGCTTGTCTGTAGGTTTGTCTGTAGCCGGATCCGTCGGCTTGTCTGTAGCCGGATCTGTCGGCTTATCTGTAGGTTTGTCTGTAGCCGGATCTGTCGGCTTGTCTGTAGGTTTGTCAGTCGGCTTGTCGGTCGGCTTGTCAGTCGGTTCGCTCTTATCAAACGGCTCCTGACCAAAGTTTGTAACGCCCTTGCCGTTGTCATGCTTAACATCTGTTTCCTGGTCATTTACAAGAACATCTGATGTTGATACAGCCTGATCTCCTTCAGGATAATCCCAGAACTGATGTGCAGGACCCGGGTCAGCCGTATCATAGAACTGAGCCTCAGGAATTTCACAGCAAACTGTGGTTTCACCGGCAGCAAGTACGTCAAACTTAATTTTCATAAGCTCAACGCCGCCTTCAACACTCATGTTAAGGAAGCCCTTTGATCCGCTGCTGGCAACTATCATAGCCTCTGAATTGTTTATATCAGCGCCAACATGAATTTTATCTTTATTGTAAATAATCGAGTAAATAGGTGTTCCTGTCTCAAAAATACTGGTGCCTACTTTAACAAAGTTGCTTGGGAAAACTTGATCCGGAGAGTAGCCTTCCATATCTGGGTCAACATTAACGCCGCCCTCTTCAAGTCCAAGAGCTGTCCAAACCTCGGCGTTCGGCTTAATCTTCGTGCTATCAAACGACATATAAGCTTCATAGCCGTTTGTCAGCATAACCTTGCTATTACCATCCGTTACAGGGGGGATATAGAACCAAAAGCTAACAGTTACCGTATCGCCAACCTTGGCTGTAACTGTGCCACTCGGGGTGTTAATTGTCGCAACCCCATCGTCCACTGCTGCTGCAGATAGACAACACATTGAAAATACCAGCGTCAGCGCAAGAATAACACTGATAATTTTGCTGTGTGCTTTAAACATTGTGAAATCCTCCTTCAAATCTTCATGCCATATAGCACTTTTTAAATTTATAATTATAAAAACCATCAAATAAATTTCGGCATAGCCAAAATCCACCCTAATGATTTTTACAACCTGAATAAATACCCCTTCAAGAGGTCAAGCCGCCTAATAATCAGTATTCATAACCGTTGGGGTTGTTTTTCTGCCAGTTCCAGCTATCGCGGCACATAGCCTTTAAATCGCGCTTAGCGCTCCAGCCAAGCAGCTTTAACGCCTTTGAAGCGTCGGCATAATATTCCGGCAAATCGCCGTCGCGCCGAGGCTTTATTGCATACGGTATTTTTATATCGTTAGCCTGCTCAAAAGCATTTACAACATCAAGCACGCTGTATCCTACTCCGGTTCCAAGGTTGATTTCCTGAACTCCCTTATGCTCGGCTGCATATTTAACCGAGAGAACGTGACCGTCGGCAAGGTCGCAGACGTGAATGTAATCTCGAACCCCGGTGCCGTCGTGCGTTTCGTAATCGTTGCCGAAAACTCCAAGCTCGCTTAGCTTGCCGGAGGCAACCTGAGTTATATAAGGAAGCAAATTGTTTGGAATACCGCTCGGGTCCTCTCCTATCTTTCCGCTTGAATGTGCGCCGATAGGATTAAAATATCTCAGCAAAACAACGCTTAATTTTTCGTTTGCAGCCGACGCGTCCTTTAAAATCTGCTCGATCATATATTTTGTCCAGCCATAAGGATTGGTACAGCCGCCTGTCTGCATTCCCTCCGTATAAGGCACAGGTGCGTCCGCACCGTAAACGGTGGCAGAGGAGCTGAATATGAAGCTGTTTACGTCATATTTCTCCATAAGCTCAAGAAGCGTAAGCGTTGTGTCAAGATTATTGCGGTAATATTTAAGCGGCTTTGTGCAGGATTCTCCCACAGCCTTATAGCCTGCAAAATGAACCACCGCATCTATATCATTTTCTTTAAATACAACGTCAAGAGCAGGCTTATCCGAAACATCAATCTTGTAAAACACAGGGCGTTTTCCGGTTATTTCCTCTATTCTGTCAATAACCTGGATTTTGCTGTTTGACAAATCGTCGGCTATAACAACGCCATATCCTGAATTAAGCAGCTCAACACAGGTATGACTGCCGATAAATCCGGCTCCGCCCGTAAGAAGGATGTTCATCGGAACCACCTCCTTCAACCGTATTGATTGAATATCAAGTACATTATATAACACGATTGTCATAATTTCAAGAGGGTATTAATTTACAAATTTATTGTCTTTTTTTATGCAATCCTCACATCATAATATTATGGATTTAATTTCACATTCAATATGTAGTGTTTACTTTAACACTCTTGTCAATTTTTTAAATTTATTGCCGGCCGTCAGTATTTTTACGCTATAAAAATCAGGTAAAAACAAACATTTTATGCAAATTTTACATATTTTGGCATATCGGCATATTTTTGCCGGATTTGGTCAATCCAAATGCTTCATGTGCGGATATATCATTTCAAGGTAGTCGTCGGTAAACTGCTCGTCTAAAAATTCCTCAAAAACATTTGAGGCAGCCTCGCCTGCCTGCCGCTGATTATAGCGCCATTGAGCAAGACACGATATTGTGCAGTCATAAACCATAAAAACACACAAAATAATCGTAAGCACCTTGCCCATACTCTTTGGCAGCTTCTCTATTATCATCGAAATAAACGGGTAAATCAGCTTTGCCCACGCTACGCCGAGTATTCCCCATATAACGGCGTAAAACAAGCTTGTTCTGCCGTAAAGATTGAACATAGAGTCGGAGTAATCCCACGATATTGCCCCGAACAAAAGCTGCTGAAAATAGCTTGTGATATATTCAAACGTAGCTCCGACGACCGCGCTTATCACAAATACCGCCCACATCTTGGCCTTGCTGAACTTATAAAGCGCAAGCGTCAGCATAACTGCTCCTATGCCGTAAACGGGGATAAACGGTCCGTAAACAAGACCAACTCTGTATTCAAAAACTCCGCCGTTATACACAAAGCCGACGCAGGTCTCCATTAAGCAGCCTATAAGAGAGCCTATTGTAAACAGCCAGAAAAGCTTATAGAAGTTTACGCCGTATGCAAACGGCTTTTCGTCCTCGCTTTTAAACCTTCCGTCATATTCCCTTCTGTTAAGCCGCCTTGTGCTCTCGGCTATTTTTTGATAAAGCTTTTTCAGGTTCTGATCGTTTTCCACGCTTGATTTATCAATATTTTTAACAGCCCTTTTTTCAAAGAAGCCGTTTTCCTCAAGCAGCTTGTCATATCTTTCGTCAAGCTCATGCTTGATCTCCTCTATTTCGTCCTGATTAAGACTTTTTAAAAGGTTCTCCGCCTTTTCGGAATATTTGTCTATCTTTTCGTCTATTCCAAGATTCTCGCCTGTTTTTATCGTAACCCTTGCAACGGCGCTTCCCCAATCGTTTGATATGCTGCTAAGCTTTCCGGCAAGGCTGTCAAGCTTCTTTACCTTCATCTTTATCTCAAGATATGAAACTGTTGAAAGAACGGTATCAATAAGGAGGACGCTGCCGAAAACAGAAAAAATAAGGATCATCACATACCTTGGCACATACTCAAGCAGACTGTCAAGCGCCGGCAGCAGACTGCCGACAAGAATTGTGAGCACAATGCCCCAAAGAATGCTGAGCGGCAGCGTGATAAAGCCCTTAAAGTTAAGCGGCATTGTCGAATAATCCCAAAGGCGGCAGTTGAGCGCCTTTTTAAGAAAAAGTCCCGTGCAAAGAACAAGCACGCTTGAAACAACGGAAAAAATCAAAAGCTGAGCGTACCATTCGTCGATTATAAGCTCGCTTATCAAATAACAAAGCGCAACGCTTAGTCCGTAAAGGGGACAATACGGGCCGTTGAGATAGCCGACGTTGGCTACCTTTTTTCTTTCAAAGGAGGTTATAGCCTCCTCTATGACCCAGCCGCATATTGAAAAAAGAATAAAATAGAAAATACAGTTGTATATATTAAGCAATGTTCCACACCCACATTTCAACGTATTCTTGATATTTACGTTTATGCCTTTATCTTCATGGAAATATCAAACGCCTTTACCGAATGAGTAAGAGCGCCGATAGAGATTATATCAACGCCGGTTTCAGCAACCTCTCTTATGGTTTCCTCGGTTATGCCGCCCGAAGCCTCAAGCAGAGCCCTTCCGTCTGTTATCTCAACAGCCCTTTTCATCGTTTCAACGTCCATATTGTCGAGCATTATAACATCCGCTTCGGCTTCAATAGCCTCTTTAAGCTCGTCCAAATTTCTGACCTCGACCTCTATTTTAATCATATGCCCAAGCCTTTTTCTCAGCGCGGCTACAGCGTTCGTTATTCCGCCGCCCGCGTCAATGTGATTATCCTTAAGCATTGCGCCGTCGCTTAAATTATAGCGGTGATTTTTTGCTCCGCCAACCGTAACGGCATATTTTTGCAGGCTTCTAAGCCCCGGCAGAGTCTTTCTTGTGTCCGCAATTGAAACGCCGGTGTCCTCAACAAGTCTTATAATTTTGTTTGCGGCAGTTGCTATTCCGCTCATATGCTGTATAAGATTCAAAGCTGTTCTCTCGCCCTTTAGCAGCGTCCGAACAGGCCCGCTGAGCTCGGCTATAATGTCGCCGTATGAAACGTGTTCACCGTCGTTTTTAAATATTTTATATTCAAAATCCCTGCTGTCCAAAACTTCAAAAACACGCATCGCAACGTCAACACCGCATACGATTCCGTCTGCCTTCGCCATAAAAACAGCCCTGCCGAGCTGATCCTGCGGAATGAGATAATCCGTGGCAGCGTCTATATAATTAATATCCTCAAGCAGCGCCTGCTTTATCAGATTGTCCGTATAAATGGGGTTTAACAACAACTTAACTCCTCCTTATAAGTAACGCCTGCCGCGCGCTCTGTGCAGGCTCCGATATATTTTCTCATTCAAGCTCGCCAAGTATTATGCAGGCGACCGTCGCGAGGCTTTTTGCCTCAACAAAATCAGGCGTAAGTCTGTATGAGTTTTCCTTTAGCTCCGATAAAATCCGCCTTGCTCTTTCAAGACCGGCAGGAACAGCCTGCGGAGTCGGCAGAACAAAATGGCAGCTCTGCATTATACTTCTTATCTCGGTTCTGTATCCGTGCGGCAGCTCTCTGCCTGACGGCTGAGCCGGCTCGTCCGGCTCAAAAAGCTCCGAGCGTCCCTTTTTAAGCCTTTTCATAATGCTCTCCGCCGCACGGCGCGAGAAAACAAGAGCCTCAAGCAGCGAGTTGCTCGCAAGTCTGTTTGCGCCGTGAACTCCCGTGTGAGAGCACTCGCCTGCCGCATAAAGCCCGTCTATTGTCGACTGGGCGTTCAAATCAACGTCTATTCCGCCCATAAGATAGTGCTGGCACGGAAAGACCGGTATCTTGTCCTTTGTTATATCAACATTTTCCTCAAGGCATCTTGAATATATCATCGGGAAACGGTTTTTAACAAATTCAGGGTCCTCGTGCGTAATGTCAAGGTAGAAATTTTCGCTTCCTGTTTTCTTCGCTTCAAGCATTATCGCCTCCGACACAACATCTCTCGGCGCAAGCTCTCCTCTTTCGTCATAATTGAACGCGAAGCGCTCACCGTTGCAGTTTAACAAAACCGCTCCCTCTCCCCTTACAGCCTCGCTTATAAGAAATCTCTCTCTGTCCTTGTCGGCTGCAAATGCCGTCGGGTGGAATTGTATTCGGCTTAAATGCTTTATTCTTGCGCCAAGCTCATAAGCCATTGTTATGCCGTCCCCTGTCGCGATAGCGCTGTTTGTGGTATAGGCATACACCCTGCCCACGCCGCCGGTAGCCATTATGCAGTAGCGCGCGTTCACGGCAGATGCTTCTCCGTTGCTGAGCAGAAACGCCGTAAAGCCGCCGTCAGTCTTTTTAATGTCGTATAGCATTGTATTTTCAAGCACGTCAACATTGTCAAGCGCCTTTACGTTTTTTATCAATACATCTGTTATCGCTTTTCCGGTTGAGTCCTTGTGATGCACTATTCTGTGCCGCGAATGTCCTGCCTCAAGAGTCATCTGCATTTTGCCGGAATCGTCAAGGTCAAAGGCAACGCCAAGCTTTTTGAGGTTGAGCACATCCCTCGGCCCCTCCGTAACGAGCACCTCGATTGCGGAAAGGTTGTTCTTATATTTGCCGGCAATAAGCGTGTCGGCGATATGAAGCTTAAAATTATCGTTATCCTTGTCAAGCACCGCGGCAACTCCGCCCTGAGCCAAGGAGCTGTTTGAAAGGCTAAGCTCCCGCTTTGCTATTATAAGCACGCTTACGTCCCTGTCAAATTGCAGCGCGGCATAAAGACCTGCCGCCCCTGCTCCGGCAATTATAACATCATATATTTTTTTCATCTGCAATACCCGCCTTGAATGTAGGAATTGTTGCTTTAACACACAACAAATTCTCTGACGTTCTATAAATATACATTTTGATTGTACCACATTGCCGCTCATTTTTAAATAGCTTTTTATAGTTTTTGACCACTTTTTTGTCAAGGTGCAAAATATCGTTTTATGAATTTTTCTTTTTCAGCCGCCGTATATATTACCGTATAAGCGTTGAACGGGTATTCGGGTATTATTTTATTACGATTTTTGTTGACTTTTGTCGTTTTGGCTGATATAATGGCGTTGAAGGCTGTGCTTTAAGACAGCTTGATTTTAATTCGTCAAAGCCCTATTGAAATATTTTTAATCGGGTTGGCGGACAGACTGTATTTCAGAATTAAAATGGCAACATTTTAATACATTTTTTGTGGAGGGATCTACCAATGGAAAACAATTCAAAAGGCTTATCAATCGCAGCCCTTGTTTGCGGCATTCTCGGAATCGTTGGTTCATTTATTCCTTTTGTATGCTATGTAACATTTATACTTGCAATACTCGGAATAATTTTCGGCGTTATCGGAATGAAGAGAGCTAAGGCGGCAGGCGCAAGCAACGGACTTGCAGTTGCAGGTCTTGTGCTTGGAATTATCGGCACTGTATTTGGATTATTGGGCGTTATCTGTGCAGTTTGTGCTCTTTGCACAATCGCTTCAATCGGTTCGGCAGCAGCAGGCGCCGGAGATGTAGACGTAAGCTCTATTCTCAACGCTATTTCTTCTTTGTCATAAGACAAAAGAATCTTACAAAACAGTTTGCAGCAAGGCAAGACATTATCTTCTTGCTTTGCTGCTTTCATTTTTATGCCGAATTAACACGGCTGTACGGCAAAGCCCTCGCAGCCTGTCTCGAACCTTTTAAAGGATTTCAAACTAATTTTAAAACAGGGATTTGTTTATATGATTGGCAGTTTTATGCTTTTCGGCAAGGAAATAAGCTCATATGCTATCGCGGCTCTCGCAGGAATTTTAATTGCAGGAATATTTGCTTACCGCAAAACGAAAAAATGCGGTCTTGACGAGATAAAAATGTTGTTCATGCTGCTGTTTGGCGCAATAGGAGTTTTTCTTGGCGGACATATTTTATACGGAATAACTAATATACAGTATATCGGCGCGCTCTTCCACACCGATTCATTTTGGCAATTTATTCAGATTTTCGCTTTAATATTCGGCGGACAGGTCTTTTACGGCGGTCTGCTCGGCGGCATCGCGGCGGCGGCGATTTACGCCAAGGCGGCAAAGCTTGAGCATTTCGGCGGATATGCCGATATAGCGGCGGCGGCTGTTCCGCTGTTTCACACCTTTGGAAGAATCGGCTGCTTTTTGGGCGGCTGCTGCTACGGAATAGAATCGGAATTCGGTTTTACATTTCACAACAGTCTTATTGAAAGCGCGAACGGTGTAAGCAGATTTCCCGTGCAGCTTTGCGAGGCTCTGTTCAATTTCGTTCTCTTTTTGGTGATATACTGCCTGCTTAAAAAAGGACGTATGAAAAACATGCTGTTCTTCCTTTATTTGCTTGTTTACGCTATAGGACGGTTTTTCCTTGAGTTTTTGCGCGGCGACAGCTATCGAGGCTTTCTATTCGGGTTATCCACCTCGCAAATCATTTCTGTTTTGATAGCCGCGGTCGTTTTTATATGCTTGATTGTATTGCATATTAAAAACAAAAAAGAGAACAAAAAACCCGCTGATTAACGTCAGCGGTTTTTAGTCTGTCGAAAAAGTATTTTGCCTTGATTAAATTTTAAAAAAGCTCCACTTTTTTGGGGAACCCCCGGCGAGGGTTCCCCACCGAAAAACAGTCCACCGGACTGTTTTTCGCCCCTCCTGCGCTTTGAAACGCAGGGGAATTTCGCAGCCTGCGGGCTGCAACCAAAGGCCCTGCCTTTGGAAACCGCCGCCTTTTGAAAAAGGCGGGCGAAAACTTTATTTTTCGCCTGCCAAAATCGGTTCATCGACAAGCAAAAAACCCGCTGATTAACGTCAGCGGATTTTTTATGCCATACAAACTTATTGTCCGTTAATAGATTACCAGCGAATTATATATGCAATTTTTAAGCCTTGACCGCAGTTAAAGAACACCATAGGAAAACACTTTTCAGATAAACTTAAGGCTCCCGCATACGCGGGAGCCTTAAACGCTTTATTTTAAAAATAAAATATAAATTCAATATAAGCAGATTATCTCTTGCTGAACTGAGGAGCACGACGGGCTGCTTTGAGGCCGTATTTCTTACGCTCCTTCATTCTCGGGTCACGAGTGAGGAATCCGGCTTTCTTAAGCGCCGGACGCAGCGCCTCGCTGTCGTACTGGAGCAGTGCTCTTGAAATACCGTGGCGTATCGCGCCTGCCTGACCTGTTACGCCGCCGCCTGCAACTCTGCAAACAATGTCAAACTGCTCTGTTGTTTTTGTCAAGGCAAGAGGCTGACGAACAATAAGCTTAAGTGTTTCAAGACCGAAATAATCGTCAATATCTCTGTCGTTAATTGTGATTTTGCCTGTACCCTTGTAAAGTCTTACTCTGGCTACTGAGCTTTTTCTTCTTCCTGTTCCGTAAAAGAACGGTGCTGATTCGTACATTTAAATTGCCTCCTTCCTTATTTTGTCCAAGCTTCGGGCTTTTGCGCCTCATGCTTGTGCTGTGCGCCTGCATAAAGCTTGAGTCTGAGCATTGCCGCTCTGCCTATTGTGTTTGACGGAACCATACCCTTAACGGCAAGCTCCATTGCCTTTGTCGGATTTGTCGCCATTATTGTGTCATATCTTGTCGCCTTAAGATGACCGATATAACCGGTGTGACGGTAATAATACTTTTGGCTGAGCTTTTTGCCTGTCAATACCGCGTCGGCGCAGTTGATGATTATAACATGATCTCCGCAGTCAACGTGCGGTGTAAATGTCGGCTTATGCTTGCCTCTGAGCAATGTCGCTGCCTGAGCCGCAACACGTCCAAGCGGCTTGCCTGCGGCATCAATTACATACCACTTGCGCTCAACATTCTGTTTCTTTTCCATAAATGTGGACATGCTTTTTTCCTCCTGACTAAAATCTTTTTTGCCAATATTGCGTAATTTTCTTAAAGTCGCAAGATAGATAATAGCACAACAAAATGTTCAAGTCAACATCTTTTTATAAAAAAATTAATATCGACCCATATAAACTCATTTTTTCTCTTGTTATCTCTTTTATACTCTCATATTCTCACTTGCTATTTTTGATTTATCAGGCTTAATTCCCAGAAAAAATGCCTGCTGACAGTAATATAAGCCAATTACTCCCCTATTTCCCTCTGCTTTTATCAAAAATACGAATCATAATTTTTAATTTTGCATATACGCTACGCTTTGACAAAATATTCATCTTTGGCAGGCTATAATTGGGAAGAATTTGAAACAGGGGGAAGAAAAATGAAAATTCAAAGGGCTGCCGCAGCAGGAAATTTCATAAGATCAAAGACAAGGTCAAAGGGAGTGCGCTCAGTCGCAATACAGTTAGCGTATTTTTTGGCAGGCATTGTCGTGTCGAGAGGCGCCGTATTCGGCAGCTATGCTCCGTTCGGCTCTGCAATAGTTGCCGCGGCGCCGTCAGGCTGTCTTATTTCGGTAACAGGCGGCACCATTCTCGGATACATAGCGCTTACTCCGAACGGAAGCTTCAGATATGTTGCAACGGTGCTTGCTATAGGGGCAATACGCTGGACCTTCAGCGAGCTTAAAAGGATAAACTCGCACCGCCTTTTTGCCCCTGCCGCCGCATTTATACCTATGCTTGCAACAGGACTTGTTCTTGCCGCAGTGGGTGATTTTCAGCTTACCCTTGTATTTATGAGCATAATCGAGGCGCTTTTATCGGCTGTGGGAGCGTATTTTTTCAGCAGAACCGTAACTCTTGCGTCCGGCACAAGGGGCATTGCAACCTTGAACCAGCAGGAAATAGCCTGTATCGTTATGACCGGATGTATCTTTTTGCTGTCGTTCACTTCAATTTCATTCGCAGGGATTTCACTTGGCAGGATAATCGCCATATGTATCGTTCTGCTTTGCGCAAAATACGGCGCAGTGGCAGGAGGATGTATCTCCGGCGTTTCAACGGGCGTCGTGTTCAGCCTTGCCGACAGTTCTCTGAGCTTTCTCGGCGGAGCATACGCTTTCGGAGGTCTGCTTGCCGGACTGTTCGCCCCAACCGGCAAGCTCGGCTGTCTTTTGGCGTTCATTGTCAGCAATTCTGTTATGGCGTTCCAGTCCGGCGATATTATAACGGTGCTCTCATCAATTTACGAAACGCTGATAGCCGGAGTTATATTTATGCTGCTTCCAAAGGATCTCGGCAACAGGCTTTCGGCTGTTTTTTCTCCGCCAATCGACAAAAGCCACAGCGAGGGGCTGCGCCGCAGCGTGATTATGCGGCTTGATTTTGCCGCAAAAGCGCTGTGTGATGTTTCTTCGGCGGTCGACAGCGTTGCCGAAAAAATGAAGAACCTGTTTTCTGCCGACCCCACTCAGGTATATACAAATTCCGCCGAGGAGATTTGCAGCAACTGCGGTCTAAGGGTTTTCTGCTGGGAAAGGCAAAAGCAGAGCACGCTAAACGATTTTCACAATCTTACGCCGGCGCTGAAGAAAAACGGGAGAATAAGCGAAAAGGATTTTTCTGTTCGATTTGCAAAAAAATGCTGCAAGTCAAGGGAAATGGCAGAAAGCATTAATAAAAACTATGACGCGTATCTTGCATATCTTGCCGCAGAGCGGCGTGTCGGAGAGGTTAGGGCGGTAGTTGCCGGTCAATTTTCGGGTCTGTCGGAAATACTCGGAGAAATGGCGGAGGAATTTAAAAATTTTGAGCGCTTTGACGTTGCCTGCGGCGACCGCGTAAGCAGCGCTCTAAAGGAAAACGGCATCGCTCCGATTGACGTAAGCTGCCGTATAGACCGCTTTGGCAGAATGTCGGTAGAAATAGAAACGGTTGATTTTCACAACAGCGACGTAAAAAACGCCGAGCTTATGAAGGTCGTATCAAGAGCCTGCGGACGCAGATTCGACTCGCCGTGCGTAAGTCTTGCGCCGAACAGATGCAAAATACAGATGAGCGAGAGGGCAAGCTATGACGTTGAGATTGGCAGCTGTCAACACATAAGCAACGACGGCTCGCTTTGCGGCGACAGCTTTAATTATTTCAGCGACGGTATGGGAAGGCTTGTCGCGGTTATAAGCGACGGAATGGGAACGGGCGGCAGAGCCGCGGTTGACGGCAGTATGGCAGAGAGCATAATCAGCAAGCTTATAAAGGCAGGACTTGGATACGACTGTGCTCTCAGCGTTGTAAATTCGGCATTAATGGTAAAATCGGGAGATGAATCTCTTGCAACGCTCGACGTCATTGCAATCGACCTGTTCTCCGGCGACGCCGAGCTTTTAAAGGCAGGAGCGCCGCTAACATTTGTAAAAAAGAGCGGCAGGGTGCTAAAATACAACAACACCTCTCTGCCTGCCGGAATATTGACGGATATAAAATTCTCTCACGAGCGGCTTAATCTTGAGCCTGACGATGTTGTTGTAATGGTATCTGACGGCGCAGTCGCAACAGGCGACAGCTGGCTTGAGAATATGATAGAAAACTGGGACGGAGAGGCTTCACAGGATTTTGCAAAGAGCATTATAGCCGAGGCTCGCGCACGGCGCACAGACGGCTACGACGACGATATAACGGTTATAGCGATGCGCCTTATCGAAAACGGCGCGGAGGGGTGATGAAAGCATATTTCTGCGGTGATTTAAAACAGCAGAGCCGCGTATTTATAAAGACAGACAGGGCGGCGCAATTTTTGTTTGCGCCGCCCTGCCATTTTTAATTATTAATTTTATTTTTTAACCGTAATCTTACACGTTGCAGATCTACCGTTGTGCGTTTTAACGGTGATAACCGCCGTTCCTGCATTTTTAGCGATGATTTTACCGTTTTTATCAACTGTTGCAACCTTTTTATTGCTGCTTGACCACTTGAGCGTTGACATCGAATTTGCCGAAAGAACAGCCTTGAGCTGAAAGCTTTTACATGATTTCAAATTAAGTGACGACTTACTCAGCTTAACAGAGCTTGGCGCGCTCTTTACCTTTACCGTACAGCTTGCCGTTTTTCCGTTGTGTGTTCTAACGGTTATCACTGCCGTTCCCGTCTTTTTTGGGGTGATTTTACCGTTTTTGTCTACGCTTACTACTTTGGAATTACTGCTCGACCATTTGAGCGTTGACATAGAATTTTTTGAGAGAGTGGCTGTGAGCTGATATTTATCCCCAACTCCTCTTGTCGCTTTATTTCTGCTCAGCTTAACTGAGCTTGGCGCAGACTTTACAGTCACTTTGCAATTTGCGCTTTTTCCGTTTGACGTTCTGACCGTTATTGTCGCCGTTCCCGGCTTTTTAGGCGTGATTTTGCCGTTTTTATCTACGCTTACTACTCCGGAATTACTGCTCGACCATGTAAGAGTTGTAACTGCGTTATTCGGGGAAACCGTTGCTTTAAGCTGATATGTGTCCCCAACTCCTC
The DNA here is from genome assembly GCA_947595635.1 of uncultured Clostridia bacterium. Lineage (GTDB taxonomy): Bacteria > Bacillota > Clostridia > Oscillospirales > Acutalibacteraceae > UBA7067. The sequence continues at coordinate 13,437 of CANQEU010000020.1, forward strand.
TTGTCGCTTTATTTCTGCTTAGCTTAACTGAGCTTGGCACAGACTTTACAGTCACTTTGCAATTCGCGCTTTTTCCGTTTGACGTTCTGACCGTTATTGTCGCTGTTCCTGCTGCCTTTGCCGTCACCTTGCCGTTTTTGTCGACTGTCGCGACATTTTTATTGCTGCTCGACCATGTAACTGTCGTTGTTGCATTTGACGGACTTATTGTTTTCTTTAACGTATATACTCCGCCTACCGTGAGCGAAAGCGATGTTGGGCTTACGCTTATTGACGTAGGCAAAACTGTCTGCGGTATAGCAGAAGTTGAGAATTTTATTCCGTTTGCTTTTGCAAATTGCTGCGCAAACGAATTTGCCTTGCCGTAAATTGTAAGTGTACTTGGGCAATTATGAAATGCCTCCCAGCCTATTTCAGTTACAGTATTCGGTATCGCCACACTTTCTAAAGAAGTACAATTGTAAAATGCGTACGCACCTATTAAAGCTGTTCCTGCGGCTATGGTTGCCTTTTTCAAAGCCGTACAGCCGGAAAATGCAAAAGTATCCATATTTTTTACTCCGCTGCCTATTGAAATTGTTTTCACTTTCTCACAGCAGGAAAAAGCAGCATTACGTATTGTTGTCACGCTGTTTGGGATTGTTATACTCGTTAATTTACTGCAATTTTCAAAGGCTCTGCCTTCTATCTCCTTTACTCCGTTTCCTATTGAGAGACTGCTCATACTTTCACAATTACGAAACGCACTTCCTCTTATCGTTTTTACACTTCCGGGTATTGTCACTCCCGTCAGTGACGTGCATTCATAGAACGCCTGCGTGCCTATTTCAGTTACAGTATTAGGTATTGTTACGGTTTTTAATGAAGTACATCCACTAAACGCCCATGAACCGATTACAGTTGTTCCGGCGGCTATGGTTACCTTCTTCAAAGCCGAACAGCCTGAAAAAGCATACATATTCATCTTTTTCACTCCGCTGCCTATTGATACCTCCGTAACCTTTTTACAGCCGGAAAAAGCATCCCATTCTATTGACGTTACACTGTTTGGAATTGTTATGCTTGTTATGGTCTCGTTGCCACTAAAAGCCTTCCCTCCTATCTCATCAACGGTATAACCGCCCAGCGATGACGGAATCTTTAAATTTGTTGCACTGCCGGTATATCCTTTGATTATTGCCTTTGAATTTATAACATCGTATTCAAATCCGTTTGAGGACAGAGAAGATGCAGCCTGTTGATTATCCACCGCACTCGCGCTTACCGGCGCAACGCAAAAAACGCTTAGCATCATTATTAATGCAAGCGCAACAGATATACATTTTTTAGTCTTTTTCACCATGACAGTTTTTCCTCCATTAATTAAATTGAACATAATTAGTCTGTTAATGCTAAATATATTCTTATCTCGATTATAGTCATAATTATGACTATTGTCAAGCATAAAAACATAGATTAATTTTATAATGGTGGTAATATGATTAAATACACTCCCTTTTGGAAAACGCTTGAGCAAAGTGATGAAAGCACTTATACGCTTATACACAAGCATAACATAAGCAGCGCCACTATTGACCGACTAAGAAAAAATCAGGGAATAAGCACAATGAAAATTGACGATCTTTGCAGGATCCTGCACTGTAAAGTGGAGGATATTCTTATTTATGAGGAAGATTAAATTGAATATTAAATTAAAATATAGGTTGATTTAAAAAAGCAGCGGAGACAAAATGTCCGCTGCTTTTCATATATCTGTTTGTGTATAACGCTTTTATTTTAATTTTATTTTTTAACCGTAATACGGCAGCTTGCCTGCTCGCCGTTATAGGTAGTTACGGTAACTACGGCTCCGCCTGCCCTTTGGGCTGTTATTTTACCGTTTTTGTCGGCGGATACAACGCTGTTGCTGCTGCTTTTCCAGCTGTAGGTTGCCATTGAGCCGGCAGGCAGCTTTGCCGTAAGCTGATAGCTGTCGCCCTCATCCATAACCTTGCTGTCAACATCAAGCTTTACCGAGTCGGGAGCTTTTCTGCTTGTCACCTCACAAGCCGCGCTCTTGCCGTTGTATGTCTTAACGGTGATTGTAGCCTTGCCAACGCTTAACGGAGTTATCATGCCGTTTTTGTCAACAGACACTACAGAACTGTCGCTGCTGCTCCAGCTCATTGTCGCCATTGAACCGGCAGGCAGCTTTGCCGTAAGCTGATAGCTGTCGCCGACTCCTCTTGTAGCCGTATTCCTGCTAAGCTTTACATACGACGGCGCGTTCTTAACCGTGACATTACAGCTTGCCGTTTTTCCGTTGTAGGTCTTTACGGTTATAGTCGCCTTGCCTGCCTTGATTGGATTGATTTTTCCGTTTTTGTCTACGGATACTATACTTTTATTGCTGCTCGACCATTTTAAGGTCGCCATTGAATTAGCAGGCAGCTTTGTCGTCAGCTGATAGCTGTCGCCTGCTCCTCTTGTAGCCTTGCTCCTGCTAAGCTTTACGTATGACGGTGCGTTCCTGACCGTGACATTACAGCTTGCCGTTTTTCCGTTGTAGGTCTTTACGGTTATGGTCGCCTTGCCTGCCTTAATTGGATTGATTTTTCCGTTTTTGTCTACTGATACTATATTTTTATTGCTGCTCGACCACTGATATGTACCCATTGTACCCTTTGGAAGCGTCGCCGTAAGCTGATAGCTGTCGCCTGCTCCCCTTGTCGCCTTATTCCTGCTGAGGCTTATTGAAGTCGGCGCGCTTCTGACAGTGACATTGCAGCGCGCTTTTTTTCCATTTTTCGTTTTAACGGTGATTACTGCCGTTCCCGGCTTTTTAGGCGTGATTTTTCCGTTTTTGTCTACGGATACTATATTTTTATTGCTGCTCGTCCATGTATAGCTTGTTTTTGCATATGACGGCGATACGGTCGCCTTAAGCTGATAAGCGTCCCCTACTCCTCTTGTAACCTTAGTTCTGCTGAGGCTTACCGATTTGGGATCCTGAGTGACGCCCTCAATATGATAATATCCGTTCGGATATGAAGCCAACGCCCCTGCGTAGCCGATATTTCTTACAGTCTGTATAGTCGGCCCCTGACTGCCGCCCACATGAGCCATATAGTCGTCGCCCCTGTATGTTCCAAGGTATACTCCTATGTGCATATGAGGGTTATAGCTTGTTCCGAAAATTATAATGTCGCCTGCGACAAGCTTTGACCTGTCGACATTACTTGTGCTTGTGCCGACCTTTTTTACTTTTCCCTGCGATGAAAGCTTGTTAAGCGCCGTTTGCCACGACGATACGGACATTGTGTTGCCGTAAGAGTATTTTTTCAGCGCGTCCATTATCATTTTTGATGCAGGATTGCTGCCCTTTACGTTTGGAAGATAGTTAAGCCAGCAATAGGCTACGAACGAGGCACAGCAAAATCCTCCTTTATTTTTTATTCCCGAAATACTCGGCTTGCCTCCCGCGGTTTCAAGTCCGGTGGCAGACGTTCCGTAATGAACGCCCGATAAATACTTTAACGGAGTTCTTGTTCCGCAGCCGTTGTATTGATATATTCCTGTTGACGTATTGTCCTTCTTTTGAAGCTCAACCTCATATCCCGTATATGCCAGAGCGTCCAACACCCAATTGTCAAGCATCTCCTTCGGTATGTCAGACGCCGCCGCCCCTGCCGTTATTGAAAGGCTGAGCGCTGTAATTACAGCCGCGAGTAAAACTGACATAACCTTATAAATACGTTTCATCTCTTCCTCCTAACACTCATAAAGTCCCTCCGCTTCCTTTGTAAAGCGGATTTTATAGGATCCTTCTTCGATTTATTTTTTATTATACGTAATCGGTTTTTTGAGGCAATCGTATTTAATTATAATCTTCCATAATTATCCTGTCAATAATCAATATACCAATTTAGTCTATTTTCGACAAAATATTATAAATAAATATCGAAAAAACAGTCGTTATTTTACCCTTTATAGCAAATCAGATACAAAAAAGAGCCGGCGCAGCTTATGCGCCGACCCTAATATTTCACCCGATAATCACAGCATTGTGCGCTTATCAATTCGCCTCAGCGGAGCAAACTATCCCTCCGCTTTGGTTTTTTTATTATCTTACCCTTACCGTACAGCTTGCCGTCATACCGTTGTACGTCATAACGGTAATAACAGCCGTTCCCGATGCAAGCGGTGTGATCAACCCGTTTTTGTCAACAGACACTATGCTTTCGTCACTGCTTGACCATGTAAAGGTCGCCATTGTGTTTTTCGGCAGAGATGTCTTTAACTGATATGAATCACCTATATCTCTTGTAGCCGTATCTCTGTTTAATTTTACATATGACGGCGCGTTTTTAACCGTTACATTACAGCTTGCCGTTTTCCCGTTGTAGGTCTTTACGGTTATTGTCGCCTTGCCTGCCTTGATGGGATTAATGTTTCCGTTTTTGTCTACGGATACTATACTTTTATCGCTGCTCGACCATTTGAAGGTCGCCATTGAATTAGCAGGCAGCTTTGTCGTCAGCTGATAGCTGTCGCCTGCTCCTCTTGTAGCCTTGCTCCTGCTAAGCTTTACGTATGACGGTGCGTTCCTGACCGTGACATTACAGCTTGCCGTTTTTCCGTTGTAGGTCTTTACGGTTATGGTCGCCTTGCCTGCCTTAATTGGATTGATTTTTCCGTTTTTGTCTACTGATACTATATTTTTATTGCTGCTCGACCACTGATATGTACCCATTGTACCCTTTGGAAGCGTCGCCGTAAGCTGATAGCTGTCGCCTGCTCCCCTTGTCGCCTTATTCCTGCTGAGGCTTATTGAAGTCGGCGCGCTTCTGACAGTGACATTGCAGCGCGCTGTTTTTCCGTTTTTCGTTTTAACGGTTATAACGGCGGTTCCCTCTTTCAGCGGATTTATTTTTCCGTTTTTGTCTACAGACACAACCTTATTATTGCTGCTCGTCCATGTATAGCTTGTTTTTGCATATGACGGCGAAACGGTCGCCTTAAGCTGATAAGCGTCCCCTACTCCTCTTGTTGCCTTATTCCTGCTGAGGCTTACCGATTTGGGGGTTCTGTCGTTGGAAGCAACCATCTTCAGCACACAATAAACAGATGTTTTAACTACATTTCTTATTTCGGTTATATTATTGCTCGGCGTTGTGCAATGCCAAAACAGGTCGGACTTACCGTTGCCGTAATATATACCTATGTGGTGATAATCGCTCATTTCGCCCTCACCCTGGCCTACATACTGCCATATTATATCGCCCTTTTCCAGCACTCCGGATTTAAGCATTGCGCTTTTAGTGCTGAAATAATAGCGCTCAATATCGTTTGAACTATAGAAATTGTACCAGCGTACACTATCGCCGCTGTAGCTGTAGAGTGTAGGAAGTATTATCCCTGTCGAGGTTTTATACTGACACTTGCCGCCCATATGGTTACCACAAAAGCTTCCTCCATCGCACGATTTATAAAGGACGTGCCAAACAAAGCCTGTGCAATTCATACCGGGTACTCCGCTTATGTTATCGTGGCCGTAAGGCTTTTTATAGTCTCCGTTAGGGTTGCGGCAATCTCCGCCGCTGTACCGCGTGCCGATGTAGTATCCGGGATTAGCGCTGTCCTTGTCGTGTGTGTCGAGCCAATTAAGATATTTGTTATAATCCATGCCCAAAACCTTTGTCATTGAGCGGCTGCCCATGTGCAGACCATTTTTGCTGTTTAAGCCCTTTGTATAAATTGTAACAGCCGCCGAGGACGTCGCTGTATTTGTGTTCGCTGCGGCTGCATTCGCTGTAAAAGCTGCCGCTGCTATGACTAAAGTAAGAATTATTGCCGTCGCTTTTTTTATCATTCGTTTCATTTGTTCCACCTTTATCCTTAAATTTTTTATTCGGCGCTCCACTGTCCTGCTGCATTGAGCAGAGCAAATATTTCGTCCTTTTTTTCCATTGCGTCATTGTAGCCGTCCTCATGCAGCTGAAGAAGCTTATCGCGGTTTTTTTCAAACCTGCTTATCTCAACCGGCTTTTTGGGACGCACCGCTACTATGTTACCATTTTTCTCCTCACGCTCTATCAATTCGAGCGTCGAGTTATACATATTGTGCCTGTTTGCGTTCGCCTCTATAAAAAACGGATATTTTTTATATTTCAGCTTCATAGCGCCTATAAGCGACGCAGGCTTTTTTCTGTATTCCCTGTGACGCGTCAGCACAATAAGATTTTTACTGTTGCCGTTTTTTATACTCTGCCTTATCGGTATCGAATCGGCAATTCCGCCGTCGAGATATTTTTTACCGTTTATCTCCTGAATTTGTGATATCAGCGGCAGGGATGACGAGGCTACTATTATATTCATATCCTCTCTTAAATCCTTTATCGGCAAATATTCAGCCTTGCCCGTTTCAACATTTGTGACAACGGCGTAAAAATTCGTTTTACATTGGCAAAACGCATCGTAGTTATATAAATTCAGCTTCTGTGGAATCGTATAATAAACAAACTCGACCCCAAACATATTTCCTGTTTTTCTCAGGCTGTAAAGGCTGCAATATCTTTTATCATTCAAAAAATCGGTATTTACCTTTATCGCCCTGCCCCTTTGACCTGACAAATAAGAGCAGGCGTGCCCGGAGCCTGCCGACACACCGTAGCAATCCTTAAAATATATATCGTTATCATTGAGGAAATCAAGCACTCCGGTGGTATAGGCTCCTCTCATACCGCCGCCCTCAAGAACAAGTCCCGCGTTGTAATACACAGTTTCATCACCTCTTAAATTAATTATAACTGATTTTATGTTAAAGTAAAGTAAAATAGGAAAATTTAAACATCTGTTTTTCATTTCGTCCAATATCACACGGCTGACATATTTCGCCGTTAATTTTTTTAACGCGGATATATAATTTATACAAGGTCATACGCCGATAACGCCGCTTAACTCAAGTCATGTGTTCCGGCTAAAAAACATACGGGGAAATGAGAGAATGATTGCAGAAATTATTTTGATTGCCGTTAGTCTGTCAATGGACGCATTTGCCATTTCAATGTGTAAGGGACTTGCCATGAAAAGGCTGAATATTTATTATGCAGCCGTGATCGCCTCGTTTTTTGGAATATTTCAGGCGATAATGCCCGTTATAGGCTGGCTGCTCGCAAGGGGCTTTGCGGGCTACATAATCGGGTTTGATCACTGGGTCGCGTTCATACTTCTGTTTATCATCGGAGGTAAAATGATTTTGGATTCCTTTAAAGACGACGACGTTATGGCACAGAGGAGCGTTTTGAATATAAAGGAGCTTTTCCTGCTTGCAATAGCGACAAGCATTGACGCCCTCGCAATAGGAATAACTTTTACGTTTTTGAATGTAAATATATTCTTCTCGGCGTTGATAATAGGTTTAATCACATTTGTGCTTTCGCTTATAGGCGTGCTTATCGGCGCAAGGGTCGGACTGCGTTTTAAAAACAAGGCTACCATGCTTGGAGGAATAGTGCTTGTTATAATGGGGTTTAAAATCTTGCTTGAGCACCTTGGGGTTAAAATCGTATAACGGCGTAACAGCATTATTGATCGTGGCCGATAAAATACTGTACGGGCGCTTGGCTTGGAGAGTTTGCGTTTAACTCTCTGCTCCGTGATGCAAGTTAATTATGCGATTGTAATCTTTGGCAGACAATAGCACGAATTTAAGCTAAAAAATTCTATCAAAGAGGAAGTGAGGGCTTACGGTGGGCGTCAGCTCCACGTTTAAAGCCAAATTTTAAAGCTGTAGCAGGCGATAACTTATCAAAAAATAGGTTTATCGACAAACTCAAGGCGGCAGACTTACCGGTGAAATCCGGTAAGTCTGCCGCCTTATCAAGCTTTGATTATTTTATCTTTTTCTTTACGCTGTCGCCTCTGTCAACTATTTTTCCCTTTGACAGCGAAAACGCGGCATAGCCTTGAGAAGTATCTTCGGAAAGGCTCGTGCCGAGCTTGCCCTCAATTTCAAGATAATCTCCGTCCTTTATGCTGTCGTCAGGTTCATTAAGGCTTACTACATATTTTAAATTGTTGTTTGTAATAGTAAGCGTCGCTATGCTGTAGCCGTTGTACTCGTTGCATTTATAGTTTGAGGCAACGCCGTAAACTCTGTATTTTGATGACGCCAGCGCGCCGAAAAAGCTGTTCAGAGTGTCCATATCAACATCGGCTGCATTTTTCGTCCTGCCAAGCTCCTTTGACAAATCATTCATCAAATCGCTGAGGTCTAATACCTCTTCCTTTGCCTTTGTTGCGCTCGTTACGTCCGAGCTGCCGCCGTTATCGCCTCCGGCACCGCTTGAACAGCCTGTAAACGCGCCTGCAAGCATAACCGAAGAAAGCAAAAGCGCTGTGATTTTTTTATTCATAATATTTGCCTCCGTAAATTCATTATCTATTTGCAGATAATTATATCACATTTTGCGGAGAAATAAATTATCAAAGCGTAAATATTTTAAAAAACACAAGGCAAAGAGCAGTCAGCCTCCGCAACACAATTTTCGTATAAAAAAACGGCTTTCATATGCCGGTGCACATGAAAGCCTTTGTATCAGTCGATTTCAACCATTACCTTAGTATTGTTTCTGATGGCAGCGCTGCGGGCTATAGTGCGTATAGCCTTTGCAATTCTGCCCTGCTTGCCGATGATTCTGCCCATATCATCCTCAGCAACGTGAATGTGATAAACGATAACGCCCTCCTCGTTCGGCTCGTCCTTATCAACGCTAACCTGTGAAGGATCCTCAACAAGACCCTGTGCAATAACCTTAAGCAATTCCTGCATTAAAATTTCTTCCTTTCATTTTATCATTCGATGATATTGTTTTTCTTTAAAATAGCTCTTACAGTATCTGTAGGCTGAGCGCCCTTGCCGATCCAGTCCTTGACCTTTTCGCCGTCGATTTTAAGCTCTACAGGATCCTTTACAGGATTGTAATAGCCTACCTCCTCGATAAAGCGACCGTCTCTCGGGTATCTTGAATCTGCGACTACAATGCGGTAGAACGGAGATTTCTTTGCACCCATACGGCGCAGTCTGATTTTTACTGCCATATTATTCACCTCCAAAACCATAAAATAATGTTTAAATCGCAGCGCCGCGATTTAAACCGCCGCAGGAAGCCTTTGCCTTGCGAGCCCAAGAGGAAATTAAATTCCCCTTTAAAGTCTGCGGCGAGCCATATATGCAGTACGTTTTCCCGCAAGGCATAAGCCTTGCCCCGACCGCTGTAACGCAAAGTTTAAGCGCCGCTTTAAATATGCGGAAACGTCTGCCGTATGGTCATATCTTCACCAAATATCTTTATTTTAACAAGATTTGGATGAATACCTTATTACTTCATGCCCATCGGGTTCATAGGGCCGCCGAGCCCCGGAAGTCCGCCGAACATCTTTCTTCTTTTACCCTTGCCCTTGCCGTTGAGCTGTTTCATCATTTTCTGCATTTGCTCAAACTGCTTAATAAGCCTGTTTACGTCCTCGACCTTCATTCCGCTGCCTGCCGCAATCCTTTTTTTCCTTGAAGCGTTCATTAAGTCCGGCTTTTCCCGCTCCTGCTTTGTCATCGAAAGTATTATAGCGGCGTTTCTGTCCATTATTCTGTCGTCTATGTCAACGTCGTTAAGCTGCTTTGAAACGCCCGGAAGCTTTGAGAGTATACCCTTAATTGGCCCCATCTTTTTTATCTGCATAAACTGGTCGAGAAGATCGTTGTAGTCAAATTTGTTCTTTGCCATTTTCGCGGCAAGCTCTTCAGCCTTCTTTTGGTCGAGCTTTGTTTCTGCTTCTTCAATAAGCGTGAGAACATCGCCCATACCGAGAATACGGCTTGCCATTCTGTCAGGATGGAACACCTCAAGATCGCCAAGCTTTTCTCCCGTGCCGGCATATTTTATCGGCTTGCCGGTCACTGCCCTTACAGACAATGCCGCGCCGCCTCTTGTGTCGCCGTCAAGCTTTGTAAGAATGACTCCCGATATTTCCAGCAGGTCGTTAAAGCTCTTTGCAACATTTACGGCGTCCTGACCTGTCATTGCGTCAACAACAAGGAAAATCTCGTTCGGCTGTACCTCTCGTTTTATGTTTTCAAGCTCCTGCATAAGCTCCTCGTCTATATGCAGTCTGCCTGCGGTATCGAGTATTACTATGTCGTTGCCGTAGTCCCTTGCGTGTCTTATTGCCTCTTTTGCGATTTTCACAGGGTTTTCCTTGCCCATTTCAAAAACAGTAGCTCCTGCCTTTGAGCCGACGACCTTAAGCTGCTCGATAGCGGCAGGTCTGTAAACGTCGCAGGCGGCAAGAAGCGGCCTGTGACCCTGACTCTTGAGCATCATCGCAAGCTTTCCCGAGTGTGTTGTTTTACCTGAACCCTGAAGTCCGCACATCATTATTACCGTTGGAGGCTTTGCGGCTGTTTGCAGCTTTGTCTGCTTGCCGCCCATAAGCTCGGTAAGCTCCTCGTTTACTATCTTTACTACCATTTGCGCCGGAGTAAGGCTTTCCATAACGTCAGCGCCGACAGCCCTTTGTGTTACCTTCGCGGTAAAATCCTTGGCTACCTTATAGTTTACGTCTGCCTCCAACAGAGCAAGACGCACCTCGCGCATAGCTTCCTTTACATCGTTTTCATTAAGCTTTCCTTTGGAACGAAGCTTTTTAAACGCATTGCCGAGCTTTTCTGACAATCCCTCAAACGCCAAGAAAATCACCCTTTCGTCACTGTTTTTCAAGCAGAGCGTCCGCCGTGCTTATAACATCACAGGCTCTGCCGCATATATTTTTATCGTCGCTTAGCTTTATTATTTCATTTCCAAGGCTCTTAATTCTTTCAAGCCCGTTCATTAATTCTTCAAAGCGGCTGTATAAGCCAAGCTTTGACTCCATCTGCAAAAGCGCCGTTTCCGTTCGCTTTACCGTGTCGCGCACCGCCTGACGGGTGACGTCCATTTCCTGCGCTATCTCCGACAGGGAACAGTCGTTGTTATAATAACTCTCTATAACCGTTCTCTGCTTTTTCGACAGCAGCTCGCCGTAAAAATCCAGAAGGAGTGAAATTTTATAATCCTTTTCCATATTCATCCGTCCTGCTGTAAAGCTTTTTCCTTTACACCTGTGATATTGTACTATAATATTCCTTTCTTGTCAACAGGCAATTTGATTTTACGTTATATGTGTACTATATTTGTCATTATTCCCTTATCCGTTATATCAATTATACCGTAGCTTGCGTTCCAGGAGCGTATGCTCCCCGGATTCATTATGTAAAGCCCGTCCTCATATTCGTTCAGCGGCGTATGCGTGTGACCGAACAATAGTATATCCGCCCCCCTTTGCCTTGCCTCCTGCTTTATCATGGCGTATCCGCTTTTTACGCTGTAGGCATGACCGTGGGTGTAAATTATCTTTTTGCCCTCAATGCAAAGCTCTCCCTGAACAGGCAGCCGCGAGCCCCAGTCGCAGTTCCCCTTGACGCAGTATACGGCTTTGTCCGGGAAATCCCGACGCAGGCTTTCAGCCTCTGATTCACCGTCGCCGCAGTGTATTATAACCTCGGCTCTCATCTGAGAAAGCGCCGCGTCCCTGACAGCTCTATAATCTCCGTGCGAATCGGATATAACCAATATTCTCAATATCATCCGCCCCCTTTTAGCTAAATAATATTCATTACCATTCTACTATACAATACAATTTGAAAAAATCAAGTGCTTTAAAGCAAAACATACAGTCAGTTATTACTAAGCGGCATCGTCTTGTTTAAATGTTGCCGCATATTAATGAAATCAGTAATATATTAAGGCGTTGAATAATATACATTTTGTGAACGATTATTTCAGGTGGTGTTTATTTTGAATAAAAATAACAGCTTTGACGATTTGCTTAAACGCGCCGGAAAAAGTATGGGAACATCTCCCGACGAGCTTCAAAACGCCGCAAAAAACGGCAATCTTGGCGACATATTCAAAAAAATGGACAAAAAAACGCTTTCACAGGTAGAGAAAATTCTTAAAAACAAAGATGAAACCGAAAAGATACTCAGCTCGCCTCAGGCGCAGGAGCTGCTTAAAAAGCTGAAAAAGAACGGGGGAAGCAAATAAAGTGGACGATTTTTCCGACCAAATATCCAAGCTCCTTAGCGATCCGCAGGCGATGGAAAGAATAAAAAATATGGCTGGAATGCTCGGCTCACAGCAGGAAAATCCCGCGCCTGCGGCAAGTCCCGTATCAGCGTCGAGCGACGCGGCCGGGGGCAGTATGCTCTCTCCCGATATGCTAAGCGCGGTAAGCCGTATGATGCCGCTTTTGGCAGAATATAAAAAAGAGGACAACGGAACCCGTCTTTTGGCCGCGCTGCGCCCGTTTTTAAGCAGAGAAAAGCAACAAAGGCTTGACGAGGCGGCAAGAATGCTGCAAATGATGCGCTTTTTGCCGATGATATCAAAGCTTGGCGGAATGGGGTGATGATTTGCCGCAAAACGTAAACGACCCTATGCAGAGAGAGGCAATAAGACGTATGCACGAGCTGCACAGCAAGGCGACTGCGAAAAAGAGCGAGGAACGTCCGGCGCAAACGGAGAATGAACAGGTAAAGACGTCAGAAAATAAAACGGAAGCTGAGACGGAGGCATTTATGGCTCCGAAAAACAGTGAATCATCGCATGGCACAGGCGGTTCTGATGAGCTTTCGGCGCTGCCGGAGGAGCTTAGAAGCCTGTTTTCGGAAAAGGATAAAAACCTGATACTTATTATAATTCTGCTGCTTTTGGGCGAACACAGCGATACGAGCCTTGTTATGTCGCTCGTATACCTTATATTATAATTCGGTATTCGGTCATTGCGGAATTTCTTAATTCACGGCTTTGACGGCCTGCCTGCTGCTTTGCTGCTTTGAAATTATGTTATATTAAAGGGGGAGCTGACTCTCCCCCCTTTTTTGTTCGCTCAAAAAATTTTTTCATTTAAATTCGTGCCGCCGACTGCGGTTCAAGGATAACAAATCTAAAAATACTTTTTACAGACTTAGCGCCGCCGTCCGATGACGGCGGTGCTTTTCTTCACAGCATTATTTTCTTGCCGATATTTCGTTTTTAAGCGGTCTGCCTGAAAAGAAATCCTGCAAATTGCCAACCGTGACCTCGGCGATGTTTTTGAGCGCCTCATTTGTTAAAAACGCCTGATGAGATGTTACTATTACGTTCGGCATATTTACAAGCAGAGACAATACGTCGTCCTGAATAACGCTGCCCGAAAAGTCCTCAAAAAACAGTTCCGATTCCTCCTCGTAAACGTCAAGTCCGGCTCCGCCCACACGGTAATCCTTTAATGCCTTTAAAAGCGCCTCGGCGTCGATCAGCGCGCCTCTTGAGGTATTTATTATAAAAACACCGTGTTTCATTTCTTCAAGCGCGTCTTGGTCGATTATATGGTAGGTGCTCTCGGCAAGAGGACAGTGCAGGGATATTATGTCGCTGCGGCGAAACAGTTCCTCCTTTGTAACATATTCAATATCAAGCCCTTCGGCAGGATACGGGTCGTATGCAATAACATTCATACCAAAGCCCTTGCATATTCCGATGAATATCTGTCCTATCTTTCCCGTGCCGATTACTCCGGCGGTTTTCCCGAAAAGATCGAAGCCTGTAAGCCCGTTTATGCTGAAATTATAATCCCTTGTCCTGTTGTAGGCACGGTGCAGCTTTCTGTTTAAGCAAAGCAAAAGAGCCATTGTGTGTTCCGCCACAGCGTAAGGCGAGTAATTTGGCACCCTAACTATTTTAAGCTTGCCGCTCGCCGCCTTTAAATCTATATTATTATAGCCGGCGCAGCGCATTGCCAAAATGCGCACACCGCAGTCGCAAAGCCCGTTTACGGCCTCTGCGTCTATTCGGTCGTTTACAAACGCGACAGCTCCCTCACAGCCGGCGGCAACAAAGGCTGTATCGGCTGTCAGCTTATTTACATAAAATTTAAAGTGCAGTCCGTCATGAGCCGTTTTTTCAAAATATTCCCTGTCATACGGCTTTGTGTCAAAAAACGCTATCTTTTTCATATCAACAACTCCTTTGTGTTATTGTCGGCGCAGACTATTAAAAAATTCGCTTGACTTTTATTTTTCATAAATTTATACTAATCACTGTTAAAATCCGACAATGCGGTCAATTGTCTCAAAAAACTTTGCGTTTTAAACGAACGGCGGCGCTTAAAAAAAGCGAAGCAGCTCAATGTCTGCTCCGCAAAACGATTATTTATTTAAACATTGCGGATACTCCGCTTATGAAATCGCCCATGGCGTTCATCGCCTTGCCGGCGTTTTTCTTCATTTGCTTGGGATTTTTCTTCATTATTTTGCTGCCGGCATATCCGACAACTACTCCTGCCGTAATACCGGCTACTACTCCCTTTGCAATGTTTGCCGCTGCCTTGCTCAAGCTGTAACACCTCCATATGTCGTCAAAGATGAGTAACGCTTTTTGCGTTGTCATTATAATTCCCTCCCCGCGCCTGTTTATGGCATAGATTAAAAAAGAAAATTCTGTAAAAAAGGACGTTTATTTATGAGTGAACTGAATATAGTAATGGTAGAACCCGAAATCCCCCAGAACACAGGAAACATAGCAAGAACCTGTGCCGCAACCGGAGCCAGACTGCATCTTGTAAAACCGCTTGGATTTGATATCGGAGAGCGTGCCGTAAGAAGAGCCGGACTTGATTATTGGAGCCTGCTCGATTTGACAGTGTATGAAAACCTGAATGAATTTTTTGAAAAAACAAAAGGCCCCTATTACTATTTTTCCACAAAGGCTAAGCATATTCATTCAAATATGAATTTTAAAGACGGAGCGTATCTGCTTTTCGGCAAGGAAACAAAAGGACTGCCGGAGGAGCTTCTGCACGACAATCCGGACTGCACCGTCAGAATACCTATGATAGATAAAGCAAGAAGCCTAAATCTTTCAAATGCGGTCGCCATAGCAGCTTATGAGGTGCTTCGTCAGTGGGGTTATCCTCAGCTAAAATGCGCAGGTGAGCTTGCAAGACTGAAATGGGACTGAAATAAAATTAAAAAAATGGAAAAATTTATAAAAATCAGGCGGCAGATACTTGCACAAAGGCAGAATATGGTATAAAATTATAGGGTAAGTGTTAATTTATTCACAAGCACATAAAGCACTAAAGAAAGGGAGAATTATCAATGAATTTTTTAAGCAAAGTATCCGTTGACGACATCAATGTAAACGGAAAAAGGGTACTCGTGCGCTGTGACTTTAACGTACCGCTCAAGGACGGCGTTATCACAAACGATAACAGAATACAGGCGGCGCTCCCAACAATAAAAAAGCTTATCTCAGACGGCGGCAAGCTCATCCTCTGCTCTCACCTTGGAAAGCCGAAGAACGGCCCTGAAGAGAAATTCTCGCTCGCACCTGTTGCGGCAAGACTTTCGGAGCTTTTGGATCAGGACGTTGTTTTTGCCGACGATGACGAGGTAGTTGGCGAAAAGGCAAAGGCTGCCGTTGCGGCTATGAAAAACGGCGACGTTGTTCTTCTTCAAAACACACGCTTCAGAAAAGAAGAAACAAAGAATCTTGAGCCGTTCAGCTCCGAGCTTGCATCCCTTGCAGACGTTTATGTTATGGACGCCTTCGGCAGCGCTCACAGAGCTCACTGCTCCACTGCCGGCGTTACAGACCATATCAAGGATACTGCCGTAGGCTACCTTATGCAGAAGGAGATAAACTATCTCGGCAATGCGGTTGAAACTCCTGTAAGACCGTTCGTCGCTATTCTTGGCGGCGCAAAGGTTGCCGATAAGCTCAACGTTATATCAAATCTTCTTGAAAAGTGCGATACTCTCATCATTGGCGGCGGTATGGCTTACACCTTCCTGAAGGCAAAGGGCTATGAAACAGGAACATCTCTTGTTGACGATACTAAGGTTGATTATTGCAAGGAAATGATGGACAAGGCGGAAAGCCTCGGCAAAAAGCTGCTTCTTCCTATAGACACAACAATCGCGGAGAGCTTCCCGGAGCCGATAGACGCTGAAATCTCAGTTCAGAATGTTCCGTCAGACGCTATTCCGGCTGACAAAATGGGTCTTGATATCGGTGATGAGACCGCAAAGCTCTATGCCGACGCTGTTAAATCCGCAAAGACCGTTGTATGGAACGGACCTATGGGCGTATTTGAAAACCCGACGCTTGCAAAGGGAACCATTGCGGTAGCTCAGGCGCTTGCGGATACAGACGCAACGACCATAATCGGCGGCGGCGACAGCGCTGCGGCGGTTATACAGCTTGGCTTTGCCGACAAGATGAGCCACATCTCCACCGGCGGCGGCGCGTCGCTTGAATATCTTGAGGGCAAAGTGCTTCCGGGCATCGCCTGCATAGCCGACAAGAAATAATATTGCGAAAGGCTTTCATAGTTTAGCTTTTACGCGTCTATTAATGCACTCTGCGCCGCCTAACGGCAGCGCAGAGTGTTGCTTAAAATTTGACTGAATTAATTTACCGTCAGTACATAGAAAACCGGCTGACCAATTAACGCGAAATCAATATACCGAAAGGGAGAATAAAAATGAATAAATCAGTAAGAAAGGCAGTAATTGCCGGAAACTGGAAAATGAACAAAACGCCGAAGGAGGCAAAGGAGCTTTTAAGCGCCGCCGCGCCTCTTGTTAAGGACGCCGACTGCGAGGTTATAGCCTGCGTTCCGTTTGTTGATTTGCAAACCGCTATTGAAACAACGCAGGGAACAAACATAAAGATAGGCGCCGAAAACTGCCATTGGGCTGAAAGCGGCGCTTTCACAGGCGAGATCTCAGCAGTTATGCTCAAGGAGATGGGCGTTGAATATGTTGTTCTCGGACACAGTGAAAGAAGGCAGTATTTCGGCGAAACGGACGAAACTGTAAACAAGAGAACAAAGGCTGCTCTTGCCTCCGGCTTGAAGCCGATAGTATGCGTCGGCGAGCTGCTCTGGGAGCGCGATTGCAATATTACCGAGGAGGTAATCGCAAGGCAGATAAAGCTTGACCTTTGGGACGTTACAGAGGAAGAGCTTAAAAACGTTATTATAGCTTATGAGCCTGTTTGGGCTATAGGCACAGGAAAAACCGCAACCGCCGAACAGGCGCAGGAGGTTTGCGCGTTTATCCGCAAAACACTTGCTCAGCTTTATACTCCGGCGGCGGCACAGGGCGTTACCATACAGTACGGCGGCTCGATGAACGACTCAAACGCAGACGAGCTTTTGAGCAAGGAGGACGTTGACGGCGGACTGATCGGCGGAGCTTCTCTTGTTGCCGAAAAATTTGTGGCAATTGTAAAAGCGGCAAGCAAATAATT
The DNA here is from genome assembly GCA_947595635.1 of uncultured Clostridia bacterium. Taxonomy (GTDB): domain Bacteria; phylum Bacillota; class Clostridia; order Oscillospirales; family Acutalibacteraceae; genus UBA7067. The sequence goes on from CANQEU010000020.1 coordinate 30,812, forward strand.
AATTAAAAGAAAACGGAGATAATAAATATGACAAAAGAGCAAGTTGCAAAAAAGATTTATGAGCTTTCACATATCACCGGCGAATTTCTTTTGCGCTCAGGACAGATCTCAAACGAGTATTTCGACAAATATCTCTTTGAGGCAGACCCGCAGGTATTAAAAGAAATCGCGAATATAATGTCAGATCTTATTCCCGAAGACACACAGGTGATCGCAGGGCTTGAAATGGGCGGAATACCTGTTGTTACGGCAATTTCACTCAACACAGGTATGCCTGCGGCGTTCGTAAGGAAAAAGGCAAAGGAATACGGCACCTGCAAGCTTGCCGAGGGCGCCGATGTTGAGGGCAAGAAGGTTCTTATAATTGAGGATGTAGTTACGACCGGAGGCGCAATAATCGACGGCGTTAGAGAGTTGAGAAAGAAGGGCGCCATAGTTGAAAATGTTCTTTGCGTTATACAAAGAGCCGACAAGGCGACGGATATTCTCGCAGCCGAGGATCTAAAGCTTATACCGGCATTTACGATGGATTATATAAAAGCGCACGCTTAAGGAGAATGAAAAATGAAAAAACCCGTAGCATTGATTATAATGGACGGCTTCGGAAACGGAGAAAAAAACAAGGGAAACGCAATTTATGACGCAAAAAAGCCGAATCTGGACAGACTGTTTTCAGAAAACCCGCTGACTGAAATCGGCGCAAGCGGTCTTGACGTAGGCTTACCGGACGGTCAAATGGGCAACAGCGAGGTTGGTCACACGAATATCGGCGCAGGCAGAATTGTGTATCAGGAGCTTACAAGAATAACAAAATCCGTTAAGGACGGAGAATTTTATGAAAATCCAGCCTTTCTTTCGGCAGTGGATAACGTGCTTAAAAACAATTCAGCCCTGCACCTTTTCGGGCTTCTTTCCGACGGCGGCGTTCACAGCCACAACACGCATCTGTACGCGCTGCTCGAGATGGCAAAGAGATTTGGCCTTGAAAAGGTATATGTTCATGCGTTTCTTGACGGGCGCGACGTTCCGCCCAGCAGCGGCGCGGAATATGTTGAAGAGTGCCTTGGCAAAATGTCTGAGCTCGGCGTAGGAAAAATAGCGACGGTAATGGGACGCTACTACGCCATGGACAGAGATAACCGCTGGGAAAGAGTTGAAAAGGCATACGCCGCAATGGTTTACGGCGAGGGCAACAAGGCGTCGGACGCGGTTGAGGCTGTCAAGCAGTCATATGCAAACGACGTGACCGACGAGTTTGTTATTCCGACCGTATGTGAAAAGGACGCGGCTATCAAAGCAAATGATTCAATAATATTCTTCAACTTCAGGCCGGACAGAGCAAGAGAGATAACACGCTGCTTTGTCGATCCCGATTTTTCAGGCTTTGAGCGTAAAAACGGCTTTTTCCCGGTCACATATGTTTGTATGACCCAGTATGACGCTACAATGCCGAACGTAGAGATTGCATTCAAGCCGCAGTCGCTTAAAAATACTATGGGCGAGTATATCTCCTCTAACGGTATGACTCAGCTCAGAATTGCGGAAACCGAAAAATATGCTCACGTTACCTTCTTCTATAACGGCGGCGTTGAAAAAACATATCCCGGCGAGGACAGGGTGCTTGTAAATTCACCAAAGGTAGCAACATATGATTTACAGCCGGAGATGAGCGCATATGAGGTTGCCGACAAATGCGTCGAGCGCATTAAAAGCGGAAAATACGATATGATAATTTTAAACTTTGCCAACTGCGATATGGTAGGTCATACGGGAGTGCTCGAAGCCGCCATAAAGGCTGTTGAGGCTGTCGATGAGTGCGTCGGCAGAGTTACGGACGCAATTGCTGAAATGGGCGGCGTTTCGCTTATAACAGCCGACCACGGCAACGCCGACAAAATGATAGATACCGACGGCGAGCCGTTTACGGCACACACAACAAATCTTGTTCCGTTCTGCGTTGTCGGTTATCCCTGCAAGCTTAGAAAGCGCGGCGTTCTGGCTGACATAGCGCCGACAATGCTCAAGATAATGGGACTTCCTCAGCCTGATGAAATGACAGGAAAGAGCATTATAGAATAATTTTTCAAAACGGCATTACGCATTTTGCGCAGTGCCGTTTTTTTAGTAAAAATATATTTTTGCGAAATTTTGCTTTTTTTCTCTCTTGCTCTTTATATTTTAAGGAAAATATTGTATAATATACTGGTAAATCCCAAACGGGAAAAGAAATAAAAAACGGAGTGATTAAAATGCCATTGGTAAATGCAAAGGAAATGCTGACCAAAGCAAAAGAAGGCCACTATGCGGTAGGCCAGTTTAACATTAACAACCTTGAATGGACAAAAGCCATTCTTCTCACTGCTCAGGAGCTTGGCTCTCCTGTTATCCTCGGCGTATCCGAGGGCGCAGGAAAGTATATGTGCGGCTACAAAACGGTAGTCGGCATGGTAAACGGTATGCTCGAAGAGCTTAACATTACCGTTCCTGTTGCCCTTCATCTCGACCACGGCTCATATGAAGGTGCAAAGGCGTGCATCGCAGCCGGATTCAGCTCAATTATGTTCGACGGCTCGCATTATCCGATTGAGGAGAATGTTGAAAAGACCAAAGAGCTTGTCGCAATATGCAACGAAAAGGGTCTGTCAATCGAGGCTGAGGTCGGCGCTATAGGCGGCGAAGAGGACGGCGTTATAGGCACAGGTGAATGCGCCGACCCGAACGAATGCAAAATGATAGCCGATCTCGGCGTTACAATGCTTGCCGCAGGTATAGGAAACATTCACGGAAAGTATCCGGAAAACTGGCAGGGACTCAGCTTTGAAACTCTTGACGCCGTTCAGAAGCTTACAGGCAAAATGCCGCTCGTTCTTCACGGCGGCACAGGCATACCGGCAGATATGATAAAGAAGGCTATAAGCCTTGGCGTTTCAAAAATCAATGTAAACACCGAGTGCCAGCTTGCGTTTGCAGCCGCGACAAGAAAGTACATTGAAGAGGGCAAGGATCAGCAGGGAAAGGGCTTTGACCCAAGAAAGCTGCTTGCTCCGGGATTTGAAGCCATAAAAGAAACCGTAAAAGAAAAAATGGAGCTTTTCGGCTCTGTAGGCAAGGCTTGATTTATTAAAGCCTCGGCAAATAAAGATGTTAAAGCGTTTCCCTTAATTCGGGAAACGCTTATTCTTTTTTTAAGAAGTATTTTTTAGCTTTTTACTCCTTGAACCGCAGTCGGCGCTGCTGCGCAGCGGGACTGCTGCTTAAGATTATTTTTTTGCAGGAGAAGCTTCGCTTCTCCTGCACCTAATCATTCTCGTTTAAGGGGATTTTTCTTAATTAATCTTTTATGCCCGTAAAACGGCTTTTAAAATAAATATAATTTTTGAGTGAGCAAGTGGGGGCTTACGGGGGAGCGTCAGCTCCCCCGTTAATATAACATAATATTAAAGCAGCAGGCAGGTCGCCGCAAGGCGGTCTGCCTGCGGTCATAAGGTGCAAAACTAAATTTTATTTTAAATTAAAGCTTTTATGCTTTGAAAAATAAGATTTATAACTCTACTTCGCCCTCGTGCCGGGCAGGCTTCTTTTAATAAAAATTTTTTTGATTTTTATTTGTTTAAAATCATTTGCTGTTAGCAATATAAAACTATCATTCGCCTGTGATCTCTGGCAGGTTTTGGGGTTGCAAGGGGCTTGCCCCTTGCATTAAAAACTAATATAAAGCAGCAGGCAGGTCGCCGCAAGGCGGTCTGCCTGCGGTCATAGAAATATAAAACAAAGCTTTTATGCTTTGAAAAATAAGATTTTAATTCTACTTCGCCCTCGTGCCGGGCAGGCACTTTCTTTCCCTCGTGGGAAAGAAA
>CANQEU010000021.1 GCA_947595635.1 uncultured Clostridia bacterium
TTCACGGTAACGGCGGAGTCCGGCTCCACAACGATTAAGCATAGCTTTGGCGACATAGTTAATAAGTCGCTTCAAAATGTAAGTCCGACGAGCAAAAGTGAGACTGTTGCCTTAGCGACCTCACAGCCGAGCGGAGTTACTGTAAACGGCAAGAGCTTCAAAAAGGGCGACACGATAGTATTTACGGTATATACCCAATTTGATGATATAATAGATTCCGCGCAGGGCATACTCGATTACGACCCGAATTATCTCACGCTTGTTAAAAAGCCCGACAGCGAGGTATTCCCGAAGCTTTATGACGCTACAAGCTTTACCGCGAATTATAACGCTCAGTCCTCAACGTTCGGCTTCAAGAGATGCAACTACTCAATGGTCGGCGGCAACGCAGACTTTACGGCGACGTCTTCAGTATTCTCCAAATTTACATTCACGGTAACGGCGGAGTCCGGCTCCACAACGATTAAGCATAGCTTTGGCGACATAGTTAATAAGTCGCTTCAAAAGGTAAGCCCGAAGAGCAAGAGCGAAACGGTAACGCTTGCCGCAGCTCCGACGGACGGCGTATATGTAAACGGAACTAAATTCCATCAGGGCGACGTTATTGAGTATATAGGCTACCTCAAGACCTCTGATATGGTAGGAGGAGTAAGCTTCAAGACGCTCTACGACACGGCTTATCTGAAATTCAGCAGCGAGCAGCTTGACAGCGAGCAGATGTATCCGAATATGTCAAGCGGCTACATAAACAACGACTTCACAAATGCAGGCGAGCTTAAGGGCTCGGTAATGGCAAATTACTCTAACACCGGATTTGATTTCAGCGGAAACGACAAGGTTCTTGTCATATTTAAATTCGATGTTACCGCTTCGTCCGGCTCAACAGAGATTACTACTCAAATAGCCGAGCTTGACAAGTTCCACGGCTCTGACGATGACCACATTATCACCGACTACACCGATAATTACGAGGTGAAATTGTTTGAGGAAAATCCGGGACAGCACGTTACCGTAAACGGCATTCAGGCTGAAAAGGGCGACCAGATAGTTTACACCGCATACCTGAACGCAGGCGATGTTTTGACGAGCATTAACGCCACTGTAAGCTATCCGTCAAGCATAATCAGAATGTCTGAGCTCAGCGTTTCGGCTTCTCGCGGCGTGTTTATGAGTACAGACACGGGATGCAGCACAAATCTTACCACGCCCGGCACCGCTACGTTTAGCTGTTCTGACTCTAACGGTTACGATTTCAAGACCTCTAAGCCGTTTGTAAAGCTTGTTTTCAATGTTGTCGCAAGCAGCGGCGACGCGAATATTTCAATTAAATTCGATTCGCTTAAGAATAAATCAAACGCGTCTGTCACCGCAAAAACCGCGGCCGAGCCGACTATAAAGGTTCTTAAGGACGAGGCTAAAAACGATTACTTTATGGGAGATCTTGACGGCAATAAGTCTGTATCAGTTTCAGATACTATCATTATACAAAAGGCTATTGCCGAGGTTTCAACCCTTACCGACAAACAAACTATTGCGGCTGACCTTGACTTTAATTCAAGAATCACAGTTGCCGACGCAATACTTATCCAAAAATATATTTCTGGCGCCTGCGGCTTTGATTATCCGCCCAAATACGCTTAATCCTAAAATTATTACACAATTGCGGAGCGCATCAACGTTGATGCGCTCCGATTTAAATAATTCTTAATTTTCATTCGGAGGTAATAAAATATGAAAAAAAGATTATTGTCAGCTGCTTTGGCTCTCACATTGATTCTTTCGTTTGCTTCGTGCGCGGACAATTCATCAAAAAACAATGACAGCGGCGCGGACAGTCAGTCGTCAGCCACAGATTCCTCAAGCTCATCTGAGCAAACGTCATCTGCCGATTCGTCATCACAAATCAGCACGGAGCTTGTAGGTGAATATGAGCTTTCGCCGCAAATCGACACAGGAACTATTCTTCATGCGTGGTGCTGGTCGTTCAATACAATAAAAGCAAATCTTAAGGATATTGCTGAAGCAGGATATACCGCCGTTCAAACCTCGCCTATTAGCGAATGCAAGGTCGGGGACAATGGCGGAATGCAGCTTCAGGACGCTGACGGCAGCACAAATAACGGAAAATGGTATTACCATTATCAGCCGACAAACTATAAAATAGGCAATTATCAGCTTGGAACAGAAGAGGAATTTAAAGAGCTTTGCTCCGAGGCGAAAAAGTACGGCATTAAGATAATAGTTGATGCGGTTGTCAATCATATGACGAGCGATATAAACGCAATTTCGCCTGAGGTTTTTGAAGTTACAGACCAGCTCTTCCACAATAACGGCGAGGTGACAAATTACAATGACCGCAAAGAGGTTACGCAGGGCGATCTGCTCGGACTTAAGGACCTCAACACTCAGGATGAAAAGCTTCAAAAATATATTCAAAGCTATTTAAGACAATGCGTTGAGGACGGCGCGTCAGGCTTCCGCTATGACGCCGCTAAGCACATTGAGCTTGACAGCGACCCGGAGGAATACGCAAGCAATTATTGGAATATGATTCTTGATAACGGTGCGCAGTTCCAGTACGGCGAGATCCTTCAGGGCGGCTCCGACAGAATAAACTCATATTCGGAAATTATTCATGTAACAGCAACGTCATACGGTCAGTTTATAAGGGACGCGATTGGCAGTATGAATTTGAGCACAGCATCTCTTACTGACTACGGCGTAAACGGAACCGATCCCGGCAGACTTGTAACATGGGTAGAGTCGCACGATAACTACTGCAACGACGGCACATGGTCGCAGCTTACCGAGGAGGACATTAAGCACGGTTGGGCTATAATAGCCGCAAGAAGCGGCGGCACGCCCCTGTTTTTCAGCAGACCGGCAGGCTCTGATTTGGAAAATCAGTGGGGCAATAATAAAATAGGCGAGGCAGGAAGCGATTTTTATAAGTCAGCCGAGGTAGCCGAGGTGAACAAGTTTAGAAATCATATGATAGGTCTTGACGAAACCCTGTCAAATCCCATGGATAACGAAGAGGTTATGATGATTGAAAGAGGCGACAAGGGAGCGGTCATCGTAAGCGTAAGCAGTGATAAGATCGAGCTTAAGGACGTTAAATCAGTTTTGGCTGACGGTTTATATAAGGACAAGGTTTCCGGCGAAGAATTTACAGTAAGCGGCGGCAAAATAAGCGGCACGCTAAAGCCTAATGCTATTGTTGTTCTGTATTAAGCCGACCTCTCGGTTTCTTTTAATTTAATTTTTCACAATGTCGATAATTATTAAAATTTCGGAAAAGCTATTTTATATCGGAACAGGTATTTTTTTATAATTTTAATTATTAAGCCTGAAACGGTTAAATCCGCCGCGTGTGGCTTTGCCATATTGAGCTTATGCGCTTGATTGCCGCTGCGACGGACGAAAAATAGAATGGAGGAATTTTAATGGTTGAACCTGATACCATAAAGCTGCTCAGGGAATGCGACGCGGGCATAAAAATGGGCGTTTCGGCAATTGACGAGGTTATAGACTATGTTAAGGACAACAGCTTTAAGGAACGTCTTAACTACTGCAAGGATAAGCATGAAAATCTTAACGATGAGCTTCAAAAGGAGCTTGAAAGCTATCACGACGATGGTAAAGACCCAAACCCGATGGCTAAGGGTATGTCGTGGATGAAAACAAATATGAAGCTCAAGCTTGACGAGTCCGACGGCACTATTGCTGATCTTATTACCGACGGGTGCAATATGGGCGTTAAATCGCTGCATCGCTATCTTAACGAATACAAGGCGGCAGACGAAAAATCAAAGAGCATAACAAAGGAGCTTATCAATCTTGAGGAACAGCTTGCGATTGATATACGTCAATATTTATAAGAATTTTTGCGGATAATGTTTCCATATTTTAAATTCCGTGATATCGCGCCGTGCAGGGCATAAGCCTTGTACGGCGCTTTTGCGTATAAATATATACCGAAAAGGAAAAAGAGCATAATCGGTATTCTCAATAATATTGTTGTCTATGTTTTGTCTAAAATGCGAAAATTTGTTCCCTTAATTACTCACAACAGATTATCACAGCTATAATTAAATTAAGGAAAAATACTGTAAAAAGGCATTTTTTAATCTATAGCTTTAATTGAATGCTATATCAGTTTTTTTCCGTATTTCGTAAAGATAAACTGATAAGGAGGAACAAAATGCAAAAAAGAATAATAAATTTTTCAGTCAAAGAAGACACGGAAACAAACACGGTGCAATTAAGAAACCACGAAGCGGTCATCGGCTATGAGGGAGAAAACGGGGCTACGCTCGTAAAATTCAATTTGCCCGAATCATGGCTTGCAGAGCCTGAAAAGAAGTATCAAATCTGCATTCAAAGCGCGGACGGAAAAAAATATCTCACCGATATTCTAAATGAGCCGGAGTTTTCGCTGCCGTCTGCGGTAATGCTTAAGGGCTCGCTGTTTATCCAGCTTTTGACGACCGACAACGAAGGTAAGATAATCAAAAAGACAGAGGTGTGCAAATGTATAGTCGGCGGCAGCATTGTCGGAGATGAGGTAATGCTATCGGACGAGGGGCTCAGACTTACCGATGAGGTTGCAAAAAACCTTAATAATGCCGTTGAGCTGGCAAAGGAGATTAAAAGTGAGCTTGAAGCAGATATTAACTCAGCAAGCTCCGGGCTTTTTGAAATCACAAATCTTTCAATTGCCTTTGACGAGAATTTAACGCCTTTAAAAACACAAAGAGGCGATAAGCTGTCTGGCGGCTCGTTTACCGGTTGCTCGAATGCAAAAACTGTATATATTCCAAGCTATGTTACAATGGCCGATACGGGAAGCTTTGAGCATTGCGATAATCTTACCGATATTTATATCAATCAGCCGCGCCACGGACAGCATATGATTTTCACGGAAGGAGCCCTTCTCGACGGCGTTTCGCTTCATTACAGAGATGATGAGGATTTTGGAGAGTTCAGGCTCTATGATTGCTTTGTAAGGACATTAATGTCACACGAGAAAAAAATCAACGAGTTAAGCTCTTCTGTTGCCGATGCGGAAAGTAAGTCAAACAAGGTGAGCTCAAAGTCAGCGATTACGAATTATGAGGATAACTATCCTTCGATAGAATATCTTAAAGAAAACTGCGCCGAAATAACTGATGTTTCGGGTCTGCACGCTAAGCTTGCAATAGCGTTTGATTCAGAAAATAAGCCTATAGCTGTAATGGAAATTGAAAACTCAATCAGCGCAGGAGTATTTACCGAATTGCCAAGTGCGAAAACAATATATATTCCGTCCCGGCTTATGCAGGCACAAAGCGGCGCATTTACAAACAGCACCAATATCACGGATATGTATATCAATCAACCCCGCAACGGTTCGCATATATTATTTGCGGAGGGTTCGTTGCCGAGTGAAAATAATATAAAATTCCACTATAAGGATGACGATGATTTTAACGATTTTACAATAATCGACTGCCTTGTAAAATCGAGTGTCGAGCTTAATGAATATGCAAATACAAACAGTGGATTTTCTGTGTTTGACAACAAATCTCCGGAATGGAAAACCATAAACGAAATATCAGCTTGGTCTTTTAAACCTAATTCTATATACATTGCACCGGCTTCAATGCAAAATAATGTTATAACAGATTTGCCATCAGCTGCTTATTTATTAGGATGGCCTAAAATGATTATTACATTAGGAGGAGATGAAAATAGTAGACCGGTCTCCTTTACAGATACATATGCAACGGACAGATATATTCCAGAAGGTAGTACTCCGACCGGTACATTTCCTTTTGGAGGAACAATTCAAATACTTATTACCGAGAAAAGAAGATGGTACAGAACTAAATTCGGAGACGTTAACGGATATTCTTCTTGGATTATGTGGGGAATAGACTTTCACGGTAATGCAACGGCAGCAGATTTTTCAAATAATTTACTTTCAGATATTACTCACAATTCAATTATTCGTTTAAATAATGCGTCATTAGTAACAGATACTCCAAATAATGATAAGACTTCGGTTACTATTGAAACGAAATCTCCGAATTATACAGATACCGGAGATGAAAAAGCAATAGTCCAGCAAGCATATTATTACAGGAGTGATCAATCAACAGATTCAATATATGTAAGAATTTCAAAAGCAAGTGACGGAAGTTATAGTCCTTGGGAAGCTTATATTCTTAGCTCTAATTTGGAATCGCATCTTAAACAATCGGAACATATCAAAGCCTTAGAAGCTCGGATTGCGGCTTTAGAAAAGAATAATTAAAGTGTGAGCGCGGTAAGGAAAAGCCTTACCGCGCTCGTGTTTTGCCATAAGCCTATTTTTATTAAGCCATAAATATATAAAAAATCAGATTATATATTTTTGCCCCTCTGCCGGCTCATCACTAAGCTTCTTTTTGTTAAAATCTATGTGAATAAGCCTGCCTTCGTATTTTATGCCATTATTACGCACTTTTAATTCAGGTTTTTGAGACCTTTTTATAATATTTGACGCTTTTATCGCATATGCTTTTGACATATTGTAGCACAGCAAAATTACGCATACGCTGATTGATGCGCTTAATAAAAAATACAAGGGCGCTGATAAAAGTGAAATATAAGAGCCGACTATATTAAGTCCGGCAAGCACGACAAACACGTCAAAAAAGTAGGAGATTCTTATATACTTTTTAGCCTTTTTCTCTGCTCTGTAAATTTTTCTTTCATAGTAGTTCATATAATTTACCTCGCTTTCACATAATTGTTTTACCCTACATCTATATTATATTTTTTCGTTAGTCCCATAAAACGGTCTTAACTCATCATATTCAAAGCATTTATTAAAAAATAAAGCAATATTTAAAGAAGCATTTGATATTAAGCAGTCAATAAGATATAATTTAATAAAATAATTAAAGACGGGGGACAGCAGATGGACATTGATTTTGATGAATTGCTGCTAAAGCTGCGAAGCGGAGAGATTGCAAGAGGCGGCAGTATAGAGCATATGGGAATGCACATTCTTGCGCAGGAGGCATTAAAAATAATTTCTGAGCTTAACGGCTCTTATCATGAGCCGGAGGAGATTCGGGCAATCTTTTCAAGGCTCATCGGCAAGAATGTTGACAGCGGGTTTACATTGTTTCCGCCGTTCTATACCGAGTGCGGACGGAATATCTTTCTCGGCAAAAACGTATTTATAAATTTCGGCTGCCATTTTCAGGATCAAGGCGGAATTTATATAGGAGATAATGTTCTCATCGGCTCGCAAACCGTTATTGCCACGATTAATCACGGAATTTCTCCTAAAGAGCGCTCCGATAATTTCCCACAGCCCGTTAAAATCGGAAACGGTGTTTGGATAGGCTCTAAGGTGACGATTCTTCCGGGCGTCACAATAGGCGATAACGCCGTTATAGGAGCCGGCTCTGTTGTAACAAAAGATGTCGAAAGCAATATTGTTGCGCTCGGTGCACCTGCTAAAAAGGTAAAAAGCATTCCTGATTTCGACTTATAAAGCTCGGTCTGATTTTTAAGAAAACGGGCGATATATTTTTAAATCTGCATAATGTGACAATTTTTGCGATTATTCACATATTTTCTTGACAGAAATGTTCACTTATGCTACACTAAATTTAACAACTATTTTAGGAGGATATATAAATGGATAACAATAATTTCCCTCAGAATAACGGCCAGAATAATCAGCCTCAGCAGCCGTTTACACCTGATAATCAGCCGGTGCAGCAACCGTTTGGCGCTGATCAACAGCCTTATATGCCAAACCAGCAGCCTGTTCAGCCGCAGCAGCCGTTTGGGCAGGACAATATGCAGCCTTATAATTCGGAGCCGCTGCCTTCTTATGACCCGTACGCTCAAAACAATTCGCTGTATGCAGGAGACTCTAACCACAATTTCAATACGCAGAGTGACAACCCGTTTATGTCTGCTACGCAGGACACTCAAAACGTTTACAATCACTCATCTCACGTTAAGGGAATTATCTCAACAATATGCGGTGCTGTAAGTATTCTCTTTACTATTATCGCTCTTATCGCAATTTGCACCTGTACCTGCAATTTTGTGGGCAACACCGCTTCATTAAACTTTACATCAGCCGCTAATGCGGCAAACTCGCTTGGTACCGCTCTTCTTGTTGGAGCCATTCTCGCGGCACTGGCTTTTATAGCCGCAATTGTCGGTATAGTATTTGCTGCGCTGGGCAAAAAGACAAGCAAGGATCCTCTGCTTACAGCAGGCCTTGTGCTCTCGATAATAGGCGCTGTTCTTACATTTATATTCCTCTTCGCCTGCATATGCACCTGTGCATGCGGTTCCGGCAACTACTCAACCTACAGCAGTTCGTCTGATTTAAACAGTATTATGAACGGTCTTTACAATAACTACAATTGATAAATAACCTAAAGAATAATCCTTGGGTGTTCTGTTAATCAGAGCACCCGTTATTTTTGGAGGATAACATGTGTTCGTTTATTTCTATTTTCGGGCTTCCGATCTCCTCATACGGTCTTATGGTTGCCCTCGGCATAACCGCGTGTATAATATATTGCTATTTTCAGGTTAAAAAGCATCCCGAAATAAATTATATATCGCTGATATTTGCCGCTTTGTGGATAGCTCTTGGAGTTTTCATCGGCTCGCATATTTTATACGGAATTACCAATATAAACCCGCTAATCAAGCTTTTCAGCAATGTCGAAAAATACTTCTCTGATTTTTGGCTCGGATTATCCGCGTTCGGAACGCTTATCGGCGGAATGGTTTTCTACGGCGGGCTCATCGGCGGCGCCGCAGCTGCTGTTATCTATTTTAAAAAAACAAAAAAAGATTGTGCGGCATACTGTGATTTCCTTGTGCCGTGCATACCTTTGTTTCACTTTTTCGGAAGATTAGGCTGCTTTTTCGGCGGCTGCTGCTACGGAATTGAATGTCCCATCGGGTTTACATACACAAATTCCATAGTAGCTGATGCGAACGGCGTCTGTCGGCTTCCGCTTCCGCTTATAGAGGCGTTTTTCAATTTAATAATATTTATCGTTCTGTTTTTGTGCTATAATAAGCGTGTAATGACTAAGGGGCATATGATAATAATATATTGCTTTACTTATCCCGTTGTAAGGTTTGTAGACGAGTTCTTCAGGGGCGACGATATACGCGGCTTTTGGGGAGCGCTGTCAACCTCTCAGTGGATAAGCATATTTATATTTGCCGCGGCGCTGATTTACGTTGTTGCGGCAAAGCTTAAGGGCAGACGAATACTTAACAGAAAAAATGCTCCGTAAAGCGGTGATAATATGAAGATTGGGGTTTCCTCGGCGTGTCTTTATCCAATGGAAACAATTGCTTCAATCAGAACTCTGACTGAATGCGGCGTCGATTTTTTTGAAATTTTCTTTAATACAATAAGTGAAATCGAGCAGGGGTATGTTGATGAAATAAAAAAGCTTTTAAACTCTGCCGACGCTAACGTGTGCTCTATACATCCGTTTACTTCAGGCTACGAGCCGTATCTTCTTTTCACGGATTACGAAAGAAGATACCGTGATACGCTTGAATTTTACAAAAAATATTTTTACTGTGCCGCAAGGCTCGGCGCAAAAATAATTGTAATTCACGGCGACAGAAAAACGGCGGCTAACGGAATAAGCGATGAAGAATACTTTGAAAAATTTGCAGAGCTTTCCAAAATAGCAAATGAATACGGCGTTACGTTAGCGCAGGAAAATGTGAACGCCTTTAGAAGTCAGCGACCCGAATTTGTGCGTAAAATGAGAGAGTATCTCGGCGGCGCTTCGAGCTTTGTTTTCGATATAAAGCAGGCTGTTCGCTCCGGCACAGACCCATATGAAATGTGCTCGGCAATGGGCGACAGGCTCGTCCATATACATTTAAACGACAACAGCCCTGACAGCGACTGCCTTTTGCCAGGCAGCGGCAGTATGGATTATGAAAAATTATTAAATCTGTTAAATCGCATCGGCTACCAAGGCGATATTGTCATAGAGGTTTATAGGAGGAGCTTTGGCGATATATCCGAGCTTAAGGCATCTTATGAGTATGTAAAGAAATTGTGTGAAAATTATTTTGTTAAAATCAATAAAAAAACAATATAAAACTTGTTCATTTCAATATGCTGTATATTCTTGATTTTATATAAGAAGATATGGTATAATTTTTTAAAAGAAATATTCTTTTGGAGGAGCTTATAATGAAGTGTCCATATTGCGGATATGAAGAGAGCAAGGTAATAGACTCAAGACCGGCTGACGACGGCGAGCGCATTCGCAGACGAAGGGAGTGCCTCGGCTGCAACAAGCGTTTTACAACGCACGAGGTTATCGAAACAGTGCCGTTGATTGTTGTCAAGCGTGATAAATCGAGGGAAACCTTTGACAGAAACAAGCTGACATCAGGAATTTTAAGGGCGTGTGAAAAGCGGCCTGTGTCAATAGATTCTATAGACGCTATTGTTGACGATATAGAAACAAAGCTTCAAAATTCTCTTGACAGAGAGGTAACGTCAAAGGCTATAGGCGAGTATGTTATGGAGCATCTGAAAAATCTCGATGAGGTAGCCTATGTTCGCTTTGCGTCCGTATATAGGCAGTTTAAGGATTTAAACACCTTTATGGATGAGCTTAATAAGCTTTTGCAGGAGAAATAAGGCGTTATAAAGAATTGGCTGCAATTTAATCTAATAAAAGCTAAGACTGCAAATAAACCGGCGTGGTTATTGCAGTCTTTTATCTTTTATTATTATGCTTTAAAAATCTTTACCGTTCAGGCATAGAGCCTATGACGGCGCTGATTAAAATATCTGCCGCGGTGGATATATCAGTCTCCGCTATTCCTGAAAATCCGAATTTTATAACGCTTTCGCTTTCCCCCAATTCGGCTTCAATTATTCTCACCGAATTTTTTTTGAGCGCTTCTTGCAGCGGTTGTTCGTTTAATTTTCTTTTAATCGTAAGCTCATATGAAAGCGATGTTTCAAGCAGCTTTAATTTATAATCCATGCCCGATTTGTCGAGCCCTTCGCTTATTGCTTTTCTCATTATCGCGCTTTTTTCACCGTAGCTTTTTTTCAGCCTGCGAAGATGACGTTCAAGCTGACCGTCACGAATATAATCGGCAAGCGCAAGCTGTTCGATTTTTGAGGCGGTTTGGTTTAACTGCGATTTGTTCCTCTGATATATGTCGTTGAGCCTTTTAGGCAGTGCGGCGTAGCCGATTCTGACGGATGGGAGAAGCAGCTTTGAAAACGAGCCGAGATATATAATATTTTCCGTGCAGCCGCATTGAAGCGCAGGTACCGGTCTTGAATTGTAAACAAGCTCTCCGTTATAGTCGTCCTCGATAATATATTTGTTCTTTGACTGCGCCCATTCAATTAATTCACAGCGGCGTTCCATATTCATTCTGCCGCCGCTTTTTGGCGAGCCGGACGGATTTGTAAGAATAAAATCAGGCTCATTTGCACATATTTTATCAAGGCTAATACCGTTTTCGTCGCTTTCAACCTCAATAACATTAAAGCCGCAGTCCTCGAACACCCTAACAAAGTGCCTTGAGGCGTTTTTCTCAACGGCGATAGAACAGCCGAACGGGCGCAGAAGTCCGCAAATAATATACAGCAGAGATTGCGTGCCTGCTCCGATTATTATGTTATTATCAGTCGCTATAACGCCTCTTACGCTGTAGCTGTAAAAGCTTAGCGCCCTTCTGAGCGTAAATTCGCCCTGCGGGTCGCCGTATGAGGAAATTATGTAATCCCTGTTTAAATATGATTTAAGATATTTTCTCCAAAGCTTTATTCCCGTTCCGTCAACAGTGACAGCCTTGCTGCTTAAATCATATTTCACCTGTATGTCGTCTGAACCGCCGCCGTATGAAAGGTCAAGGCCGCTCTTTTCTTTGATTTTAATAATTTGCCCCTGAACAAAATAACCTTTTCTCGGACTGTTTTTTATGTACCCCTCCGCGCAAAGCTGGCTGTAGGCTGACTCGACGGTTGTGCGGCTTATTCCAAGAGCCTGTGACAGCGCTCTTATAGATACGAGCCTGTCGCCCTTAGTAAGACCGTTGCTCTCTATCGCTTTCCTTATTGACAGGTAAAGCTGCTTGTAAAGAGGTTCGCCGCTGTCGGCTGATAAATCAATAAAATCGTAAATCATAGCTTTCACTCCGAGAATATCTTTTATAGCTTTTAATATCAGCTAAGCCATTGCCGCGCGGGTATAGCATAACGGCAGGGCAGGTTTAAGCAGGGGTTATAAACGCCTGCGTGTCATAAATCCGCTTCGACTTACATTTTATCATCGCGGCGTTTAATTTTCAACAATTTACGGTTATAATGCCGTATTGAATTATTTTTCACAATGTTGTATAATCAAAAAAATAGATAAAAAGGTGACGCCATATGAAAAGGTGGGACAACCTGCCGGAATATATGAAAAATCAACAGGTAAGGCAGTATTACGATATTTTGAAAAAAAAGCGCGTTTTACTTGTAATAAAAAGGATATTCGATATAGTGCTTTCACTGATTCTTATGATATTGCTGCTTTTGCCTATGGCGGTTATTTCAATAGCGGTAAAGCTTACCTCAAGTGGCCCGATTATTTTTAGGCAAATCAGGGTCACGACCGGCGGAAAGAGGTTTAAAATTCTTAAATTCCGCACTATGACCGTTGAACAAAGCGACGCGCATACGCAGGTAACCGTAAAGGACGACGACAGAATAACAAGCTGCGGAGCTTTTTTAAGAAAATACAGGCTTGATGAACTGCCGCAGCTTTTTAATGTTCTATTGGGACAGATGAGCTTTGTCGGCGTAAGGCCGGAGGTGCCGAGATATGTTGAACGCTATACTCCTGAAATGTACGCCACATTGCTTTTGCCTGCCGGAATAACCTCAACCGCGAGCATAGAATTTAAGGACGAGAGTGAGCAGTTATCTCAAATTGCCGATGCGGATGAAAGTTATGTCAACGACATTCTTCCTAAAAAAATGAAGCTAAATCTTGAATATATAAAAAACTTTTCGTTGTTATGTGATTTGAAAATAATGTTAAAAACCGTAAAAAACGTAGCTTTTGATTAATTGAATTGGGGTATCGTTTTGTTAAGCAGAGTGTTAAAAGGGCTTAAGAGTTTTTTTCTTAATCCCTCAAAATTCAGAATTACATATCTTCTTACTCTATTTTTTACAAATGTTGTATTGCTCCGCAGCGTTGCCGTAATTGCGCAATATGTTCTTATGCTGTGGGCTGCTGTGATAATATATTTTTATTATATACGAAACGGCAGGATATTAAAAATTAAATATAAACACTATCTTATTCTGTATCTTATAAGCATCACCTTAACCGCGCTGCTTAATGTAACAAGCAATTTTCTTTTGAATATGCTGATGGCTGTGCATATAGGAATTTGCTTTTTTGTGTTCTACGGAATGCACACCGAAAGAAACAAAAAACGAATATACAGAGAGATATATATTCTTGCAGTGTCGGTAATAATGATAACCTTTTTGCTGAATCTTGCGGCGTTTCCGTTTGCCTGCTTAAGCATTCATTTTAAGTGGATGGATTATCTTTTTATCATATATGAAAACAGGTTTACGGGATTTTTCATTAATCCGAATTTGCTCGGCTTTTTCTCCGTGATAAGCATAGCCTTCACACATTTTCTGACAAAGCCGTCGTTTATAAAAAGGGCGTATGCAAGACAGCCGAAGACGTGGGTGCTTTATCTGATTTCAGGCTTTAATTTGATTTGTATGTTCCTTTCGGATTCTAACGCGTCATTCGTTTTCCTGATATGCTATATCGTTGCCTACACCTTTTTCAGAATTTTCAAAAGTCCGGCAGAGCCGAGCTTCAGGCGGATTACAAAGAAGGCGGCAAAGTTTCTTTCCTGTATATTGATAACTGTTTTGGTTATGCTTTTGGCAAGAATGGCGACAGGCTATACAGTTTCTCAGCTTGCTTCCTTAACGCAGGTGAAGCTGCCAAGCAGCGTTACCCAGCCCTTGCCGAGCGACGCAGTGCCGAGTATAGACGGTGAAACGGTATCCTTTAAGCACGAAAACTCTAATATTGACAGCGGCAGGCTGAGACTTCTTACGGAGTCAGTTGCTCTTATAAAGAATTACCCTCTGTTCGGAATAGGAAAAGCCAATCTTGTGCCGTACTCCGAAAGATACATTGAGGGCGGCTTGCATTTTTCTGATTTGCATAACGGCTATTTAACAATAATTGTCTGTTCGGGTTTGATTGGCTTTATAATCTTCATCGGCTTCGCCATAAATCTTGCCCGTCATATGATAAAAAGCCTGTTTATGGAAGAAAAAAATATGCGCAGGACTATATTCCCTTGTCTTTTCTCGTTTATTTTCGCATACTGCGTCTATTCCTGCTTTGAAAAGACCCTTTTGTATGAGATAAGCTTTATGGTTGTCATCTTCTGGGCAATACTCGGATATGCCTCTGTGTATATGCTTAAATACGACCATCTTGAAGACCCGATAAAGTTTAAATTAAAGAGAAAGAGGGAAGATAAAACAGAGGAATACGATCAACCTATTGACGTTGATATTACAAACTGAATTTGGGAGCTGAATTTCTGTGAAGGACGGATTTATCAAAGCAGCAGCGGTGTCGCCGGATATGCGCGTCAGCGACTGTAAGTACAATACCGAAGAAATAATAAAAAATATAAAAACAGCAGCCGACGCGGGCGCTGTCGTAATAGCCTTTCCGGAGCTTTCCGTCACAGGCTATACCTGCTCCGACTTGTTTTTGCAGCAGACACTGCTTGACAGTGCCGAGGCTTCAATAAGAGAAATAACGGCGGCGTGCAAAAATATAAACGCTCTTGTAGTTGTCGGAGTGCCTGTAAGGTACAGCACCTGTCTTTATAACTGCGCGGCGGTAATATGCAGGGGCGAGCTTTTGGGGCTTGTTCCGAAGCTTAATATTCCGAACTATTCCGAATTTTACGAGCTGCGTCATTTCACCCCCGGCGACATAAAGCGCACCATAAGCTATGCCGGCTTTGAAACCGCAATTTTGCCGCGTGCTGTGTTTTTGTGCAGGAGTATGCCGCAGCTTTCGGTCGGAATTGAAATATGCGAGGATCTCTGGGTGCCTGCTCCGCCGTCGGGATTTCTTTCGCAATCCGGCGCGGCCGTGATAATAAATCCCTCCGCGAGCGATGAAATAGTCGGCAAAAGGGAATACAGAAAAAGTCTTGTTCAGCTTCAGTCTGCAAGAACGGTCGGTGCGTATATATATTCGGACTGCGGCTTTGGCGAATCGACAACTGACCTTGTATATTCTGCGCATAATATTATTGCCGAAAACGGCACAGTGCTTGCCGAGTCGAGCAGATTCGGCGCTAATATAGCTTATGCCGACATAGACGTTTTCCGCCTTGAGTCAGAGCGCAGGAGAATGAACACATTTAAGCCTGCCGATAACAGCGCCGAATATATTTACTTCGACCTTGATATAGCCGATACTCCGCTTGAGCGCGGCTTTGACGCAAATCCGTTTGTTCCGTCCGATAAATATGACGTTGATTCGCGCTGTGCCGAGATACTTTCTCTTCAGGCGACAGGTCTTGCGACAAGGCTTAAACACACGGGAATTACAAGCGCGGTCATAGGGCTTTCAGGCGGACTTGACTCCACGCTTGCGCTTATCGCAACGGTACACGCCTTTGATATGCTGAAAATTGACAGGAAAAATATTATTGCCGTAACGATGCCGTGCTTTGGAACTACCAAAAGGACAAAGGGAAACGCTGAAAAGCTTAGCGAGGCATACGGTACGTCGCTGCTTGAAATTAATATCACGGAGGCTGTAAACCGTCATTTTGCCGATATTGACCAAGACCCCGACTGCTTTGACATTACCTATGAAAACTCTCAGGCAAGGGAGCGCACGCAGGTTTTAATGGATATTGCAAATAAAAACAACGCTCTTGTAATCGGCACGGGAGATTTATCCGAACTGGCGCTCGGCTGGGCGACTTATAACGGCGACCATATGTCTATGTATGCCATAAACAGCTCGATACCGAAAACACTTGTAAGATATATCACGGCGTATGAGTCGGAGCGCGCTCAGCAGCCGTTGAGCGGTGTTTTAAGAGATATTTTGAACACGCCTGTCAGCCCTGAGCTTTTGCCGCCCGAAAACGGCGATATTTCCCAAAGGACTGAAGAAATAGTAGGGCCATACGAGCTGCACGACTTCTTCCTTTATTATTTTGTCAGATTCGGCTTTAAGCCGTCTAAAATATACAGGATAGCGCTTATAGCGTTTGAAGGCAAATATACGCCTCAAATTATTTTAAGCTGGCTTAAGGTGTTCATACGCAGATTTTTTGCGCAGCAGTTTAAACGAAGCTGCCTGCCCGACGGCCCAAAGGTCGGCTCTGTAACGCTTTCTCCGAGGGGAGATTTCAGAATGCCGAGTGACGCAAGCGCAAGGCTTTGGCTTGAGGAGCTTGACAAAATAGGATAATGGGCAAATTATATGGACTTTTGCCCTGATTAGGTATATAATAGAGAAAATTTGTGTCCGACGGAAAAACCGCCGGCGCATTAACTGACCGTCGCGTAATTCAGTAGCGGTCTGATGAATTTATAGGGGGTTATTGAAATGGACGAATTATTAAAGCTGTTAAGTGAAAATTCAAAATTTACGATTGAAGAGCTTTCGATGATTCTTGACGAACCGCAGGATTATCTTGAAAAGCAAATTAAGGAATATGAGGATAAGGGCGTAATAAAGGGCTATCAGGCGATAGTTGACTGGGAGAAAATATCAGGCTCTAAGGTAACGGCAATGATAGAAATAAAGGTAACGCCCGAAAAGGACACCGGCTTTGACGAGATCGCCTCAAAGATTATGAGCTTTGAGGAGGTCGAGAGCCTCTATTTAATGGCTGGAACATATGATTTCGCCGTTTACGTTACGGGGAAGACTATGCAGGACGTCGCTATGTTTGTATCCCGCAGACTTTCAACGATTGAGTCTGTGCTTTCGACCTCAACGCATTTCCTGCTTAAAAAATACAAGGAATCAGGCATTGACTTTTATGAGGACGATTCTAAAGAAGATAAAAGGAGCCTGGTTCTGTAATGGTCGATTATGAAAGTATATTGAACAGCCGGATAAAGCAGGTAAAGCCGTCCGGCATAAGAAGATTTTTTGATATTGCGAATGAAATGGATCATGTAATTTCCCTCAGCATAGGAGAGCCCGATTTCAAAACTCCTTGGCACGTTAGGGAAGAGGGTATAAAAAGCCTCGAAAAGGGCAAAACGTGGTACAGCCCAAACAGAGGATTTGCCAATCTTCGCAGAGAAATAACAAACTACTATAAAAGGCGCTTCAATGTGGAATATAACCCTGATTCAGAGGTTCTTGTCACTGTCGGCGGCAGCGAGGGCATAGACGTTTGTATAAGATGTCTGGCTCAGCAGGGCGACGAGGTGCTTATACCTCAGCCGTGCTTTGTTTGCTATGAGCCTATAACGCAGATGACGGGAGCGACGCCGGTAATAATTCAAACCAAGGAGGAAAACGACTTCCGCCTTACCGCTCAGGAGCTTGAAGAGCACATTACGCCGAGAACAAAGCTGCTGATATTGCCTTATCCAAACAATCCTACAGGCGCGGTTATGAGAAGAAGCGACCTTGAGGAGATAGCTCAGGTGGTAAAACGCCACAATTTGTTTGTCCTTTCCGACGAAATATACGGTGAGCTTACATACGGCGCCGAAAGACACGTTTCCTTTGCCGAGATAGAGGGAATGAAGGAACGCACGGTCGTTATAAACGGATTTTCAAAAGCATACGCCATGACCGGCTGGCGGCTCGGATATGCACTCGGGCCTGCGCCGGTGCTTGAGCAGATGACAAAGCTGCACCAGTTTGCAATTATGAGCGCGCCTACAACCGCGCAGTATGCGGCTATTGAAGCCCTTAAAAACGGCGATTCCGATATAGAGAATATGAAAAAGCAGTATGATATGCGCCGCCGTCTTGTTGTCGGCAGCTTCCAAAAGATGGGGCTTAGCTGCTTTGAGCCAAACGGAGCATTTTATTGCTTCCCCTGCATAAAAAGCACCGGGCTCAGCTCGGAGGAATTTTGTCTTGGGCTTATAAATTCAAAGCACGTTGCCGTTGTTCCCGGCAATGCGTTCGGAGAATGCGGCGAGGGGTATATCAGAGTATCCTATTCATACTCGCTCGACCATCTCGGCGAGGCTCTTAACAGAATTGAAGAATATCTTAATGAAATAAAAGGGTGATGTTATGCTTTTAAGAGCCAACGCAAAAATAAATTTAACCCTTAATATAACAGGAAAGCTTGAAAACGGCTATCACTCGCTCGATATGATAATGCAGTCGGTTTCTCTTGCGGACGAGGTGAATGTTGAGCTTTCACAGGGAAGCACGATAACGCTTAAGGTCGACGCCCCCGAAGTACCAAGTGACGAGCGCAACACGGCATACAAGGCGGCAATGCTGTTTTTAAAGGAGTCGGGAATTAAAAGGTCTGTAGACATAAGCATAAAAAAGAATATACCGTCACAAGCCGGATTAGCGGGAGGAAGCGCCGACGCCGCCGCGGTTTTGGTAGCATTAAACAGTCTTTGCGGCAACGCTTTCAGCGAAAGTCGGATTTGTGAGATAGGCGGTCAGGTTGGAGCCGACGTGCCGTTTTGCATATTGGGCGGCACACATCACGCAACCGGCACCGGCACTACGCTTGAAAGGGTAGAGGATCTCCCAGATTGTCAAATTCTTATATGCAAGCCTTACATCAGCGTTTCAACCCAGGCGGCTTATAAGATGTGCGATGATTTTGGAGTTGACGTTGAGCGCAAAAATTCAAAAAATGTGATAGACGGCTTGAAAACAGGCAATCTGTATACCGTATCGTCAAACCTCTACAATAAGTTTGACGAGGTGCTCGATTTGGCCGAGGTGAGAAGTATCAGGGAAACTATGCTGCTCTATGGCGCTATGGGAGCGCTGATGAGCGGCAGCGGCCCGACTGTTTACGGAATATTCAGTCCGAATGACAACGACTCTCTTTCAATGTGCAAGACAAGGCTTGAACAAAAGTATGATATGGTTTATATTGCCAAGCCCGAAAAGACAGGCTGTGTTATTGAATAGTTTTTAATAAAAAAGTACGGCTCCGAATATGAAGCCGCACTTTTTTATGCTTTAACAAAAGTTTTGCTGCGCCACTTGCCCTTGCGCCAGCGCCACAGCATAAGTATTCCTCTGAAACACTCGTCGGACGCGAATGCAATCCACATACCGTTTAACCCCAATCCGAATACTACTGCAAGTAAATATGAGCCGAGCGTGCTTAAAAGCCACATTGAGAATATTGCGGCGCCGGTCGGGAAGAAAATATCCCCGGCACCTCTAAGACTGTTAATAATGGTAAGATTTACCGTTCTGCCCATTTCTACAAAGATATTCAGTATTATCAAAACGGAGCCCATCTCAATAACCTCGCTGTTGTCAGTGAAAATGCCGATGAGCTGATAGCGGAAGATTATTCCGACAACCTCAAGCGACATAGCGATGATAAACGCAAATCTAAGCGCTTTAAGACCGCTTTTGTATGCTTCATCATACTTTTTAGCGCCGCAGTAATGACCTGTCAATATCTGTGAAGCCTGTCCTATCGAAACGGAGAAGATATAGAAAAGCATTGTGATATTTGATATATACGTCTTTGTGACAAGCTCAGCGTCCGTAAGGCAGTTTAAAACTATTGATGTAACGGCAAGCTGTGAAATATTGTAGTTAAAGCTTTCAAAGGCTGAGGGTACGCCTACCTTTAGCAGAAGCCAAAAATCCTTTATCGGAAACGGCTTTATAATTAAGTTAAATATAGACGGCTTTTCAACAATCGTGAATACTATGATAAGCAGCACTATCATTCCGATTACTCTGCTTACAGAGGTGGCAATTGCTACGCCCTTAACTCCGAGAGACGGCATTCCGAACAGCCCGAGAACAAAAATAACGTCAAGCGCTGTGTTTATAAGATTCATAGCGACCGTTACATACATTGAAATTCTTGTATATCCGTGGTTTCTGACAATAACGGCAAGCGCGTTTAGCAGAGCCTGTGAAAAGAGAAAGCCGCCGACTATGGTAAGGTATTCGCTTGAAAATTCAAGTATTCTGCCGCTTGCGCCAATAAACATAAGTATCGGTCTGCTGAACACTGAAAGCACAACGCTTATTACAATTCCGATAAGCAGGTTAAAGACGATTGACAGCGCGGCAATTTTAGAAGCATCTCTCCTTTTTCCAGCGCCGAGATTTTGCGAGATCAAAACCGCGCTTGCGCCTGATAAAACCGAAAAGACGAGAGCGCATATAGATATAGCCTGATTTGCCGTTTGCACGGATGAAGCGGCAAGGTCGTCGTATTGGCTCATAACGAAAACGTCAACAAATCCGAGAGCCATAAATAAAGCTGTTTCAATAAATATCGGCCACGACAAATTAAATAACGTCATCTTTTTCATTAAGCATCACCGAAGCGCAAAAATTCTTATAAAAATATTCTATTCCGACATTCTTCTTTAGTCAAGAGATTATCTTCTGCAAAGCGTTTTTTATAGCTTTTTGCATCAGATAGCTATTTATGCGGAAGGTATTTACAATATGAACATAATGTAAAATTAAAGGGGCTTTATTTACGGCAAGAAAAAAATGTGGTATAATTCAGGCGATGATTAAAAGATAAGGAGTAATATTATGAGCTACTGTCCAAAATGCAACAGGGAGTATGACGACGCCCTTGAGGAATGCCCCTACTGCGCAGACTCAAATAATAATGAGGAGGAAAGCAGCGGTAAAAAACCTATATCAAAAGGCACATTAACGGCGATAATCGCCGCTGTAATCGTTATAGCTGCGGCGATTGTTATTTCAGTCGTGCTTTTAACGGGGAATCAAGACTCAGCTTCTAAAAATGCTGTAGAAAAGCTTACAATGCCGAGCGGCTATGAGGATATTATTTCAAACATAAAGGACTCCGACGGCAATGTTATAACTCAAGCGACAGACCCTTCCGGAAATGAGATAAACCGTGAGGTGGACGATGACGGAAACGTAACTACCACTTTTATCGGCCCAAACGGTGAAACCTCAACTGTAACAACCGACCAAAACGGCAATATCCTTTCATATGATATTCCGGGCTACGGCTCCGCAAGCGTTTCTGACACACCGTCGTCGGGCGGCGATGAAAATAATTCAGGCGGAGAGCCGTCAAATAATAATTCATCTTCTAAAGCCTCTGATACCTCATCTTCCAATACGTCCACGGGAGGAAACGGCGCAAGCTCCGTTAGTTCATCAAAGCCGTCAAGCTCCGGCGGTGACGCTTCGTCATCAAACAATAATTCCGACAACAGTTCAGGCTCAGGCTCGGACGCTTCTTCCGACAACGGCACAATTACAATAAACGGCAAGCAGCATAAGCCGGGAGATACGGTTGTACTAAAGGCTACGGTGAGCGGTATAAACGAGCCGGTCGCAGGCTATTCCTTCAAGGTCACGTATGATGAGAATGTCCTTGAGCCGGACAAGTCCTCAATGGTAACGCATGATCCGTCCTGCTTGGTCAATGTTAAAAATAACGGCGAAATATTAATGAACTCTATCTCAGCAATGACAGGCTTCGATTTTTCCTCGCCTACAAATGCGTTTGAATGTAAATTTAAAATTAAGGATACAAACATAAAGACCTCCGATATAGATTTTACTGCTTTGGAGGTAATTAAAGGAACAGGCTCTAACGAGCTTGTTGATGTGACTGAGGATGCGGAGATAAGCTTTACCGTGGAATAACTAATTAAAATACTTAAGGCTGTCCGAAAGGGCAGCCTTTTCACATAAGCGGAATAATAGCGTAAGATATATCGGGGTGATGTCTTATGCTCTTGTACCGCAGACGATTTAAAAAAAGAAAGGGCGTCGGAAGAGCGGTAACCGTAATAATTATGCTCGTGCTGTTTGTCCTGTCATATATTGAATATAAAATAGAGCCGTCTATTATGGATCTCACCGAAATCAAGGCTGAGGCGCTTGCTACCGAGGCGATTAATACTGCTGTCAATAAAGCCGTTGAAAGGCTGCAGCTTACATATGATGACCTTGCGGAAATTAAATACACATCAGACAATAAGGTCGGCAGTATATCAACAAATACGATAAATGTCAATAAGCTTAAGGCTGAGGCTTCGCTTGAAACACAAAAGCAGCTTGAAAAGCTGCAGCACCGTGAGTTTAACTTTTATCTCGGTGACCTATCAGGCTTCGATTTGCTCGACGGAATGGGACCGTCGCTGATAGTTCAGCTTAATTTTACGAGCAGCGTAGAAACGGAAATTAAAAACAGTCTTGAATCGGCAGGGATAAATCAGACCCAAAGCACGCTTTCAATATATGTATGCGCAGAAATATTCCTTACCTCCGACGAGGAATACCCGAACGTAATAGTTGAAACTACCCTGCCCGTCGCACAGACTATAATCGTGGGCGACCTGCCGGATTATCTGCCGGTTCAGAGATATTGGTAGTTAAAGCCTCGACAATTAAATGAATTAGTGATATATTATTATTTAATAACTGCGTTTAAAGCATAGGGCTTTATTCATAATTAAAGGACGTGTAATTTATGTTTGACGGTATTAAGCTTGCCGCTCTTTGTATATTCGGAACGGAGGGAATTGCGGCAGGCGAGCTGCGCCGTATGGGCGCCGAGAACGTGTCTGCCGAAAACGGCAGAGTTATATTTGATTATTCGCCGCAAATGCTTGTGCGCGCTAATATTCGCTGCCGCTATTGCGAGAGGATAGTACTTCTTTTAAAGAATTTTAAGGCGCTTAGCTTTGAAGAGCTTTTTCAAAATATCAATAACATTCCTTGGGAAAATATAATAGGGAAGAGCGGGGCGTTTCCCGTAAACGGCAGTTGCCTTTCATCTCGCCTTTCAAGCGTTCCGGCTTGCCAAAAAATAATTAAAAAGGCAGTCGCTAACCGCCTTATGAAAAAATTTAATACTCAATTTTGTGAAGAATCGGGAGCGCTTTATAAAATACATTTTGTAGCAATTAAGGATAACTTTTCAATAATGGTAGATACAAGCGGTCAGGGACTGCACAAGAGAGGGTACCGCGAGCAGTCGCTCGACGCGCCTATCAAGGAAACTCTTGCCGCTGTTATTTCAGACCTTGCCGTAATAAAATCAAGTCATACGGTTGTTGACCCGATGTGCGGCTCCGGCACGCTGCTGATAGAGGCGGCGTTAAAAGCAAAAAATATTGCGCCCGGATTAAAAAGGACGTTTTTATGCGAGAAATGGGAGCAGATAGACCCGTCTGTTTGGCAAAGCGAGCGCAAAGACGCGGTAGACTCTATAATAACCGATTGCGGATTTACGGGCTACGGTTACGATATAGACGAAAATGCGATAAAGCTTGCAAGGGAAAACGCGGAAAAGGCAGGCGTTTCGTCCTGCCTGCATTTTGAACGGCGTGATATAAGAGATTATACCGATGATTTTCAGCGCTGTACCGTCATATGCAATCCGCCGTACGGCGAACGGCTTCTCGACTATGAAAAAGCAAGAGAAATTTATAAAATAATGGGCGAGAGGTTTATAAGAGAAAAGGGAAAGAGCTATTATATAATTTCCCCCGACGACGAGTTTGAAAGGTACTTTGGCGTTCGGGCGGATAAGAGGAGAAAGATATATAACGGCAAGCTAAAATGTCAGATTTATATGTATTTTAAGGCTTAAAGCGTTTGTTTTATATTTCCATAACGGCAGCTTTACCGACTTGCACCGGCAAAGCTGCTGCATTTAAATTATGTTTTCAGGTAGCAGACGTTCCCCGTAAAAGCTCCCACTTTTTCGCTCAAAGAATTATTTTTAAGCCGTTCAACGTCCTTATGTTCAATATGCCTCGCATTATATACTATTCTTAACAAGGCTTTTCGGCACAGCTTTATTTCA
This sequence comes from uncultured Clostridia bacterium, assembly GCA_947595635.1. Classification (GTDB taxonomy): domain Bacteria; phylum Bacillota; class Clostridia; order Oscillospirales; family Acutalibacteraceae; genus UBA7067. The sequence continues at coordinate 24,118 of CANQEU010000021.1, forward strand.
AATGTAAATAAATTATGAAATTAAAAATAAAAGACAAAAAAGACTTGATTTTTCCTGAATATGGTATATAATAATTTTAGCACTCAAGGAGTGAGAGTGCTAAAAATACAAACGAATTTTGCTAAGGAGGCAATTTATATGACTATTAAGCCATTGTTGGACAGAGTAGTTTTAAAAATGGAGGAAGCCGAGGAGACTACAAAGAGCGGAATTGTTCTTGCCGGCTCCGCAAAGGAGAAGCCGCAGTTTGCGTCTATAGTAGCGGTTGGCCCCGGAGGAATTGTTGACGGCAAAGAGGTTGAGATGTATGTTAAGGTCGGCGACAAGGTAATTACAAGCAAGTATTCCGGCACAGAGGTAAAGCTTGACGGCGAGGAATACACAATAGTACGTCAGTCTGATATTCTCGCGGTAGTTGAATAATATTTAGAAAGATTCAAGGAGGAAAACTATTATGGCAAAGCAGATAGCATACGGTGAAGAAGCAAGAAAGGCTCTTATGAGCGGCATTGACCAGCTTGCTGATACGGTCAAGATAACACTTGGCCCAAAGGGAAGAAACGTAGTTCTCGATAAAAAATTCGGCGCTCCGCTCATTACAAACGACGGTGTGACGATAGCAAAGGAAATTGAGCTTGACGACCCGTTTGAGAATATGGGCGCTCAGCTTGTAAAAGAGGTATCAATCAAAACTAACGACGTTGCCGGCGACGGTACGACAACCGCAACATTGCTTGCGCAGGCTCTTATCCGTGAGGGAATGAAAAATGTTACGGCAGGCGCAAATCCAATGGTTATAAAGAAGGGCATTCAGAAGGCTGTTGATAAGACCGTTGACGCAATCGTTGAAAATTCAAAGAGCATAAACGGTTCTGAGGATATTGCAAGAGTTGCAACAATTTCCTCGGCAGATGAATATATAGGCAAGCTCATTGCCGAAGCAATGGAAAAGGTAAGCAGTGACGGCGTTATTACCGTTGAGGAGTCAAAGACAGCCGAGACTTATTCTGAGGTTGTCGAGGGTATGATGTTCGACAGAGGATATATCGCTCCTTATATGGTTACAGACACCGAGAAAATGGTTGCAGAGCTTGATGACCCTTACATTTTGATTACCGACAAAAAGATTTCTAATATTCAGGAGATTTTACCTGTTCTTGAGCAGATAGTTCAGGCAGGCAAAAAGCTTCTCTTGATTGCTGAGGATGTTGAGGGCGAGGCTCTTACAACTCTTGTTCTCAACAAGATAAGAGGAACATTTACCTGCGTTGCCGTTAAGGCTCCCGGCTTTGGCGACAGAAGAAAGGAAATGCTTCAGGATATAGCCATTCTTACAGGCGGACAGGTGATTTCCTCGGATATGGGTCTTGAGCTTAAGGAAACAACTATTGACCAGCTCGGACGCGCAAGACAGATAAAGGTTGACAAGGAAAACACAATTATTGTTGACGGTGCAGGAGACAGCGAGGAGATAAAGGCAAGATGCGCACAAATCAGAACTCAGATTGAAAACACAACTTCTGATTTTGACAAAGAAAAGCTTCAGGAAAGACTTGCTAAGCTTGCAGGCGGCGTAGCCGTTATCAAGGTTGGCGCCGCAACAGAGATCGAGATGAAGGAGAAAAAGCTTCGCATTGAGGACGCTCTCGCGGCTACTAAGGCAGCGGTTGAGGAAGGAATTGTCGCAGGCGGCGGTATTGCCCTTGTAAACGCTATTCCTGCCGTTCAGGCTCTTGTAGACGAGGTTGAGGGCGACGAAAAGACAGGCGTAAACATTGTTCTTAAAGCATTGGAGGAGCCGCTTCGCCAGATTGCGGCAAACGCAGGACTTGAGGGCAGCGTAATTGCTGAAAACGTTAAGAACGCAAATAAGATTGGTTACGGCTTTGACGCTAAGAACGAGACCTACACGGATATGATTTCGGCAGGCATCGTTGACCCGACAAAGGTTACACGCTCCGCTCTTCAAAATGCGGCGTCTGTAGCTTCAATGGTTCTCACTACCGAGTCGCTTGTAACCGATATTAAGGAGCCGACTCCGCCGGCGCCAGCAGCACCTGATATGGGCGGAATGTATTGATTATATAAAATATCTTTAATTTCATTTTTTCATCACTTACAGCCTGCGGCAAGAGGCCGCAGGCTGTGCTTTTAAATATAAACTCTTTTTGATAAAAATTCGCTTGCCGCAGGATTTGCCGTCAGATGAATAAATTTTCCGCTGTTTTCAAATAATAAATACAAACAATCGGGAGATGAAATAATGTTCAGACATGAAAAACAGCTCTTTCGCACAGTCGGCGTAGAAAAAATTAATCCGCACTACGGTGATTTGCTGACAGAACAGCTTGGCGGTGCAAACGGTGAGCTTAAATCGGCAATGCAGTATATCAGCCAAAGCTTTAAAATTAATGACAGACAGATAAAGGATATGCTCCTTGATATAGCCGCCGAGGAGTTAGGGCATATGGAGATGCTTGCTCAAACGGTAAGGCTTTTGTATGGTTATGATGAAAATAAAGCCGCTGACTCGATAAACTCTCGCGGACAGGCTCTTTATATGCTTAATAACGGTCTTTTAAATGCTTCGGGGCGTTCTTGGACTGCCGATTATTTGAATGTGACTGGCGATGTACGCGCCGATATTCTCTCGGATATTGCCTCGGAGCAGCGCTCAAAGGTCGTATATGAATATTTATACAGACTGATAGAGGACAAGAAGGTAAGAGAAACAATAGATTTTCTTATCAGCAGGGAGGAAGCCCACAGCGCAATGTTCAGGAAAGCGTTAAAAAGGACGGAGGAAATCGGCATTAAGCGTGACATCGGCGCAATTACCTCTGCCAAAATGTATTTTAATATGTCGTCGGTCGGCAGAGGAATTTAAATAAAACAAAAGGCATTCGAGTGCGGTTTATCGGCGCCCGAATGCCTTTTAAAATTGGTTTTATAAGCTATGTAATCAATATTCTCTTAAAAGTCTTATTTTTCCGATAATCGGCAGCTCTCTTGCATATCCCTTTACAGCGTTGTAAATTCCAATAACTGCAAGAGTAACAAACGAGCCGTAAAAAATTATGTAAATTATCGAGTTGATAATCGCAACCGCAATCGCGGCGCCAATGCCTGCGAAAGCGGCAAGACCGATAAGGCTTGTGATTATAGCCGTAACAATGTTTACCGCTATAAGATACAGGCAGAGGGTAAGCCCCTGGTTGCCGTGAAATCTTAAGTAGCGTGAATAAGGCTTTACTATCATCGGTATAAAGAAGAAATATCCGAGGTAGCTTACAAGAGCAAGAATTTTATTCTCCTTGACGTCCTCAGCGTCCTGCATTGAGGACTCGTCGTTCGTGCCAAAGAAGAAATTTTTGGTTTTATTAACCGCGCTGTTTACACCTGAGTTAACCTTTTCCGAAGCTGTTTCGCTTTTTGGCTGTTCGCTCTTAGCCGTCTGTTCCGCTGCCTTTTCCGCCTCCGGATTTGCGTTATCCGGTGCAGAGCCGGTCGGAGCAGTGTGGTGAGTTACGTTTGAACCGCACTTTGAGCAGAATACAGCTCCGTCGTTAAGCTCGGTTCCGCATTTTGGACAAATAATCATAACTGAAACCTCCTGTTGCTATGAATTGATTAATAAAATATATGTTTGAGGATGGCGGCTGATAACCGTCATTCAATCATATCAATAAGCTTTTGCTCCGCAGCGGAAGCGTCCGCCTTGCCTCGGCTGTTTTTCATAACAAAGCCGACCAAAGCCTTTATAGCCTTTGTTTTTCCGCCTTTGTAATCTGCGACCGCGTTTGGATTGGACTGTATAGCCTGCGTGCAAAGCTCGTTAAGGGTGTTGTCGTCGATTCCGCCCATGTCGCTTTCGTCGATAAGCTCGGACGGCGCTTTTCCTGTTTCGAGCATTTTGGAAAGTGTTTTCTTTGCCAAATTCATTTTAATCTTTCCGTCGTCAATAAGCTTTATAAGCTCGTTGAGGCTTTCGGCGCTGACCTTTATTTCAAAGTCCTCCTTGGCGCTGTCGTTTTCGAGTATTGAGAATATTTGACCGATGATAAAGTTAGCGGCAGTTCTTGGCGACTTTGTGCCTTCGCTTGCCTTTTCAAAAAATTCGGCTACTTTTCTGTATTTAACAAGAAGCCTTGCGTCGTTTTCGGGTATTTCAAGCTCGTTTATATATCTTTCAAGCTTTTGATCCGGCAGCTCCGGCAAAGAAGCCCTGATTCCCTCGACCTTTTCCTTTGGAACAAAAATAGTGACAAGATCAGGATCCCTGAAGTAACGGTAGTCGTTGGCGTCCTCCTTGCCTCTCATCGACGAGGTGGTGTTGCTTACCTCGTCATAGCGCAGAGTCTGCTGCTCAACTTCTCCGCCGCTTTCAAGAATATCTACCTGACGGGAAAACTCATACTCCATAGCCTTTGTCATAAAGGTTATAGAGTTCATATTTTTTATTTCTGTTCTTGTGCCAAGCTCATCACTGCCGACCGGTCTTACAGAAATATTTACGTCGCATCTCATAGAGCCCTCCTGCATCTTACAGTCAGAAACTCCGATGTATTTCATAATAAGCTGCAGCTTTTCAACATACTCCTTGGCTTCCTCGGCAGAGCGAATGTCCGGCTCGCTGACTATTTCTATAAGCGGAACTCCGCCTCTGTTGTAATCAACATAAGTGTCGCCGTGACTGTGAATAAGCTTTCCGGCGTCCTCCTCTATGTGAATTCTCGTAAGCCTGATTTTCCTGCCGTTGCTGAGCTGAACATAGCCGTTTAGGCACAGCGGCTTGTCATACTGCGAAATTTGATATGCCTTCGGCAAATCGGGATAGCAGTAATTTTTTCTGTCCATTTTTGAAATTTCAGGTATCTCGCAGTTTGTCGCAAGACCTGCTCTTATCGCGTAATTAACGACCTGCTCGTTTAGCTTTGGCAGCGTTCCGGGAAGTCCGATGCAGATAGGACAGCAATGAGTGTTTGGCTCGCCGCCGAACTGCGTTGTGCAGGCGCAGAATATTTTAGTGTTTGTTGCAAGCTCAACGTGTGTTTCAAGACCTGCTACCATTTCGTATTTCATAGCGATACCCCCACATCCGGCGTTTTAAATATATCCGCTCCAACGCTCTGCTCGTACTGATACGCTGCGTTGAGCACCATATGCTCGCAGAAGGAATTGCCGATAAGCTGCATACCGATAGGCATTCCCTTAGAGTTAAAGCCGCATGGCAGCGATACGGCAGGCAGTCCGGCAATATTTACCGGAACCGTGCAAATATCTGTAAGATAAGTTTCAATTGGGTCGCTCACGGCTTTGCCGCACTCAAAGGCGGTCATGGGAACCGTAGGGGCAAGCATAAGGTCGCACTGCTCAAAAGCGTTTTTAAACGCCTTTACTATCGCGCCTCTCAGGTTTTGAGCCTTTTTATAGTAAGCGTCGTAATATCCGGCGCTGAGCACATATGTGCCAAGCAGTATTCTCCTTTGAACCTCTCTGCCGAAGCCCTCGCTCCTTGTTTTGCAGATCATATCGTTTACATCGTTATATTTTGGCGTTTTATAGCCGTAGCGTATTCCGTCATATCTGCCGAGATTTGAGGAAGCCTCGGCGCAGGCAATAATATAATAAACGGGAAGCGCGAATTTCAGAGCCGGCAAATCAAAATAAACAATTTCGGCGCCAAGCTGCTCATATACTTTTGCAGCGTCCAAAACAGCGCTTTTAACGTCGTCCCTGATTCCATCAAGATACTCTCTGGCGATGCCGATTTTCATACCCTTTATCGGGTTTTTAAGCGAATCTGTCGCATTCTGCCTTCTGCCCTGAGATGTTGAATCCATAGAATCATAGTCGGATATAGCGTCAAAAACAATTGCAGCGTCCTCAACGCTTGTAGTAATAGGGCCTATCTGGTCAAGGCTTGAGGCGTAGGCTATAAGACCGTAACGTGAAACAGCGCCGTATGTAGGCTTTAATCCCACAATACCGCAAAAGCTTGCCGGCTGACGGATTGAGCCGCCTGTATCAGAGCCGAGGCCGTATGCCGCGATATTTCCTCCCACGGCAGACGCTACTCCGCCGGAGCTGCCGCCTGCAACGTGATTTGTATTATGCGGATTTTTTGCGCCGCCGAAGCAGGACGTTTCGCACGACGAGCCCATAGCGAACTCGTCCATGTTGGTCTTTCCGAGCAGTACGGCGTTGCACCTGCTGAGCGCGTCCCAAACTGTTGCGTTGTATATCGGCTTATAGCCCTCAAGTATTTTTGAACAGCAGGTGGTTTCAATTCCCTTTGTAGATATATTGTCCTTAAGCGTCATAGGGATTCCCTCAAGGGGGAGAAGCTTTTCACCTTTAGCTATTTTCTCATCAACTTTTTTTGCGGTATTAAGCGCTTCCTCCGCCGTCACGTTTACATATGCGTTAAGCTGAGGGTTCAGCTTTTCAATCTCAGAAAGATATTTATTTGTTATTTCGGTGCAGGAATACTCCTTGTTCATAAGTGAACGGCTTATCCTGCTGATTTTTCCTTCATTTTTGTTCATCGGGCTTCAGTCCTTTCAAATTTGCTCACAGCACCCTTTTCTTAACAAGGAAATGGTCGTTTTCACTGTCCTTTGCATTCTTGAGAATTTCCTGAGGCTCAAGCGACGGAGCTACCTCGTCAGGTCTGAGCACATTTGACAGGTTATTTATATTGTCAAACGCTTCTCCGTCGTCGGCAGCGTTGTTTATCGTGTTTGCAAATTCAATTATTTCTCCCATATCCTTAGTTAACGCGTCGAGCTCCTCTTCGGGAACAGACAGCTTTGCAAGCCTTGCTATCTGCAAAATATCGTCATGTGTTACCATAAAAACACCTCGTAATTTATCTTAGTTTAATGTGTACTTCTCTAAGCTGCTGCTCCGATACCTCGTTTGGCGCGCCGAGCAGAACGTCCTGCGCGTTGCTGTTCATCGGGAAGGCTATGACCTCACGGATATTATCTTCGCCGCATAACAGCATGAGCATTCTGTCAACTCCGGGAGCCATTCCGGCATGGGGCGGAGCTCCGTGCTGAAAAGCGTTGTAAAGCGACTGGAACTTTGTTTTAAGGTCGTCCTCGGTGTAACCTGCAATTTCAAAAGCCTTAACCATAATATCAAGGTCGTGATTTCTGACGGCGCCGGACGAAAGCTCAACTCCGTTGCATACTATATCGTACTGATAAGCGAGAACATCGCACGGATCGCTGTTTTCAAGAGCCTCCATTCCGCCCTGCGGCATGGAAAACGGATTGTGAGTAAATATAACTGCGCCGGTTTCCTCGTCGTGCTCGAACATCGGAAAATCAACTATAAAGCAAAGCTCAAAGCGGCTTTCGTCAATAAGCCCGAGCCTTTCTGCTACCTCTGTTCTTATTTGACCTGCAAGCTTTGGAGCGTCCTCTGCTGAATCCGCGATAAAGTAAATAACGTCCCCGGGCTTAGAGCTGTTTATATCAATAAGCTTTTCACGGTCGCCTTCTTTAAGGAATTTGTCGATTGGCCCGTCAAATGTCATATCATCTCTGACCTTTACATAACCGAGACCCTTCATACCGATAGAAAGGGCGTATTCTTCCATTTTCTTAAACCATGTCTTTGACTGCTTAGCGGCGTCGGGCACGTTTATTGAGCGAACGGTTTTTTTCAAAAACGGCTTGAAGTCCGTTTCCTCAAACATATCGCTTATATCCTTTATAATAAGCGGGTTTCTCAAGTCAGGCTTATCCGTTCCGTAATCAATCATTGCCTGCTTATAAGGTATTCTTTTAAACGGCGGCTTGGAAACCTCCTTGTCGCTGAAGGTCTTGAACGTGTCATAGAGCACCTGCTCGGCAACGTCAAAAACATCCTCCTGCGTTGCGAACGCCATTTCAAAGTCAAGCTGATAAAACTCGCCCGGCGAGCGGTCTGCTCTTGCGTCCTCGTCACGGAAGCAGGGCGCTATTTGAAAGTATTTGTCAAAGCCCGATACCATTAAAAGCTGCTTGAATATCTGAGGAGCCTGCGGCAGAGCATAAAATTTACCCTTGTGCTTTCTGCTTGGGATAAGGTAATCTCTTGCGCCTTCCGGTGAGCTTGCCGAAAGAATCGGTGTGTTGATTTCATAAAAGCCGAGCTCATTCATTTTATTGCGAAGAAAAGAAACCACCTTGCTGCGGAACAGAATATTATTGTGTACCTTTGGATTTCTCAAATCAAGGAAACGATATTTAAGTCTTATATCCTCCTTAGTGTCTGTCGATGACAGAACCTCAAAGGGAAGATTATTTTTGCATTTTCCAATAACCTTTAATTCCTCGGCGGCAATTTCAACTGTACCCGTTGCGATTTTAGGGTTGATTGTTTCTTCGTCTCTTTTAACGACCTTACCGCTTACAGTGACCGTACACTCTCTGTTTACATCGTTTAGCAGAGAATCGTCGTGAACAACAACCTGAACTACGCCGTACTGATCGCGAACGTCAATGAACATAACTCCGCCGTGATCTCTTATTGTTTCGACCCATCCGGAAACTCTGACTGTCTTACCGATGTCGCTTTCTCTCAAATCACCGCAAAGATTTGTTCGATATACGTTTTCTTTTATCATAATATTATGTCCTTTCGGGTAAATAGATTTATCATAATCAGCTTTGCTGACCGCATTATTAGCTTATTATAGCATTAATTCACAATTCTTTCAATATTTTACTCTAAAAATTCCTGTAAAAATTCTGCGATGTCAATTGATATGAACCATCTTTCCTTAAAAAAAGAAGTCTTTCGTATGGTATTGCATTTTGCAGGCT
>CANQEU010000022.1 GCA_947595635.1 uncultured Clostridia bacterium
AGCGACTTATTAACTATGTCGCCAAAGCTGTGCGTTATCGTTGTGGAGCCGGACTCCGCCGTTACCGTGAATGTAAATTTGGAGAATACGTCAGGAGCGCTTCTGAAGTCTGCGTTGCCGCCGACCATTGAGTAGTTGCATCTCTTGAAGCCGGACGTTGAGGACTGAGCGTCGTAATTCGCGGTAAAGCTTGTCGCGTCATAAAGCTTCGGGAATACCTCACTGTCGGGCTTTTTAACAAGCGTGAGATAATTCGGGTCGTAATCAAGTATGCCCTGCGCGGAATCTATTATATCGGCAAACTGCGTTTTTACAGTAAATTCAATCGTGTCGCCCTTTTTGAAGCTCTTGCCGTTTACGATAACTCCGTTTACGGGGTCGGACTGTTCATATAATTCAACTTCGTCTGCAGGCGTAACTGTAACAGGCTTTGGAACGCCGTCAGAGTCAAGTGTCATAGAATACGCCTCGGTAACATTTGATGTTATAGAGGTCGTGCCGGTCGAAGCCGTTACAACAAACTTGATTTTTATAAGCACGGTGTCAGCCGATTTGAAGTTATAACCTGCGTCCGGATCAGACATTGCGTTAAACGAAACGGTATTAGCTACAGACTTAAGGTCAAGCTGATAATTTCCGTTTGATACAAGTACAGGAAGCATTTCAGCCTCGCTGAACTGGTCGTCCGAAAGCTTTACATAATTAGAATCAAATTTTACGTTACCGGCAATTCCGTAGAGTAAATCGCTTGAAGAAAGGGTTGCGGTAAACTCAATTACATCATCCTTTTTGAATGTCTTGCCGTTTATCGTAACTCCCGATTTATCATCGGTGGGCTTTGATGTTGGCGGGTCGGTAGGAGCGTCCGTCGGGCCGTCCTTGGAATTTAATGTGGTAACAGCCTTAGCCGTAGTTACCTCGCCCTTGTTCATATCGTACAATTCGTCGATATATGTTTGAATATTAACGCTTCCGCCAACACCTATTACTTTATAGCTCAGCGTTATAAGCGTAACCGGGGTGGTAACGGAATAGCCGTTTTCAGCGTCAAGCGCGCTGATATATACTGATTTTGAATTATCATTAGGAGCAAAATTTACAACAACGCTTCCGCCTGAAAGATCGGTGCAATTATCAGAAGACTTTGACAGCAGCTCAAGAGCGTCGGTTTTTCCCGAAATTGAAACGTGAGCCGCAATTGCTGAAAGCTTCTTAGCCTCTTGAATTGTCGTTGTATATGTAAGCACGGAGCCGAGAGAGTATTCCTTTCCGTTTACAACAAGCGTGTTGGAGGGATTTGTTACCGGGTCTGTCGGCTTATCTGTGACAGGGTCTGTCGGCTTGTCAGTAACGGGATCCGTCGGCTTGTCGGTGACAGGCTCTGTATCATCGCTTCCTGAATATTTTGACCATACGCCCGAAACATTGTCCCAGCCGTTTTCGTCTGATAGAAGCGTAACAAGGTTATTGTCAGAGCCGTCAATAAGCACGTCCTTTGACTGGTTCCACAAAGGCGGTCTGCTCCAACCGGTGCCCTGTGTTTTAGGGTCGTATCTACAGAAAACTATGCCTACCCAGTTGCCTGTTGTCGGGACAGTACATTTATAAAGCTGTGACTCTCCGGCAACGGGGGTAAACTCCGCCCAATCGTTATGATCGTTGTCAACATAAAAGTAAGCAGCAAACCTTGCGTTTTCTACGATCCAATTTGAGTTTGGTTTAAAATATAGTGTTGACGGCATACCGCTTACCGCGGTGTTCGACACAAAACCGGAGGAACGGTCGTCATTGTCAACGGCAGCGACAGAGGCTGTTCCGACAAGCAGCGTCGAAAGCACAAGAAGCACAGCCAGCACAATGCCGGTGACACGATGTTTTGTTTTTACCATTTTGCCAAGTCCTTTCCTAAAAAAATCCAAAATTACGCATTTTCATGCTGAGTTAAGTATAGCAAGATATTGGGCTTAAAGTCAACAAAATTACCATATTTACTGACGCTCAAACCGATTTTTGTATGATTGAATAATAAAATTTTTTTACTTTGTGTGAATTGCACAGAATATTTTTCCATACTCAACGGCATAAAAAATAATACTTTTTAAGCATTAGTATTAAATTCCGATTTAAAGCTGAAAGTATATTTTTGACTTGCAAATTAAACTGTTTTTTGACTGTAAGCATCAATACAGTACCTTTTAATTAGTAAAAATATTTAGGAAAATTATATTTGAGAAATTATATTAATTTTAAATTCGTGCCGTGAAACGTCTATGACTTCGCTTGATATGCCTATAGCAAAAAGACGACTCCGTCTGAGCTTACATTAAGCCAGACGGAGCCTGTTATGTTATTTATCCCTCGTTTTGCTCCGCTTTTTTTATCTTAAAAATTTTTCGCAGAACAAATCCCAGAAACGGAGGACTTTTTACAACAACGACCTTCAAGGCGACACCCCCTTTTTATCTTTTCATCAGACAACATCCAAGCACTATCAGAAGGACTGCGACGAGAAAGGTGAAGCATCCCTCCGGCAAAATGCACGAGGCTAATATTCCTGCGGCGAATGCAATTGCGCACTTGCCTCTTGTTCTACAACACTTCACAGTATCAATTCCTTTTCAATAGCTTTATCCTACTTATATATTACTCACGAGGCAAGGCTTTGTTACAGTTGATTAAGTGAAAATAAAATGATAAAATATATGACAAGTTATTAAATTAAGGGCAGGCGCCGAAAAAGTGCGCTTTCAGCAATGCCATTGGAGGAATAATTATGATAAAAAAGCTGACTGCAAATGCAAGAAAGCCAAGCGGTATTTGGGGCAGGCTGATGATAAAAAAGATGAACGCTACTCATTATGATATGACAGTTTGGTCTCTTAACAATATAAATCTCCCAAAAGACGGCGCAATTGCCGACATAGGCTGCGGAGGCGGCAGATGCGTCAGGATATTAAATAAAATGAGCGAGGCTGAAATTTTCGGAGTTGACTACAGCCCCCTTTGTGTAAGCGAAGCACTGAAAAAAAACAAGGGCTCTGTAAAAAACGGTAAAGTCAAAATATTACAGGCAAGCGTCTATAAGCTTCCGTTTGACGACTGCTCGATAGACTGCGCCGTATCGGTTGAAGCCGTGTATTTTTGGGATGAGCCGGACAAAGCGTTTTGTGAAATTAAGCGCGCACTCAAGCCGGGCGGAAGTCTTAATATAGTTTGCGAAATGGTAAAAAACGACGACGGCACCGGCAGTCACGATGAAGTCGCTGATTTTCTAAAGCTCAAATACTACAGCATAACTGAGCTAAAGGAATTGTTTGAAAGAAACGGATACAAAAGCATTAATACTCTTTATGACGAAATAAACACAAGAATGCTTGTAAGCGGGATAAAGCCCGAATAAATTTAAATTACTCTGCGGCTTGAGTTTGTCGATAAACCATTTTTTTGATAAATTATCACTTGCTGTAGCTTTAAAATTTGGTTTAAACGTGGAGCCGACGCTCCCCCTTTAAATCCCCCTTTTTTGTTCGCTCAAAAAAATACTTTGGTTTTAATTCATGTTGAAAAGGCTTATTTACGGGTATAAATGCTTAATCAAGCAAAAGTCCCTTGTGCGAGAATGATGAGGTGCAGGAGAAGCGAAGCTTCTCCTGCAAAAAAATAAAATCTTAAGCAGCAGTCCCACTGCGCAGCAGTGCTGACTGCGGTTCAAGGATTACATAGGAAAAAATGCTTTTGACAGTTTGAAGCCGGCGTTAAGGTAAAAACCTTAACGCCGGCTCATTATGCCTATTTATCAGAGATTATAATGCGAATTGTGAAATCCGCTGAAAATCAGGGCTCTAAATCGGACGTATTAATTCCGACTACAACCTTTTGTATCGTTATCGCGTCTGATATTGTTATTTTTGAATCGTAATCGGCGTCGGCAGCAATATAGTCCGTTCCGGACAAAGGAGATACCTCAACGATGTGCTTCTGAACAAGTATTGCATCAGCAACCGATATATGACCGTCGTTGTTTACATCACCAACAGGAACAGCTACAAATGTCAGGTTGTTTGCACCTGCATATGTTTCAGCCTCACTGCCCTTGATTCCATAAATAGTAATGTTATCGCAGCCTGTAAACGCACCGTTTCCTATAGTCTTTACGGAAGGCGGAATAACAGCGGATTTAAGCTGTGTGCAGCCGGAGAATGCGCCGCTTCCTATTTCTTTAACGGTTTCCGAAACAGTTACGCTCTGAATATATTGATTATCCTTTACAGCGTCAGCAGCAATGCTTGTAACCTTCTTACCATCTATCATTTCGGGGACAACCGCGTTACCCTCTCTGCTGATGTAATTGGTTATTTCAAGCGTTGTGTCAAGCTTAGCGGAGGATGTAAACTCAGGAACCTCGTTTACGCTGACAGCGCAGCTTGCGAACGAAGGCGTTGTTATTTCTCCTACGGTTTTCTTAACTTCGATTTTATAAGTGCCTGCGTCGTCATTTTCGGTATAATCAAGACTTAGCTCCTTGCTCTTCTGATCAGGCATCTGAACGCCGTCCTTATACCACTGATAAGAATAGCTTGCTACACTGTCTTCATCTGCAACATTTGGCGCGATGGTAAGCGGGCCGTACTTATCGACTGTCATCTCGGAGTCAAGAGTAATCTCAGCAGGTGTTATGACATTCTGAACAACAGACTCGCCCTTATCGCTTTCTGCCTGCTGTACGCTTTCGGCTACAAAGTTAGCCTCAACAACGCTCTCGCGCTCCTCAAGCTCTTCATAGCGAAGCTCATAATCCATAGTTTTCCTGTCGCCGGTAACAGGTATGTCCTTGCCGCCAACCGTAAGGCTCTCTATAACATATCCCTCATGAGCCTTGATATTAACGGATTCATACTGGTGCTGGCTCAAGGTCATTATGCTTGAATCGCCTGTAATCTCTCCGCCCGGTGTGCTTGAAAGTATGACGGTTTTGTTTGCCTGCTTTTGCTCTTCTTCCTTTTCATCGGACTTTACAGCCACAATTGAGAACGGGCTGAACGCGTCGCAGACAACAATTAGTCCGTATTTTGTAACAACACATTCAATTTCTTCAACGCTGACAAGCTCGCCCGCGTCGTTCTTTGTGAAGTGATAAGCCTTAAATGTAACTCCCTCGTCATCAGGGCCGTATCCTTCAGGGAAGCCGAGAGATACTCTTACGCCCTGACCTGTCTTGATAACCTGCTTTTTGCAGACTGTCAGATTAATGCTGTATGTCTCGCTGTGCAAAACCTGCTGCTCAGGGTTCTGCTCGGCAATCATTTCGCCCATTTCCTGAGCCTGTGTGCCGCTTGTTTGAGTTGCAACAAGAACCATTCTGTGCTTTAACTGGTCGGCAACGGATTCACCGTCGTTAGTTGTCCAGCCCTCGGTTGAGAGATCCTTGTTTTCAAGAAGCGCCGGCTTGCCGAATATATTCCAGTCTATTCCCTGGAACCTGTAGGCGCAAACAGCGCACGGGAAGGAAGCCATATACTGAACCTCGTTTGGAACCTTCTTTGAAATTTTGCCGCGGAGATTCGTAAAGTTAAATTTATAAAGGGTCGTGTCGTCGGCGAACATTACGCTCGGTGTAAATTTAAACGATATTTTTCTGTCGCCGTCATATTTAAATTCCTCTATTTTGCTCTTTTCGATTGCGGTGTGTGAAGAATCAGGCTCAACCTCAAGATTGTAGCCTACTTCAGCGTTCTCGTCTATCTTTTCGAGCGGCTGATCGTATTCTACAACAACGTCGTATGTCTGTCCGATTGTTATTCTCATATTCTGAGGTATTGTACTTGACTTAACATACGGCGGCGCAACGTAGTCTGCTCTATCGTTTACTATCTTGTCGGTTGACGCTTCAAACATCAGCGGATCGCCATAATAATGATAATCCATATATCCTGTGTCAACGCCGTTGTAGTAGAAATTACGCGGAGCTATATTAGTAACCGCAAATTCCGCATACTGAACATGGCTTGCCGGGAATACGCAGGCGTCGTCGCGCGGAGTTATCTGAGCAAGGCTCAAATCGGCGTATGTCCAGCCCGTTGAAAGATATTCGTCCTCGTTTGAGGCGCTCGCCTGATAAAGATTTGCGATTATATACTTGCCCTGCTTCGCAGCCTGCTCGTAGTTCATACCCTTGTAGCTTACTATATAAGCAGGAACCCACTCGCCCTGATTCCTTACGTTCTCAATCGTTACGGTGAGGTCGCTGCTTGGGTTTACTCTGTGAGCAAGCTCAGCCTTGTTGATAACAAGCTGAGGATATTTAAATTCAAAGTTTACAGGTGAAACATTGCCGTTTGGAACATGGTGAACAGACATAACGTCCTCGCCTACGAGAAGATACTCGTCGTTCTCATATCCGTCAACGCCGCCCTCTGAGTCGCCCTTTGAATTTATCGGGTCGTCCATTGTAGCGTCAATCGCATACCATTTATCGTCGTCAAGCTTTACATAGTTCCACATATGAAGCTCCGGCACGTTTTCATCGTGTCTGTAAACTCCGTTTACAAGGATACATGGGATACTCAGCTTGTCAAGAATAACCTTTAAGCCTCTTGAATAGCCCTCGCAAACAGATTCGCCCGTTACTATAGAGCCGTATGCGGTTCTTATAAAGCCTACGTTTGCAGGATCGCATGCGTCCTCAAGCTTATAAGTATTGTGTGTGATAATATATTGATGAGCCTCTGAAACAAGCTCTCTCTGTGTAGCGTCGTCGCCGGCGGCTGATTTTATTGCGTCAACAGCCTCCTGAAGCTTTTTATCATATTCGGTAACTGCAAGCTCTACATCTTCCTTGGAATCGAAACCCTCGGTAAAGTATGTATCGCCTCTGCCTGTACCGAGATACGCGTGATACTGTTCGTTGCTATCCAATGTTACTCTTATTGAGAGATAAGAAAAGTCAACATAGAACACATCCGCAAAATCCATATAAAACGCGTCTCTTGCAGCGCCCATTTGATTAAGAAGCTGCTGTGAGCCGGATGCGTATTCCTTTAACTGCTCTTGTGTTACAATTTCATTTTCCACAAGGTCGTAATTTTCGTTTCCGCTTTTAAACATATCGGTTTCGTACATTGTGTACATCGCGTTGTAAAAGCCTTTGGCGGTTTCGTCCTCAAGCTGGTCGTAAAAATAAAGTGTACGGCCGTCGCTCGCCGGTGCTTTTACAGTAGGCGTCACCGCGCCTGCCGGTAGGATACTGAGCATTAATGCAAGTGTAAGCAATAATGCAACAAGCACTTTCTTCATTTTCATGTGATCTCCTCTTTTCTTAATAAATTTTGCAACATATTTGCAAGCTAATAATAACATTAGAATGATATTCCCGTCAAGATAATTTTGGCAAAAATTTGAATACTTTTTTAATATTTCGTTTACAATTTCGTCATATTTAATGTCATCTTTTTAATAATTTTCCTTTTTGTCCTCTTTTTTTGACTGTTCGTCATATGCGAAAATATCCGCGTTAATATTTTGTTAATAATTTTAACGGGGATTAAATCAACTTTAAATTCGCTCTAAGCTTGATTTTTAAGCCCTTTTAAGTTTAATTCATATATTTTTTTATGACGGCTTAATTTTGTGTCACAAGCCGCTGTTCGCCATAAAATATTAATATATTGCGGAAGGAGGTTATTATGGCTTTTGACACGAGGGAGCTTTTTGCTCGTCTTATAGAATGTGAAGCAGGCGGGCAGGCTTAAAATAAAGCGCATAAATCAAATCAAGAAATAAATATCTATTACTGTTTCACCGTCTAATCTTTTGATTGTGATTTTGTCGATAAATTCGTTTATTATCCTTGTGTTGAGCGCTTCAATCAAACTGTATTTTTTAATTTGCCTCTTGATTTCATCCTCTCCCCTTTCGCGTTCGGCTTTGAGTGATTCATTCAGCTCATCCTCAAGAGCCTCAAGCCTTTCTGTTTCCTTAGCTATTTCCTTATTAAATTCAGCAAACTGCTCCCTTGTAATTATCCCGTCCGTACGGTCAAGATAAAGCTCATACGCCCTTCTTTTATTTTTATCTATAGCGGCGGATACTGACAAAAGCCTTTTTTGCTGTGCGACCACGCTATCTGGAGCGTTATTTTCTATTACGAGCATTTTTTCATCGTAATACTCCTTTAGTATACCGTTCAGTTCATCCTTAACAATTCGTTCTACCTTTGCAAGACTCGTTTGAGTGGAGTTTGAGCAATTATCAGAGTTTTTGCAGGTTGGGCAGTAAAGGAAACGATATTTATACTTTCCCTTGTGCGAGGAAACGCTCCGCTGGCTCATCGGTGCGCCGCACTCGCCGCAGAACAGCTTGAATATAAGCGGAGATGAAATTTTGCCGCCTGACGCGCCCTTTTTTCTGCTGTTTCTTATCTGCCTTACAAGCTCCCACGTTTTATTGTCAATTATTGCCTCGTGCGTATTTTCCGCTATACACCATTCTTCCCTTGGCACAGCCATTTTTTTATGTATCTTATAGCTTATGTTTTTATGTCTGCCAAGCACCATATTTCCTATATACATTTCATTGTCGAGAATTGAAGCTACCGATGACGCTCCCCATATACGCCGCTGAGGCGGCAGTGAAAGCTGCCGGCTGTAGTATTTCTCTCCGTTTAATCTTTTATAAAGCGACGGCGTAGGTATTCCCCTACGATTAAGCTCACGGCAGATAAGCGTTATACCCTTGCCGGAGCAATACATATTAAAAATCATTTTTACCGTTTCCGCCGCATTTTCGTCGATGACAAGCCGATGCTTATCAAGCAAATCCTTTTTATAGCCGTATGGCGCAAACGCTCCTGTGTGCTGACCTTTCAGCGCCATATGATGCAGAACTCGCCTGACATTGTTTGATACATCTTCAAGATACCATTCGTTTGTGAGGCTGTTTAGCTGGCGCTGTTTTTTATTTGCTTCAATATCGGTGTCCGCATTATCGACAACGCCGACAAAGCGAACACCCCAGCACGGGAATTTTCCGTGTATATAGGACTCAATTATTTCAAGCTCACGGGAAAATCTTGAAAGAGATTTGCAGAGAACTATATTGATTTTTCCGTCCTCACAGTCCTTGAGCAGGCGCTTCCATTCCGGTCTGTTTCTGTCGGCGCCGCTGTAGTCGTCGTCCGAATATATTTTATATATGTCCCAATTTTTTTCAATGCAATAATCTATAAGCATTGATTTTTGATTCTGTATGCTTTGGCTGTCGTCCTCCTTAAACCTCTTGTTTCTGTCCTCATCGGACAATCGGCAATAAATGCCGACAGAAGCTTTGTTTTTTAAGGTCATCACTCCAAATCAAAATAATAAAGATACTAAACTCCGCTGTTTTTTGCTTCAGTATTTATTAATTCGCTTATTTTTTCATTTACAGCCTTTTTAATCAACTCACTGTCACTGCTCTTGAAGTGCAGATTTACCACTGTTTTTCCCCTTGTATCATTTTTCTTTTCAAATTCACGGGACATATCTTTCACCTCTTTATGGCATTATATGACGATGAATTTTTTTGAGAACAAAAGAGCCGGCGATAAACGCCGGCACAGATTTGTTTATAATCATATTTTGACAATGCTTTCTAAGACCGCGGCTATACCGAATTGCGCCGGTACAGCGGTCAAGTATCAAACAGGCAAAAATTCTTTTATATTGATTTAATGTAAAAAATCATTCCAGAGCGCCTTCGGATATAATTCTGCGTATCTCCTCCTCGGCACTGCGAACCTCGTATAAAAACTCCTTTGACGATATTCTAAGCGCACCGCTGCCGAAAATAATAAGCTGTTCAAGCCCGTCCGAGGTAACTACCCTTACCCTGTTGTTTTTCGCAAGCTTATGGGTCACCTTTTCAATATACATATCGGCTGTTTCCGCTTCTTTAGTGTAAACTATGTTTATATTGTTATATCTTTCAACCTCTCTTGTGTTGCCCTTAACCTTATACGCGTCAAACACAAGTATTACCTCGCATTTTTTATAGCCTTGGTAGTTGCACAGAATATTCATCAGCCTATGCCTTGCATCCTCTATGCTTTCGCTTGAGGCTTCATTGAGCTTTTCCCACGAAAAAATCACGTTGTAGCCGTCAACAAGCAGATACTCTTCACCGGTTTGCTTTTTTGCGTTCGGCCGCTTATATTTTATTTGTTCGCCCTGCGTAAATGTAAAATGCCTGTCGGAAGGATTGCCGCCTCGGCTTTTTACAGGGCCGTAGGTCTGTTCGAATATCTGCATAAGCTCTTTATCAAGCGCAAAAAGGTCGGCTGTATCTTTATAGCTTATCAGCCTGCCCCGTCCGCTTGATTTTTCTTCGCCGTCCGAGCGCTTTGAAAGCACGCTTGGAAGATGCATACGGCTTTTTACCTCGTCCCATTTCACGTTTACGCCTGCGCCGTGAGAGCAAAAGACAGAGCCGCACGGGTTGTCCGCGTCTGCGTCGCAATCGTATGCAAACGATGCTATAACCTCGTCCGAATTGTGACAAGGCTCATATCCGCTTAAACTGCACGCAAGCTTTCCTCTGCCGTTTGTAAACTGCGCGACCTCCCGCGCATAGTCATACATTTCCGATACGGGAGCGCTGCCGCTGAGCAATGCGCGCTCCTGCTGTGTCTGCGGCGGAGAAAACGAGCCGTGCATTCGCTGAATGTCGGACATTGCCCTGCCGAGGCACTCAAGCGGTATATCAAGCTTAAACTCATATACAGGTTCAAGCAGAATGCTTTTTGCGCCGCGAAGTCCCTGACGCACGGCACGGTATGTCGCCTGTCTGAAATCTCCGCCCTCGGTGTGCTTTGGATGAGCCTTGCCGGAAGCAAGAGTTATTTCCATATCGGTTATAGGCGAGCCGGTAAGTACGCCGATATGATTTTTTTCATACAAATGCGTAAGAATCAATCTTTGCCAGTTTTTGTCAAGAACGTCCTCCTTGCATTCGCTGTTAAATTCAAGTCCGCTGTTTCGCTTGCCCGGCTTCAACAGCAGGTGCACCTCGGCGTAATGCCGAAGCGGCTCAAAATGTCCGACGCCCTCGACAATATCCGTTATCGTTTCCTTATATATTATACTTCCTCTGCCGAACGAGGCTTTAATTCCGAAGCGTTCTTCAATAACACAGCTGAGAATTTCAAGCTGAATATCGCCCATTAGCTGAAGCTGAATTTCGCCGAAGCTCTCATTCCACGTCACCTTAAGCTGAGGGTCTTCGGCTTCAAGAATTTTCAGCTTGTCAAACGCTGAGTGAACATCAGTTCCGTCGGGCAGCTCAAGGCGGTAAGTCATTACCGGCTCAAGCACAGGGAGTACCGAGTCCTTGGACGTGCCAAGACCGTCGCCGGGTCTTGCGAAGGTAATGCCTGTTACGGCGCACACGGTGCCGGGCAAAGCCTCGGCGCAGGATGTAAAGCTGTCGCCGGAATATATTCTGATTTGATTTACCTTTTCGCCTTCGGTATTTTTGTCGCTGCTTAGTATGTCCTTTACACGCAGACATCCGCCGGTGACCTTTAAAAAAGTAAGTCTTTGCCCCTTTTCCTCCGATATTTTAAATACTCTGCCGGAAAATTCTTTTCCATACTCCGGCATAATCGTGCAGTCGTCAATACACCGAAGCAGCTCGTCAACGCCGTCAAGCTTGAGCGCAGAGCCAAACATACAGGGAAACAGCTTTCGGGATTTTACGGCGGCGGCAATATCCTCTCTTTGAATTGTGTTGTTTTCATAATATAAATCAAGCAAGCGTTCGTCGCAAAGAGAAATATTCTCATAAAGCTGCGTGTCGTCGCCGCAGCCAAAGTCAACGCAGCCGTCGCCGAATTTTGCTTTTAGCTCGTTTAGCACATACTGCCTGTTTGAGCCGCAAATATCCATCTTATTTACAAAAATAAAACACGGCACATTATATTTTTCAAGCAGCCGCCAAAGCGTATGGGTGTGACCCTGTATTCCGTCAGACGCGCTTACAAGCAAAACCGCATAGTCAAGCACCTGAAGCGTCCGCTCGGTTTCGGCAGAAAAATCAACGTGACCGGGCGTATCAAGCAGAGTAAATTCAGTGTTATTGTATTTTAATACGGCTTGCTTTGAAAAAATAGTTATTCCCCTGTCACGCTCAAGGCGGAAGGTGTCTAAAAAAGAATCTCCGTGATCCACCCTGCCAAGCTTTCTTATATTGCCTGAGAGATATAACATAGCCTCTGATAATGTTGTTTTGCCCGAATCGACATGGGCGAGAATGCCTATAACAATTTTTTTCATATTTCATCTCGGCTTTACTGAATATTGTCAATATTATATCACAGGAAGGCTCGGCTTGCAAAATTCGTTTAAAACAAAAGTGAGAGGCATTCGATTTGAACGCCTCTCTCATTTATTCATCATTATTATTTTCTTCCATGCCGTCGCACGGCTGTTCGAGAATTAGTCCTTCCTGCGCCTGTCCGCTATCTAAAGCTGAATTTTCTTTTTCTTTTTTATAGCTTTCAACAGCCTTTTGAATGGTATCCTCCGAAATCTCCGGCGTATCATCTCTTTCGCCGCGAGAAAGCTTAAATATATTCCAAAATTCACCTGAAAACGCAAGCAGGATAAGGACTATTGCCGCTATCAGCCCCCACGGAGTAAGGAAAAATCCGTATAACTCGCCGAGCAGCGGAACCTTGCAAAGCATTACGCCGACTATCTGTTCCTCAGATACGGGGGCGTCGTCGTCGGAGTTTGCAATTCCCCTTGTTACTATATATTTTTTTCCGTCCTCGCTGTAAGCGCCCTTAACGACCTTGTGTGTGATAAGCTTTCCCTGAGTATCGCCGTGCATACCCTTGTATGATACAATATCGCCGGGCTTAAGCTCGGATATATCGCTTATCTCCTTAGAAAGTATAATATCGCCAACATTAAGCTGCGGCTCCATACTCCCGGACGAAACCCGAAAAATCATATAACCGGCAACGCTTGGCGTATTGCCGGTTATGCGCAAAACTAACGTAAGGACTATTATTGCAATAAGCGCAATTAAAAATACTGTAAGAAATATATTGAATATTTTTTTAAATACGGATTTCGCCTTCACAAAATAAAGCTCCTTGTGCTTAAAATTCACAGCCTGTCCGCAGTTTTAAAGGGAAGCAGGACAAAGCATAAAATTTAAATAACGAGAAATTTAAATTTAAGTCTTAAGAAAAATTTTTTATGATGTATCACAATGTGAGATAAATATCAGGGAGAACATAAGACA
Organism: uncultured Clostridia bacterium; assembly: GCA_947595635.1. Taxonomy (GTDB): domain Bacteria; phylum Bacillota; class Clostridia; order Oscillospirales; family Acutalibacteraceae; genus UBA7067. The sequence continues at coordinate 13,285 of CANQEU010000022.1, forward strand.
GCGAATTTGAATTTGAATCGTTAATTATGTACCAGTAAACTGATTCCTTTGTGTCGCCGTCCTCTGTTTTAGGCTCTATCTTTATGTTTGTGACGATTGGAAAATCACCGGCGGCAGGAAGCTTGTTGTCATAAACCGTAACTATACATTCCTGCTTTATTGTATCGCCGTAAACTCCTTCAGAAACTGCCGTAATTTTCGTTGTACCAGCGCTTTTACCTGTTACAAGACCGCTCGTCTTATTGACAGAAGCAATACCCTCGTTTTGGGAATAATAAGTAATATTATAACCTATCGCCGGCACACTAAGGGACTCGCCCGCGACAATATCGGCGGATTTATAGTATGATTCCATCTTCGCGGCGGTGCCGGACATCCTTGCCTCAGCAGAACAGGCGCCGCCGTATTCATAAAAAATAATAGTATTGTTGCTTGAAATTGATGGCTGAGTGCCGCCATAGCCTTTTGGCGTGTCTTTGTCAAACATCATGAAGTTAGTACACTGAGAATCTATGCACATGGCGTACATATTAAAAACCTGTTCTTCATTATTCCATTTACCGTCAATTGAATATTTCCCTGTTGCTTTTACGTCGTCTCTATCCGCCCAGGAGCAGTCGCTCACAACTCCGGAATTGTCCCAGCCGTGAACATACGGCTCTCTTGATGTAAGCGTATTCATTTCATTAGGGTCGCTGTGAAGTCCCAGATAAACATTTTGCTTGTTCACGCTTACAAGACTTCCAAGCCGACTTTTATTCACAGCATTATTCAAATATGTCTTGTAGGTTCTAAGAGGATAATTGACCCCGACCGTAAACTTGCCTACAGAATCCGGCATAAATGCAAGGTTAGACATATAAAGCGAAACCGTCTGCGCAGTGTCGCCGGAATTTATTATATCCGTGCGATAGTATTTGCGGTTTTGAAATTCCGATTCGCTTTCTAAATATTTTACGGGTGGGAGATTATTGCAGGAAAAATCAGTTACGGGAGTGCTTTCGTCAAATGTTTTGCCATCGTCGGATGATTCATATGTCACCATTGAAATGTTTTCGCCTGTAGAAGTATCAAAGGATTCGCTGTAGCTCAAGCCGTTTCCGTTTGAGGTGTAAGGACGTGAAAACCATGAAAAGGTATTTGTTGTGAGCGTTAGCATACACAGCACTACTCCGAGAGATATTACAATTAAAAGCTTAGATTTTTTCATGGCTGCACCTCCTTATCTGATGAAAATTTATTGCCAGCTTCCGGTACCGGGACTGGATGCCACATATTTTGTTTTTGAGCCTCTGTCGCCTGCCGACCAGGTATTATGATGAGTGCCGCTTATGCTGTCCGAGCGATAAAACTCAATATTTGTAACCGTACTTGGCACAGTGGCAGTGAAAGTATTGCCGCTTTTAGTCATGGAATAATTTTTAGACGCTGTTTTATCCGTAAGGAAGATTGAACACCCATCATTTCCTACCCAACTTGAGATAGACGAGGCGTCGAATGTGATTTTAACGGTTGCAGTTGGGTCGAAAAGCTGAAGCGCCGACGGAGAACCCGCTTTGAACAAATAGGTGTTTCCGCATGTTCCCGTAAGGCCTTGTGAACCGGAAGCCGGATATTGATTACTTCCGTTATTGCTGATTATTACATAGAATTTGCGTTGATCATCAGTTTTAAACGAGCATTTATAATATCCTGTAGCGCTGTCCTTCGACAAGCTATTGCCCGACCAAGTACCGTTGTATGTATTTTCATCGTCATCGTAAATATAGGCGTTGTAGGATGTAAAGCCGCTCCTCGGTTCAAAATAAATCGTTGTGGTGTACTGTTCCTTTTTAAATTTAGCGTAATATGTTCTTGAGCCGGTTGAAGCGTTTACCGTAAATGTATGCGGACTATCAGAATAATCGACACTGGTGTCAGCGGACGAAGAGTACCAGCCGCTAAATGAATAGCCGGACTTTGGAACGGCATAAATACTAACGGTTGAGCCGTATGTAACGGTTTTGTGCGTGCTCACATAGCCGCCGCTGCTTGTGAAGCCGACACTGCCTCCGGTTGAATCAGCGCTGATATTTATTGTAAAGTTCTGGCTGAATTTTGCATATAAGTTTACATTTTTATTTACAGCCTCTTGATATGTATTTTGGGTAGAAACCCTTGAAGATGAAGTCAAGGTTGAATCTCTATACCAGCCCTCAAAGGTATAACCTGCCTGAGCCGAAGCCGTAAAGCTAACCGTTGTTCCCGATTGAACAACATCGGTAGCATGAGCAGCCTCATCGCCATATCCGGAGCCGGTATCTATAGCTACCATGCCGCCCGTCTTATTATTAACCGTGCCGTTTGTTACGGCATAGGCGTTCACAGTAAATTTCGGATTGCCATAACCGAGGGAAAAATGATTTACCTTTACTGCTTTGCCTGTATATACGTTCGGGTCGCCGTGGCTTTGAAGCCAAAGCGTAACGGTAACGCGCTGAGTTTTTGAGCTGTTGGAGTTATCGACCGTAAAAACAGGCGAGCCGCCCATTGATTCTATAGCGCTTTCAAATGAATTTATATCGGATTCGGTCGTATCGCCGTTCACGGCGCTGACAACCTGTTCCTTTGCATCGCTCATAGAGTAAATTTTAGGCTCGGAATCGTTGAGAGACACGGCAATTCTTACATCGTTATTGCTTATTTTATCTTCGCCGACAAGTATTTCCGGCACCTCACGGAAGAAAAATTCATAAATGCTTGTTGTAGGAAGCTTAATCTCACAAGTAAAAGAAATATAATTTACATTAATATCGTTTATAGTCCCCTTGCGGTAAGAACCGGCTTTTCCGTTTGTTGAAATAACGCCCGGGAAGAAAAAGTTTTTTCCGTCCGCGCTTGAAGCCGGCGAAAGATGAACATTGCCTGCTGTGCGGAAATATTCTGACAAATCTACGGAAGTATTATATGAGCCGGCGTTTAAATTCGCGACGGTATACGGTCTAACGTCGATATTGCCGCCGTCTTTATTTGTTTTAATAGCTATTGAAGAAATAGTTTCTATCCACGAAAAAGTTGAAACGGTAATTATCAAAAGGACTTCAAGAAGCGCCACTATAGAAAGTATAATCTTTTTTCCGCCTGAAAGCTTATAATTTTTAACAAGCTTTGAAAGCCATTTGATTTTTTTCATTGTGACGCCTCCTTTATAATTAAATTCTGTTTGCAGCCAAAGCGTTATTATCTGCCATCTTGAAGTTATATGTATAATCGCCTGTAATCGTTATAGGAGTAGTACTTATTCTGCCCTTATCAGTACCATCGTACTTGTTTATAGCCTGGAAGTAATTGAGTATTGCGCCGACAGGAAATTGCCCCGTGTATGTGCATTTTCCGTTGCTGTAATTCATTTTATATTTATCAGTTGTGCCGTTTACAGTGAAATAAACATACATATCATAGTTTGCTGTGCCGTAGCTGCTGTCTAAATCACCGCGTATAAAATGATTATCCGGTACTTCAAGATTAACTTCAATTCTACAGTCGCCGGTGTCGCCGCCACCGCCGCCACCGCCGCCGCTGCCTGAAGGAACCTTGCCCCAGTAGCCGACGCATGGAGAAAGTCGCTTTTCATCCAATAGCGGGTCGTCATCAGGAACGGAACCGTAGCCGTTGCCGCGCAGGGCAGTATATACAGTTTCGTTCTTGCCGTCTACCGTTCGCGACTCCTGAAGCGGAGTTTTGTAGGAATCTACCCATTCTTGAGACGTGTCGTTCAGCTCGTTGTTGATGTCCGCCTTGGTGTGCCACGCATTATATATCGTTTCGTCAGAAATACTGTATCTGTAAAAGGATATATCGGTCAACACGCTTTTGGGCAGATATGCCAACCAATGAGTGTTATCAATTTCATCCATTACAACGGTTTTGACCGTGTTGCTGTCTTTATAACTCATCAGAATTATACAGTTATTCGCGCCGCTGCCCTGAATCCAGTGGCCGTCTTCAGCTTTGCCGTTATCTCCGACGGTATCATCGACAAACCGTATCGGCTCCATATCCTTCCAGTTGCTTTCAAGCTCAATATCGACTGAAATCTTTTTACCCGCGTAATAGTCCCAGTTATCGCCTGTGCCCTCAAGCCAAACAACCATTGTAACGTCAAGAGGCTTTGTTCCAAGCAGAGTGAATATGGGCTGACCTGTTCCGTAATAATACTCCGTAAATGATTCCGCGCTTGTCTGAGCGGTGGTGGGTTTGCCGTTTTCGTCGATTGTATCGACGGCGTTAAAGACTTTTACGTAATTATTTATAATTGCTGTTGGGTCTATTACAATAGGCTTTATACCGCTGTCTGTAATAAACGCAACTCTAACGGGACATGGCTTGTGCTTTTCCTGTTTATAGGGCTTGCCGCTTGAGTCATACAGAATTTTTGTGGAGCCGTCAAAGGTTTGGTCGCCAACCTGAACCTTATAATTCTTAACGTAGATATATGTTGTTTCAGAGTCTGCGTGAAGCGTAAAATCCTTGCACCAATACTTGACGTTTTTATCTCCGGCAGTTCCCTCTCTGAATGTCATTTCATCGGTATTTGAAGTGAATGTTCCCTTTGTCGGCAAAAAGAAATTTCTGCCGTCAACGCTTGAAGCCTCCTCAAGCGTAATATTATCCAAAATAATGTTATTTGTAAGATCCTCGCCCTCGTTCACACGCAGACCGTCGCCTGCCTCGATAACAAACGGGTCGGATTTTATATTTGCGCTATCCTTTGACACGAACCAAGAAAAGGTTGAGCTTATAAAAACAGCAATCAACAGGACAAGCGCAGCACAAACGTACAGCAGCTTTTTTAAACCGAAGCTGCGTTTTTTTGACATATCCGATGTAGAATCGTCTGCCAATCTTTTATACTTCATAATGCGCTCCTCCTTTCAAAAAATCAATCAGAGTCAAGATCAAGGAATACCTGAAATCTGCCGTTTACAAGCGCCATTCTTGCTTCGCTGTCTTCGCCCTCAAGCCAAATGTTGCATCTTACATGGCTTGTATAATATTCGTTTTCATCCAAATCGGAAAGGACGGTAATTTCCTTGTTTTCGCCAAAGACATATTTTGACGTTGAGGCGTCCTTAGACGAGGTAATTGCGTCGCTGTCGGTTTTTCTGACCTTTTTACCGGTCTGGTCTATGGTGCAGTATGTGTGCGTGTATGTTTCACCGGAATATTCACTTTTTGCTACGTCGGTATCCATCCGTATATTTTCTTCGTCATATACGATTTTGAGATCCGGGCGCGGAATCCAGAGCATAATCCTGTTATTGGAGCTGTCAAGCATTGAAAGCCTTGTCGCGCCGACAATGCAATCTCTTGAAAAATCGCCCTCTGTGCTTTTGTTTGCCGAATCCTTGCCGGTAATTACATTCGCGACAGTTGACATATTCGAATCTGAAAGAAGGGATATTTTTTTCTCCTCCTTTGAGCGAATATAAAGGTCAAAGCTTATATATGAGACGTTTGCCGAAGCCTTATCCCAGTCGCCGTCGCCTGTGAGATCGGGCGTAGCTCCGTTGCCGGTTTGAGTTAAAAGCGGCTCGTAAAAGGTTTTTCCGTCGCCTGTTATATTCGCAAGATCAAGCTCGCTTAAAAATTCTTGATTATCCTTGCTCAAAACGACGGAGCCGGAGGAGTATTGGTTGCTTTCAGGCGTTTCTCCCGGCTTAACTACCGCGACCTCAATGCCCGGCGGAATTTCACACTTAATATAAATTCCCTCCGCGTTTGCCTCTGTGCTTTGGGTAAACCACGAAAAGGTAAGAATAATTATCGTTACAAGCAAAACGGAAGACAGTATTAAGTTTTTGAAAAGTGCAAATTTGATTTTTTTCACCCTTAATACTCCTTCCTAAAAAGTAGTTTAAAATCAATCAAGATGCATAAGCTCGTCTTCGGTAAACATTTTCTTTTTTGCCTTTTGCTTTACAAGCTTAATTTCTTCCTTTGCCTTTTTCTTTGCCGCGGCAATCTCTTTTGCTGCCTGCGCTCTGATTTGCCTGAGCTTGTCGTTATAATCAGAGTTCATCTGCTTTTCAAGCTTTGCAAGCTTAGATTTAAACTTGCGCTCCTCCACGGCATATGCCTTATCCTTTTCCTTTGTAACCGAGGATATTTTATCCTCATACAGCTTTTTCTGTGAATCGAGGCGTTTATTGTTGCTGCGCTCAATGTCGCTTTTTTCTTTGTCAAAGGCAACCTGCGCGTCAAGCAGCTTTGCCTCGCATTCCTTTTGACTGCTGAATATTTTTTCATCGCAGGACTGCCTTAACGCGTCGAGCTCTTTTTTATTAGACTCCTTAATAGACGCCAAAGTGCCGTTGTATTCGGCTTCTGCCCTGCTGATTTTTTCTTCAAAGCCGTTCTTTTGAGAAAGCAGTTTGCTTTCATAATCGGCTCGCTGATTTTCAACGTCAAGCTTATGCTGTGCTGTTTCAGCCTCAAGCGATGACTTAAGCTGTGCGTTTTGACCCTCAAGGCCGGCAATCGCCGCCGCCTGAGAGGTTATCACGCCTGCCTGCTCGCTTACCTTTGACTCAAGAGAAGCTATGGTCTGCTCGCACTGCTGAACCTTTTGAGTGAGCTGCTCGACCTGAGATGTAAGCCCGGCTATTTCAGCCTCACACTCCGCAAGCTTTGCTTTGAGCACGGCGTTTTCATCAGTAAGCGCCGCAACCTGCTTTTCAAGCTGCGCGTTCTTCTCCTCAAGAGATGCAATAAGCGTGTTCTTTTGCTCAATTTCAGCGTTAAGCCTTTCTATTTCGGAGCGCTGGCGCTCGATAAGCTCCTGCTGCTCCTTAATCTTATTTTCAGCCTCAAGCAGTAAAAGCTTTGTTTTCTTAAGCTCCTGCTCATACCTGTCGACCTGATCTCTAAGCGCCGATATTTGCCCCTGTAAAACATGTATCTGCTGCTCCCTTTGGTCGAGAATAAGCTTTAAATTATTTATTTCAGCCTGAAGCTCAATAATCCTTTTTTCTCTTTCTCTTATCTGATTCAGGTAACCGTTCATTTCCTCTTGGTTACGAGCGGTCACCTGCGCCTCTATGATTTTTCTAAGCTCGTCTTCGGGACGGCGGTTCTCCTCCTCTATTCGCCTGCATTCTTCCTCGTATTTATCCTGAAGCATTCTGCGAAGCGCCGGATTGGTGCTGATTGACAGCATAAAATGCTCAAAGCCCATTGCAAGGTACATATCCTTTTGCACCTGCTGCGGCATTTTGCCGGAGTGCTCCTCGCCTATTATTTCAAATCCGGGCTTTTTGTAGCTTTCAAGAAAATTCCAAAGCTCAACAGCTTTTTTAAAGTTCGGATTTTTCTTAAGCAGGTTAGTCTGCTGTAATGGCGGATGCACAAGCGGCGCTTTTACAAGAGCCTTCATAAGCGGCGTTGACAGAAAATCGTTAAGCGTAAGCCTTATCCTTCTGATACGGTCAAAGTCGGATAGGGTCGAAAGGTCGAGCACGTCGAGATCCTCGGCGTAGGTTTCGTGACTTTCGTTTACATAGTCAATATTAAAATCAACGACCTGCTGATTCAGCACAAGATGTCTTTTGATATTAATCTGATTGAATGAATCGGTCGGCGCGTTTTTAAGATTAGAGTACTTGTCGTCAACAAATCTTAGAGCATTGTTTATGAGCGTGTATAAAAACCTGTTTTCGTAAATTTCAAAGTTTTCTTCTCTTTCAACATTCAGTATTTTATTCGGAGTAACCTTGTCGCCCTCTACCTTTGCAATGTAGTTTGTGTGCTGTGCAAGGTGCTTGACGGAATCAGTTGTAATTCTTTTTGCCTTTTCAATTCTTACAACATTTTCAACCTGCTGAATGAATCTGCGCTGTTCTTCAATTGCGTTTTGTATGTATGGCAGCGCGTCCTCAAACGCAAGCACCCAGTCCATATCAATAACCTTTTCATGGGTTCTGCCATTGAGCACATCGGTTCCGTCGTCGGAATCCGCCATACTTCTCTCCAAATAATTGTGAGTAAAATCCTGCGACAGGATCTCCTGCATATACATATAAGCACGATAATACCTGCTGAAATCAACCATAAATTTTACTCACCTTTCATAATGTTATTTGCAAAGGAAAACTATACGAGCTTTTTAAGCATTCTCAAGTAATCCTTGCATTCGTTCATATTTTCCTCGCCGAAAAGCTCGTCAAGATAAGCGCAAAGTCCGTCTATCTCATCTCTTATGTAGGAAAGATTGAGCGACTCAAATTTGCGGAAAACCTTTCTTGCAAGAACATAGTCAAGACCGTCGACCTCAGTACCGCCGCAGCCTACATATGCCGGAACATAGTCCCTCATTTGCTTGACAATACGGTTACCGAAGGCTATGCGGAAATGCTTGATAACATAATCGTCAAGGAGATTGACCTTCTTAATAAGGTCGTTTGAAACCTGATTATCAGCCTTTGCGTCTTCAAGCAGCTTTTCAAAATGCTTGTAATTTATGCAGACTGGCTCTGTGTCGGGAGCGTCAAATTCAATTCCCTTTGTATTGATGTCAATCGGCATAGCACGGTCGTAAACCTTATCTGTGATCGCAAAGGTTGAGTCGTCGTTGTTGGCGGTGCCGATATACCACATATTAGGCGGTATTGTAAGCTTGCCGTTGTCAAGATGCTCAGGGTCGTTTGACCATGCGTTAGGAACAATATCAACTACCCATTCATCCTGTGAGGGCATTTCGAGTATAGACAGCATTTCTGCAAAATAATACTCAACGCGGGCAATGTTCATTTCGTCGAGTATAACAGCGTAAACATTGTCGTTGTAGGAAGCTTCGTACATAGCCCTTAAAAGCTCTGTTTCGTTATAGCGCTTTGTAAACTCGTTGAAGTAACCGAAAAGCTCCGAGCGATCTCTCCACGACGGCTGAACAGATGCAATTACCGCGTCGTTGCTTACAAACTTACCGAACGCGTAAGGAAGCGAGGTTTTACCGGTACCGGAAATACCCTGTAGAATAATCAGCCTTGTTGAAGCAAAAGCCGCAATAAAGAGTCTTATAATCTTTATGTCGTAATAAAGGCCGAGTCTTGAGCAAGCAAAATTTCTGAATCTTTCGCAAAGCTCCGGCAGTGTAATAGAGTTATCATAAATCGGCGGAACATATCCCTTCCAGAGATCGTCGATTTCGTTGAGCTTGTAAAATCTCGGTTCGCCCTCTTCCGCCTGCTCTCCTGATGTGAGAGCCTCCATCTCTTCGCCGGTAAGCTCTGAAATCTCGTTTGGATTAAGACCAATCTGCGAAACCTTCATCGAAAGTATCTTATCCTTTTCAAGATTAAGGCGCATAACCTCTTTATTAAGAGCGTTTACCTCATCGACTAAGTCGTTAGTGTCTTTAACCTTTTTGCGAAAGCGGAAAAGCTTTTTTAAGGACATTACAATAAGGAAAACTATCAGGAACAAAACAGCCGCCAAAGCAAGAATAGCGATAATCGCTATGACCCAGGCAAGTCCGCCGAGCTCCGTGGTGTAATTATTAATTATTTTCAAATAAGCGGGAAAATCAAACATTCCGCCTATGCCGTTAAATATACCGAGAATTATTGACCACAGGGACCAGAAGAACTGACCCAAAAATTCAAATAAAAATCCAAAAATAGTATCCACGTTACCTCTCCTTTTAATGTTCTTAAAAAGATTTTTCCAACGTCACAGGGAGGCAAGGATCTTTTCTGCATTGCTGACCTGCAGAAAAGATCACATATGTTATTCCTCTGTGTCATCAGCATTTGTGCCGTTGTCCTCAAGTTGAATATCGAGTGAGCCCGACACATCATCCTGCTCTTTTTCCTTCGCCTGCTGAGCAAGATATTTTTCAACAGCGATTTTAAGCTCCTCTTCCGACAAACCGCCGTTGTTAGCGCTCGCTGTTTCGACAGCCTCGTTAAACGCCTTTTCCCTGTTGTACTCCATAAGATTTCTGATAACTCTGAACACCTCATAGATAAAGAACAGGATAAGAGGCAGCAAAATAACGAGGAAGAAACCGAGCTGACTTGTTAAGAAGTCGTACACATTTCCAACGCCCTTAAGGTTAGTACCGGTATAAACGCCAAGAACGTCAATTTTAGACACCGTCTCGGTGCTGTCCTTTGGGGCGTTGTCACCTCTCGTAGTGTAAAAAGCAATGCCGCCGGATTCATCAACCTTTATCACCCTATGTGTGTTTACAAACTGAGCACCGCCAACATCTTCATTAAAGGTGATAATATCGCCCTCATTTATAACGGTGCTTTCCTCAATAACCTTTGAGATTATAAGATCGCCCTGCTCAAAGGTGGGTTCCATTGAATCCGACTGAACGCTAAGCGGAGCATAGCCAAAAAGATTGGAGATTCCGTCCTGCCGTGATGTCAGCGACATTGCCGCGACAGCCGCCGATATGATAAGCATTATAACTATCAAAACGTCTATAATTATGTTTATAACTTTTTTAAACATTTGCATTTACGGAATCTCCAATCGCACTAAGCTTATGTTTTAATATTGAATTATGTAAAGCACATAAGCAAAAGAAACAAATTTAATTTTAAAATTTTATTAATCGCCTAAAACTCTTGTGCCGCTAACTACAAAATTCAAATTACCCAACTCATTAAAGCCGGCATTATCATAACAGTTTTTATCCTGTCCTTCAAACCAAATATACAGCATAAAGTACTTTTCCTCGCCCGGTGAAAGAGAGAACGGAGATACTAAGGAAGTTGTAGAATTTGTTATGGCTTTAGTTGTAATAGGTGTAGTGTAACCACCAGCAGCACCACGATTAGAGTCTTTAATGGCTTGATACTCTTCATTATCATTTCCATATACAGAATCTACAAAACTTACATCTCCTTTTGGAGTATGAACTTCTTTACTTTGAACTTCAACCAGCGCAATTTTTGTGTAAGTATTCTTTTGGGGATTACCGCTTACATTACCGCTAAAATTGGTAAGAACAATTTTAATATCCTCGTAATTATTTGCACCGTCAGCCGGGCATTGCACATTAAGCATGTCTGCAAAATAATAATGACCATTTTCATTATCACTTACATTTTCAATCTCAGCAGTAGTCGATGTAAAATTACCAGCTGCAGCGGCATGAGTATGAAACCAAGATACACCATCAGCAGTAGACGCAGGATACATTTTAAACTTATCGTCAGTTTGTCCCTTATTGTAGTTTATTGACGAAGCCCAATCATTATTCAGAGAACTTACCTTAAGTGAGCTTCCTCTCATTGTCTGCAAGTTAATTCCACTTGCAGTTGCTGAATCATTCTGCGTAAACCATGCGAAGGTTGCCGAACCAACAGCTACTGCCGCAACAAGCAGCATTGCAACGGAAGATAATAGAGCTTTCTTCCTAAAGCTTTGTTTTGTTTTCATTTAGAAATCCTCCTTAAATTATTTCCTCCAACACAGAGGAGAGATTTTAATATATCCAGCGATCAACAACTCACGGGCTCTGCTCTTCATCGTCAGCAATATTGAAGAGCATATTCATTCTTATAAAGCCGCCCATTATGTCGTTGATGCATTCAGGATCGTTGCCCTCAACCCAGGAAACAATCGTGTATTTATCCATTGCTCCCGGTTTAAAGTCCTTTGTAGATGTGGTCATTATCACGTCGTCGCTTACAAAAGCTGTTGCGTCCTCCTCCGGCTCGTCGCTTTTGTATTTGTGCTTGCCGTAAATTTCAGGCTCGCCGTTTTTATAGACCATAACTCTTACAGACTCGTCCATACTTTTTGACACGCCTTTTATCTGAAGCTCGCCGTTATAATCGACCTTTTCCGTGCCATCGTTTCTGAGATAAAAGGTATATGCAAGATAATTCTTGCCGTTGTAGCTGCCTTCCTTTTTGTCAAGCTCCTTAAGCGGCAGCCACTCGTATGTAATATTTGTAACATTCGCAACCTTGTCGGCGCTTAAGATTGTAACGCCGCTATCAACGTTCTTTTTCTCGCTGACGGTAATGCCCTTGCCCCTTGCCGTTCTTTCAACGCTGATTACAAGGTCGCCGTATTGTGAGGTTATCATCGAAATAATCCACAGTATCAAAAGCCCGACAACAAGCGCCGACAGAGCCCATGCGCCCCTGCGCTTCCAGCGCTGTGTTCTTGAAAGCTCCTTTGAGCTTCTTCGTGCCGAAAATCTTTTGAATAAGCTCTCGCCCTTTTTTGCCTGCCTGTCTTCCTTATTTGACAGTCTTGACAAATCAGAAGGAGTAAACTGTTCTGTCTTTTTCGGTTTTTTATTAAACAATTTCAATTCCTCCCGAATTGTTAATGTTTTGCTAATCAGAGTACCTTTGGGTAAGACCCTAAGGTCTTACCCTTCCGCTTATATAAGCGGAGCAATTTCGCTCCGTCTTTTCCGTCTTTATTTTAAAGCTACGCGACAGCCTCGTTGTTTTCGTCTGTTCCCATAAAGCACATTTGAATCTTTAAATGCGCGTCCTGAACGTCATCGTCACATTCGGGATCCTCGCCCTCGACCCATATTCTGACCATTACTCTTTTCGGGGTCATTTTATCAAGCTTAAAAAGCCTTGTGCCGTCAGTGTATTTCATTGGCGACGGCAAATCAAAGGTGCTTTGTCCGGCAACGGCAGCGCCCTTATTAGGCTCCCAAATTTTTGTGCTTCCGCCTTGCTCAAACGAAACTCTCGGACAATTAACAACGTCTGCCTTTGCTCCGTCATCAGTCGTTGAAACCTTAGAGCCGTCATCCTTGCCTCTCGCGGTATTGTCCGATGAAAGATGAACGTACATATCCTTAGTGGCGATAAAGTAAATCGGAAATTCCAAAAATCCTCCGCCGTTTTCACTTCTCTTGTCGCCGAACTGCGTGAAAAACTCAACGCCCTTGTCGGAGGTCAGCGGATCGAGAAGCACTTCCGAAAGCTTTATATCGTACTTGCTGAGATAATCGTCGATCATCTCGTTAGTAATCACCTTCGAGTATTTTGAAAGGTCATCGCCGTGATCCTCGGTTGAAACAAGAAGCTGCGCTCCTGTGCCGATCGTCATTTCAAGATTGTTTACTGCGGAAAATGTGTTGAGGGTAAACCACGCGTAAGTACCCGTAGTTACAGCAAAAAGCGCAACAAAGAAAATTATAACCGTTGTTCTCAGCCTAACCTTACCTTTAATGCGCCCGATAAATTTTTTATTCTTTTGTTTGCGTTCCTCAGTCTGCATAGATTCCTTTGTCATAATAAAAACCTCAAAATCTTCAAAATTTCAGACATAAAACCCATAAATGTTTATGAAACAATTTACTGTTGACATTATAACATTTTGTTTAAAAGTCGTCAAATCAGACAACATCTTTTGTTCAACATAAATAACGGTTTTTAATTCCCGTTCAGAATTATTTAAAAAATTATTCATAAAATAGGCAAAAACAATATGTTAAATTTTTACCAAGCTTGAGTAATTTATAACAACATATTTAACCTGCCTTTGTGGAAAAGTAAAGAATTTTACATTCGACAACGCAAGATATTTGAAATCGACTTAAAAAATCGCGCAATCGCCCTGCCCTATGCGAAATATCGGCGGATATAAAAAAACGCCGAAATCTTCGGCGCTCCAGAATGTCGAAAAAGCAGTTTTGTCCATATAATCCTTGAACCGCAGTCAGCACTGCTACGCAGTGGGACTGCTGCTTAAGGTTTTATTTTTTTGCAGGAGAAGCTTCGCTTCTCCTGCACCTCATCATTTTCGCACAGAGAATTTTTTCTTAATTAATCCTTATACCCGTAAATCAATACTTTATAATAAAAAATTTTTTGAACGAGTAAAAGGGGCTTACGGCAGGCGTCAGCTACACGTTTAAAACCAAATTTTAAGGCTACAGCATACGAAAACTTATTAAAAAATATGTTTATCGACATGCAAAAACGCCGAAATCTTCGGCGCTCATTTTATATCTTTTTTATTTAATTAAAAATCATTTGCCTAAGCAATTTTAAAAATAATTCACTTACAATTTATAAAGGCTTTTGCGGCGAATGCGGCGTTTGAGCCAAATTTAAATTTATGTGCTTTGTTTTAAGCCTGCGGGGAGGGTCAGGATGGAATGCGAGCTGTTGCCTCCGTCATAATGAACCGTACAAACATAGGATACGGCGAATTCGCGAGAGTAAGCAACGGCGGCGACGTTAGGGCGATAATAGAGCAGCAATATCAATTCGTCTGTATGCGGACGACGGTCGGCGGAGAATACAACCCGCAAAACATATACAATATGAATCCGACGGATATACAATACTCAATTGTTGACTGGGCTCTCGCAGGCAACACGCTTGCGGCGGTGGGAAATTCGCTGTTCTTTTTTAATCCTTATTCCGAAACCTGCCCAACATATTTCCCTGCAAACCAAATCGGCGTTTTTTACAGCCACGTCGGAGCACACTGCTTTTATGCACCGACAGAAAAATACAAACTGACATAACGGAGGTATTTTATGAACAACAACAGCATTGATTTCGGAAAAATCTACGGCATTACCGGCGACTGCGCCGGCGGCCCGTGCGAATTTACAGGCAACGTAGTGCCGAACACTCCGTCACTTGAACAAATTGCAAGCTACAACATACAGCTTAGAGCGAGAGAGATACCTAACCCGGAGGTTGAAAGAAAGCTCAGAACGCTTGAGGAGGCTATAGGAGAACCTATAATTACGTCCATACCGGGCAGCAATTCTGTCGGCGCAGGCTCGCCAATGGCAGCGCCCGGCCCGCAGTCAACGCCGGATTATACATCCGTCAGCGACTCCGTATCCACCTCAGGCGGCACTACCTCGATAGACGAGAGCATAAGCGGCTCATACGGGTATAATATGTCGATGCCTCAGCAAACACTCGGAACTCCGATGACAAACGGAATTCCGGCAGGCTCGGACGTCGCGCCGATAACCGAATTTAATCAGCCCTTTCCTGTCACGGGAGAAAGCATACAGTACCTTAACGGCTTTATGCGCACCCAAATAGGCAGGAGAGTAGAAATACAAATGCTCATAGGAAACGACACGGTCGTTACAAAAGAGGGCTTTCTGCTTGGAATCGGCGCAAACTATGTTTTAATAAATGAGGTTGACAAGGCAAACACAAACACACTGACAAGCTGCGATTTTTACAGCATTAAATTTGTCCGCTTCTTCTACTGATAAACACTCAGTCCCACAAAATCCTTGCCGTTACGGCGTTTGAGAGTAAAAATCCGTTCGGGGTAAGCCTGATACGCTCGCCGTCAACCTTTACAAGGCCGTGCTTTTCAAGCTTAAGCGCTCTGCTTATATACTCGCTCGGAATTTCTGTACCAAATCTTTCTCTGTATAAATCTCCGCGCAGTCCTTCTGTAAGTCTGAGCCTGAGCATCGAATATTCCTCCGGCGAGCCGCCGTCAGGCTCAAACAAAATTTTACCCGAATAAAAGTCATCAAGCGATTCGCCAAAATAAAATCTCTTTTTGTCTATCAGTGAATGCGCCGAGGGCCCTATTCCGAGGTAATCGTCGCAGTTCCAATATTTTAAATTATTTTTGCTTTCATATCCCTTTTTCGCAAAGTTGGAAATTTCATACTGCGCATAGCCGTGCTTTTCAAGCTGCCGGCACATATACAAATACATCTGCTTTTCTTCGTCCTCATTCGCAAGCTTAAGGCTGTCCTTAATGCCGTAAAACGCCGTTCCCTCCTCAATGCTTAGCATATAGGAAGAGATATGAGAAACATCGAGCGAACAACAAAATTCTATAGACTCGCCGAGCGTTTCAAGGCTCTGATTCGGAATACAGCACATAAGGTCGATAGATACGTTATCAATTCCGGCGTCTTTCACATTATACACAAGCCTTTTAACGTCCTCCCTTGTGTGACGTCTTTGAAGAAGCTTTAACTCGCTTTCTACAGCCGACTGCATACCAATAGATACCCTGTTAACGCCCGAACGCCTAAGCGCGGCGAAATCAAGCATTGAGCCGGAGCTTGGATTAACCTCTATGGTGACCTCAGGGTCGCAGCAGGAAAAGCTGTCGTATATGCTTTCAAGAATGCCGATAAGCGCCCTGTCGCCTATAATAGACGGAGTTCCTCCGCCGATATATATAGTATCTGCCACGCGAGAGGAGAAGCGTTTGCCGCAAAGCCTGATTTTGTTTTCAAGCTCCGAGCAATAAAGCCGCACCGCGTCCTTGCGATACGGCACGGAGTAAAAGCCGCAATAGGGGCACTTTTTTCCGCAAAACGGAATATGAATATATAATCCAAGATTTTCAGACAATTAAACCGCCTCTTTTAAAACGCAAGGGCAGAAACATAAAGTTTCTGCCCTTGCGTTAGTTGGAAGGTATATGAAAAAAGGAAAAAGCAAATTTATTACATAATGATTATATATCCCAATGCAAAAAATGTCAACACCTTTTTTCAGAAAAGATAAAAATATTACGAAATATTTTATTTTTCAATTTTTTTATTACGCAAAAACAAGCATTTAAAAATTTTTAAATACAGTCCCCTTAAAATTAATGATTTTAAATATGTATTCGTTTGACAAACAAAGCCAAAAATTATATTATATACAGGTATGACCTATATTGCTTTACTCTGGAGGTAAGTTCACTTGTCTGACATAAAAAATGAAATTGAAAAAAGGCGAACCTTTGCAATAATCTCTCACCCGGACGCGGGAAAAACAACTCTTACCGAAAAGCTGCTGCTTTATGGCGGAGCAATAAATCTCGCAGGCTCTGTCAAGGGAAAAAAGACCGCAAGGCACGCCGTTTCCGACTGGATGGAAATTGAAAAGCAAAGGGGTATTTCCGTTACCTCTTCGGTGCTGCAATTTAAATACAACGGCTACTGCATAAACATACTTGACACACCGGGACATCAGGATTTCTCGGAGGATACCTACAGGACGCTTATGGCTGCCGACAGCGCGGTTATGGTAATAGACGCTTCAAAGGGCGTTGAGGCGCAGACTATAAAGCTGTTCAGGGTTTGCCTTTTGAGGAATATCCCCATAATTACATTTATAAATAAAATGGACAGAGACGCAAAAAGCCCGTTTGAGCTGCTTGAGGACATTGAAAACGTCCTTGGAATAAACACCTATCCCATGAACTGGCCTATCGGCTCAGGAAAGGAGTTTAAAGGAGTTTATGACAGAAAAAAGCGCTCCGTATTGACGTTTACCGCAAACAACGGGCAAAAAGAGGTTGAATCGACCAGCCTTGAGCTGAATTCAGACGAACTCAAACAAAATATAGGCGACTTGTTCTTTGAACAGCTTAACGATGATATAGAGCTGCTCGACGTTGCCGGAGATAATTTTGATACGGAAATGGTGCGCAGCGGCCGCCTTACTCCCGTATTTTTCGGCTCTGCACTGACTAACTTCGGAGTTGAACCGTTCCTTGAGGAATTTTTAAATCTTACTACTCCCCCGCTTCCGAGAGAAACACTTGACGGCGAGGTTTCTCCGTATAACGAGAATTTTTCGGCTTTCGTGTTTAAAATACAGGCGAATATGAACA
The DNA here is from genome assembly GCA_947595635.1 of uncultured Clostridia bacterium. Classification (GTDB taxonomy): domain Bacteria; phylum Bacillota; class Clostridia; order Oscillospirales; family Acutalibacteraceae; genus UBA7067. Next base: position 30,877 of record CANQEU010000022.1, read on the forward strand.
AGGCGCACAGAGATAGAATAGCGTTTATGAGAATATGCTCAGGAAAGTTTGAAAAGAATATGGAGGTATTCCATATTCAGGGTGACAGAAAGCTTCGTCTTTCACAGCCGCAGCAGCTTATGGCGCAGGAAAGAGAGATAATCGACGAGGCTTATGCCGGCGATATAATCGGCGTTTTTGATCCGGGCATTTTCTCAATAGGCGACACCATATGCACCGCCGACGAAAAATTCAGATTCAAGGGAATACCGACATTCGCCCCGGAGCACTTCTCGCTCGTGCTTCAAAAGGACACAATGAAAAGAAAACAATTTGTTAAGGGCATAAATCAGATTGCGCAGGAGGGCGCAATTCAGATTTTCCGCGAGCCTGACGGCGGAATGGAGGAGGTTATAGTCGGCGTTGTCGGAACGCTTCAGTTTGAGGTGCTTGAATACCGTCTTAAAAACGAGTACAACGTCGATATAATAATGAACGGTCTGCCCTATCAATATATAAGGTGGATCGGAAACGACGACGTTGACCTGAACGCTCTTGACCTTGCGTCAGATACTAAGCGGATACTTGATTTAAAGGGCCGTCCTCTGCTTCTGTTCACAAGCGAATGGAGTATAAGCTGGGCGCTTGAGCATAACGACGGTCTTATACTTGAGGAATTCAGCACAGAGTAAAAAGCTATTTAGCATGATGTGTCCTTGCGCAGGCAGATTTAAGGCAGCATGAATAAAGCTTAAACGCAAGCTTCATAAAGAAAGGAGCTTTAATTGGTTTATCGAATTGATAAGTTATCCGAAAATTTTTGCCAAACAAGCCGACAAGCGATTTCAGTCTATTTATAAAAGCTACGATAGTCAGCGGACTTAAAAATTAAAATAATTCTCTTTAGAGCAAACGAGAATTTACACGGAAGCGCCGTCTCCCCCATGTAAAATCTAACTTAAAAAACAGCTCTATTGACAGGCTATGATATAATCTTGCAGACTTTGATACAACGCCGAAGAAAACACCAAAGTGCGCCTTTGCGGTGTAATTTCCGCTTGCGGTGTAAAATGCGTGCCGGGAACAGGTGGAAGACTGTTTATTTCGGTTTGTGTGGTATGATTGACCGGATAGCAAGAACTGCATTTGAATGACGTAAGTATTTACATAGAGGGGAAAAGGACATGATGCTATGGCTGGAAGGAAAGCTGCCTGTTCCAAAGGTCCTGCACTTTGAACGGCATGATGG
>CANQEU010000023.1 GCA_947595635.1 uncultured Clostridia bacterium
AGTAAGATCTACACTGAAAGACCGGATTATGCAGACTTCGACGCACCGGCAAAATTTGAAGCTATCAAAAGCATAATCGCGAAGCGGTTGACTCAACACCCAAAGGCAATATGCTCTTACTCGGGCGGCTCTGACAGCGACATATTAATTGATTTAATAGAACGCACCCGCGCTATGATGGATTATCAGCTGCCGCCGGTCAAATATGTATTTTTTAACACAGGTTTAGAAATGCAGGCGATCAAGGATCACGTCAAAGATACAGCCCAAAAGTACGGCGTGGAAATTGAAGAATGCAGACCAAAAATCAGCATAGTAACAGCGGCAAAAAAATACGGCATTCCATTTGTATCAAAAATAATGTCTGAGGGTTTAAAAGGCTGGCAGAAAAAAGGCATACCTCTGACGATAGCGGAAGAATACGAGCAAGCGGAAGATAAGGAGGCAAAACGAAAAGAGTTGAAGGAGAGATACCCAAAGAGTGAAAGCGTTATTAACTTTTTGTGTTGCTGCAACTCGGCAGGCGAGCCTCGCCCAAACATTCAGTTAGTGATTAATTCATCCAAATATATGCGCGATTTTATAGGCAAATATCCGCCGGATTTTCAAATCAGCGCAGAATGCTGCAATCATTGCAAAAAGGAGCCAGCACATCGTATCCAAAAAGATTATGAAATGATTATTACAGGCGAGCGACGCGCCGAAGGCGGAATGCGGTCAGTGCCTCGCAAGGATAATACATCGATGTGCTTCACTGAAACTGCAAACGGTCAATTCAGATTGCGCCCGCTGTATTATGTATCCGATAAAGACAAGGCGTGGTACAAGGAACATTACGGCATAAAATATTCGGACGCGTACGAGGTTTACGGATTAACGCGTACAGGCTGTTGCGGTTGTCCAATCTCCTACAAAGCGGTTGACGATTTGGAATTAATACGACCCTATGAGCCGAATGTCGTCAAAGCGGCGTGGAGCATTTTTGGAAAGTCCTATGAATACCGAAAAAAGTATAACGAATATAAGGCAAAACGAAGGGAGCGAGAGTAAAGAAAATGAACAAAACACATAGAAAGCACCGTTATTATGAAAAACCAATGCCCAAAATCAAAATGGCAGCGGCAGTGATTGCATACTACATACAATCGCATATACGCGGAATATGCACCTTTGGCGGGTTCGGGCTGGTAGCATTAGGACTGATTATTTTGCACGCGGACATTCCGACCGCGTTAATGCTTATCGTTGTAGGTGCGTGTATGATTGTGCTGCGTATGAGCATAGGAGATAAGAACAGATGAACGTACTGTCGTTGTTTGACGGCAAAATAAAAATGTCGCCTGAAGCGCACACACACTTCAAGCGACAACAAAGAATCATTCGCCAAAATGATTACCCATTAATTATAGCCGAAATATCGGCAAAAATCAAGGAGAACAAAATGCAATATGAAGATTTTTTAAAACGAAAGCAAGTGCAAAACGAAGCGAAAGGATTTGATGTTTCCCCGGATAGTTTAAATTCAGCCGCATTTGAATGGCAAAAGCACATAGACAGTTGGGCGTTAAAGAAGGGCAAGGCAGCGTTGTTTGAGGACTGCGGACTCGGAAAAACCGTACAGCAATTAATATGGGCGGAACAAATAAATAAGCTTACCGGCAGCCCTGTAATGATTCTCTCACCTCTGGCGGTGGCGCCGCAAACAAAAAAAGAAGGCGAGAAATTCGGCATTGATGTAAACATTTGTGAAAAACAGGTTGATATAAGAAACGGAATAAACATTACAAACTATGAAAAAATAGAAAAATTCGATATGTCTTGTTTTTCCGGTGTTGTATTGGACGAATCGTCAATTTTGAAATCTTATATGGGAAAAACAAAACGTATGATTTGCAATACATTCAAAAATGTTCCTTATAAATTAGCCTGCACCGCTACTCCGGCACCGAATGACTTAATGGAGCTGTTAAATCACGCTGAGTTTTTAGGAATCATGAACAGCAACGAAGCGTTGTCGATGTGGTTTATTGCCGACCAAAGGCAGTCGGGCAAATACCGACTAAAAAAACACGCCGAGCGCAACTTCTGGAAATGGGTGTCCTCCTGGGCGATTTGTATAAGCAAGCCGTCTGATATAGGTTATTCGGATGAGGGATATATTTTACCTCCGTTAAATGAAAATGATGTGATTGTTGATATTTCAAGTCCCGGTTCTCTGTTAGACGACCTTACCCGTACTGTGAATCTGTCTGCGACAGCGTACATAAAGGAACGCAGGAGAACATTAAAAATGCGTTGTGAAAAAGCTGCGGAAATCGCAAACGCCACAAATGAGCAATTCGTAATTTGGTGCGGAATGAATGACGAAGCGGACGAATTAAAAAAATTGTTGCCCGGAGCAACCGAAATTCGAGGAAACGATAAAACAGAGAAAAAAGAACAGGCGGCAATTGACTTTATAAACGGTTCGGTCAAAATACTGATTTCAAAGCCTTCGATTTTCGGCTACGGACTAAATTTTCAAAATTGCTCTAATTCAATTTTTTGCGGAATGGATTACAGCTTTGAAAACTATTATCAGGCAGTTAGGCGCTTTTATCGTTTCGGGCAAAGAAACGCAGTTAATATATACCGCGTCTTAGGCTCAACTGAGCAAAGAATCTTAGAGACAGTCAAATCCAAGGCGAAGCAGAAAGACGATATGGGCGAATCCATGGCGCAAGCAATGAAAGAATTTCAAACATCACAAGCAACGGCATTCAAATTAGATTTAACACCGAAAACTTATAATATGCCGATGTGGTTGAAAGGAGCGTAAAAAATGGAGCAAGTATTAACCGACAAATATGCACTGTATAACGGGGACTGCGTTGATGTGGCAAGGCAAATGTCAGATAAATCGGTTGATTTTGAAATATTTTCGCCGCCGTTTGCAAATTTATACATATATTCCGACGACCTTCGCGATATGGGAAACTGCAAAAACATGACCGAGTTTTTCGAGCAGTTCGATTATTTAATTCCCGAATTATACCGTATATTACGCAGCGGCAGGATTTGCGCGGTTCATTGCAAACAGCTCGCGAAATATAAAGGAAAAGACGGTGCAAGCGGCTGGATTGATTTTCGGGGAGAAATAATAAGGCATTTTGAGGCAGCCGGATTTCAATACCACTCTGAAATAGTAATATGGACAGATCCAGTATTAGAAATGCAAAAAACAAAAACGCAGCGGTTGCTATATTGCCAGCTGCAGCGGGACGCAAGCTTAACGGGAATAGGAATGCCCGAATATTTAGTTCTGTTCAGAAAGTGGGACGACGGGGCAACAGTTCCGATTAAGCATTACAAAAATATTGATGAAGCGATTGCGGGCGGCGGAAGTCAGCTTCAAGTGTTCAGCTTGGATAAGTGGCAAAAATACGCGTCTCCGTGCTGGTTCGATATACGGCGCACTGATGTGCTGAACGCAAAGATTGCCCGTGAAGATAAAGATGAAAAACACATATGTCCATTACAGCTTGAGGTTATACGCCGCGCAATTCAATTATGGTCGAATCCGGGCGAGGTTGTGTTTTCGCCGTTCGGCGGAATCGGCAGTGAGCCCTATATTGCACTTGAACAACATCGCAAGGCAATTGCCGTAGAGTTAAAGCCGTCATATTTTAAGCAAATGGTTCAAAACTGTAGCGAAGTCGTCGGAGCAGGCGAACAGTTAAGTTTATTTGAAGGAGAGTAAAATTATTGAAGAAAATCATTCGTGTGTTTTCGCATAAAAACAGTTATACACCTATTGACGATTATGCCTTTTACGGCGAGCCTACGCCGCTGTTTCCATTACCCGAACATGACGAAATTCATATATCGTGTACGTTTACGTGGGACAAGCCATACTGTGAATATTTAGCGTGTCAGTGGCAATTGGTAACTAATAAACAAATAAAATTAGGCGGCGTTGCCTATGGCTCTCCATCGTATGATTTTGTTCAAGGAATGTATATCAAGCCAAACATTATTTTTACATCGCGCGGTTGTAATAATAATTGTCCTTGGTGTGTTGTTCCAAAATTAGAGGGCAAATTAAAAGAATTACCCGTTTATAACGGCAACATTATTCAAGATAATAATTTTTTGCAAACGTCGCGCAAGCACAAAGAAAAAGTATTTGAAATGCTGAAAAAACAACACGGAATATGTTTCAAAGGTGGACTTGAGCCGGATCTTATCGACGATCATTTTGTAAATGGATTGTTATATATAGGCGCAGAAAGAGTAAAAGAGTTGTGGTTAGCCTGTGATACTGATGCACGAATTCCTTATTTAAAAAAAGCTTGTGAAAAACTGAGCAAAGCAGGGTTTAACCGTAATAAAATACATTGCTACGTTTTGTCCTATGGTAAAGATCGCGAAAGTGACGAAGCACGAGCAAGAACCGTCTATGAATCAGGCGCAACGCCATTTGTGCAACTGTATCGTGATTTTTCCGAAACAAAAACTGAATATGATGCAGATTGGAATGCGTGGGCTCGTATGTGGCAACGCCCGGCGGCAACAAAAGCGCACATGGAAAAGGGTACGAATTACAAGAATTTTAAGACATGAAAGGAGCATAGCACAATGAAAGCCAGAATATCGCCTGACAAACGAATGACCTCTGCTACAAAAAGCGCGGTAGACCAATACATATACGAAAAAACGCACGATGAATTAATGCGGTTTTTAAAAATCGTCAATGTTGTTTTAAACCGTCATTTCGGGTTCGGAAAAACACGTTTAAACCGATTTAACGCGGAATTAAACAGCGAGATGGCAAAGCACAAGGGCGATCCCGCTCTGTGGGTAACAATCGACAGAATATTAATTGACGAAATCGGACTGCCGTTCAAGCGCGAGGATTACGAATCTCGTGAGAACGCTATGCAGTCAACAAAACATATGAAATAGAAAGGAGGTAAAATAATGTTTGAAAGATACATTGTTTGTAACCGTTGCGGAAAAAGGAAATCTATACAACTGGAAGATACAATTAGCGGTACTGGGTACAGCAGTTTAACTTATGATAAACGCGGTGACGGCGACGACCGGTACTGTCATTTGTGCGATAATTGCACAAATGAATTTGAAAAATTTATGCGCATAGGTGAAAACGAATGAAATAAAAAGCAAGGCTAAAACGAATGAAATAAAAGCTAAGGAGGAATTATCAAAATGTCAGTAAAAATTAATGCATTTGAATTTGAAAACGTAAAACGCGTAAAAGCGGTTGCTATGCAGCCGACAGAAAAAGGGTTAACAGTAATAGGAGGTAAAAACGGACAAGGCAAAACCTCAGTACTTGATGCAATAGCTTGGGCTTTAGGAGGAGATAAATTTAAACCATCCGAGCCGTGGCGTAAAGATTCTACTATTCCACCTCATTTAAAAATCGAATTATCAAACGGTATTATCGTTGAAAGAAAAGGAAAAAACGGTACTCTTAAGGTTATAGACCAAAATGGAAATAATAGCGGACAAGCTTTACTCAATAAGTTTATTAGCCAATTTGCTTTAGATTTACCCAAATTTATGAACTCAACCAGCAAAGAAAAGGCAGACACGCTGTTAAAGGTTATAGGCGTAGGAGATAAACTGTACAAGTTAGAACAAGATGAGCAGATACTTTATAACCAGCGCACCGCTATCGGTCGAATTGCTGATCAAAAGGCAAAGCATGCAAAAGAGATGCCGGAATACAATGACGTGCCGAATGAAATTGTATCAGCCGCAGAGCTAATAAAAAAGCAGCAAAGAATCCTTGCAATTAACGGAGAAAATCAACGTAAGCGTGAGCAGGCTGATAAATACAAAAAGGCGTTAACAGAAGCGCAAATTGCCTTTGAAGAAGCAAAGGCAAGATTAAGTCAGGCTGAAAAAGATGCCATAATCGCCGCAAAATCCGCTGAAGACCTGATAGATGAAAGTACTGCAGAAATTGAAGCGAATATATCTGAAATTGAAGAAATCAATCGTAAGGTAAGAGCTAACCTTGAGAAAGAAAAAGCAGAGGAGGAAGCAAAATATTATTCAACTCAGTATGCAGAGGCCACCGATGCAATTGAAAACATCAGAAAGGAAAAATACGAACTTTTGAATAACGCACAATTGCCGCTTCCGGGACTATCTGTTCAAGATAAGGAACTGACATACAAGGGTTATAAATGGGATAATATGAGCAGTTCAGACCAATTGAAAACAGCTACAGCTATTGTGCGCAAGTTGAATCCCGAATGCGGCTTTGTATTAATTGATAAGCTTGAGCAGATGGACGTCGATACTCTCCAAAATTTTGGACAGTGGCTTGAAGCTGAGGGATTGCAAGCAATAGCAACGAGAGTATCGAACGGCGATGAATGCAGCATTATAATTGACGACGGATATATACAAGATATTGTTAAACCGGATAATAAAAAGGAATGGAAAGCAGGTGTATTTTAATGAATATATCAAGTGGAATTATTAAATCTGCGCAGAAAATAGTAATATACGGTCCGGAAGGAATAGGAAAATCGACCATGGCGTCAATGTTCCCCGAACCTATTTTCTCGGACACAGAGGGGAGCACAAAGAGACTTGACGTTAAACGCTTTGATCGTCCGACCAGTGAGGAAATGCTGATACAGCAAATAGAGTATGTAAAGGCGCACCCAGATATTTGCAAAACATACGTTATAGATACCGCCGACTGGGCTGAAAAGCTCTGCTCGCGCGCAGTTTGTGCAAAGTACAAAAAATCGGGCATTGAGGAATTTGGATACGGAAAAGGATATACATATCTTGCCGAGGATTTCGGCAAAATTTTAAACCTCCTTGAAGACGTCGTAAGCGCAGGTATAAACGTAGTTATAACGGCTCACGCAATCATGCGCAAATTTGAGCAGCCGGATGAAGCGGGGGCTTATGACCGATGGGAGCTGAAGCTCGACAAGCGAACGGGGCCTATGCTGAAAGAATGGGCTGACGCGGTGCTTTTTGTGAATTACAAGACCTTTGTTGAAAAGACTGGCGACAAAAAATACAAGGCGTCCGGCGGCAAGAGGATAATGTATACGCAACATCACTCTTGTTGGGATGCAAAAAACAGATACGGTCTGCCACCGGAAACAGAGTTCGATTATTCCGTGATCGCTCCGTTTGTAAACGACGAGGCTGCAACCGCAGTTCATGCGCCGACAACAGCAAGCTCTCAGAAAAGCGAAAATACTAATGTTGCCACTATACCGGATTTTATCGACACCTCACCGGAGAACACATCACCGCAAAAGCAGAATACCGCACCGAAGATACCTGACGGAATACCAGAAGCTCTTGCTGATTTAATGCGTGCAAACAATGTCAGCGAGGAGGATATACAGTTGGCCGTGAGTCAACGCGGATATTTTCCTGTCGATACCAAAATTATTGATTACGGCCCGGAATTTATCGAAGGTTGCCTAATAGCCTGTTGGCCGAGTGTCTATGAAACGATAGTAGAAAATAATGATTTACCATTTGAATAATAAAAAAGGAGATAAAAATATGCCAGATTATATAAACAACGATATAGCAATGGGATGGGAAGATACCATAAAAAATGACAGCGAATACGTTTTGTTACCGGTGGGCGACTATGATTTTGAAATTCTCGGCTTCGAGCGCAGACGATTTGACGGCAGTGAAAAGATGTCAGCCTGCCCGATGGCTGAACTAACGATTAAGCTGTTTGACAGTAAGGATATGAGAAAAGGTAACACGACAATACGTCATAATCTTTTTCTCAATCGCAAGTGCGAGGGATTACTTTGCGCGTTTTTTACCTCAATAGGTGATCGCAAGCACGGCGAACCTCTAAAAATGAATTGGTCTGCCGTCAAAGGAAAAGTCGGACGGTGTAAGGTAGGGATCCACAGATGGACAAAAAATGACGGCAGCGAAGGACAAATAAACGAAATTAAAAGATTTTACGAGCCGACCTCTCCTTCAGCAGCTCCAAAAAACTTTACGCCGGGTAAATTTTAATGAAACTGCGCCCATATCAGGAAACAGCAAAAAAAGAGGTTTTTAAACAGTGGGAGAACGGCTTTAATAAGACCCTTATCGTGTTGCCGACGGGCTGCGGTAAAACCATTGTTTTTGCGAAAATCACAGAGGAGTGTGTACGCCGGGGTGCAAGAGTTTTGATACTTGCGCACAGAGGTGAGCTTTTAGAGCAGGCATCGGATAAAATCTTTAAGTCAACAGGATTGAAATGTGCCGTTGAGAAAGCAGAAAACACCTGCATAAACAGCTGGTATCGCATTGTAGTGGGGTCGGTTCAGACTTTAATGCGCGATAATCGACTGAATCAATTTTCGTCCGATTATTTCAATTACATTATTATTGATGAGGCGCACCACGTTTTGAGCGACAGTTATTTAAAGATTTTGTCGCATTTTTCGGCAGCAAGAATCCTCGGCGTAACTGCCACGCCAGACAGAGGGGATATGAAAAACTTAGGTCAGGTTTTTGACAGCCTCGCATTTGAATACTCGTTGCCGGAAGCTATAAAGGACGGGTACCTATCTCCTATAAAGGCGGTAACAATACCTCTTAAGCTTGATTTATCGAGCGTTTCAACTCAGGCAGGAGATTTTAAGGCAAGCGATATTGACACCGCCTTAGACCCCTATTTATATTCAATAGCTGACGAAATGTTGAATTATTGCAGGGACAGAAAAACCGTTGTATTTTTGCCACTGGTTAAGACATCTCAGAAATTTAAAAGTATTTTAAATGAAAAAGGCTTTAAGGCCGCCGAGGTCAATGGAAACAGCAGCGACAGAGCGGAAATACTGAATGATTTTGATAAGGACAAATACAACGTATTATGTAATTCAATGCTGCTTACCGAGGGCTGGGATTGTCCTTCCGTCGATTGTGTTATAGTGCTTCGTCCGACAAAGGTCAGAAGTTTATACTGTCAAATGGTAGGACGAGGTACGCGGCTTTGTGAGGGTAAAAGCGAATTACTTTTGCTTGACTTTTTGTGGCACACTGAGCGGCACGAGCTGTGCCGGCCAGCGCATTTGATTTGTGAAAACGAAGATGTCGCCAAAAAAATGACAGATAATCTCGCGAAGCAGGCGGGTCTTCCCGTTGACATTGAGGAGGCCGAGCGAACTGCGAGTGAGGACGTTGTCTCACAGCGTGAGGAGGCGCTTGCAAAACAGCTTTCGGAAATGAAAATGCGAAAACGTAAGCTGGTGGACCCATTGCAGTTTGAAATGTCAATACAAGCGGAGGATCTCACGAGCTATGTACCGTCGTTCGGCTGGGAAATGGCGCCTCCGAGCAAAAAGCAAATTGAAACGCTCGAAAGGCTCGGAATCTTCCCCGATGAAATTGATAATGCGGGAAAGGCAACTTTATTGCTGGATAAACTCGGTAAACGCAGAGACGCCGGACTCACCACGCCTAAACAAATTCGTTTTCTTGAAGGAAAGGGATTTCGGCATGTAGGAACGTGGCAGTTTGAAAACGCGAGAAAACTTATTGACCGCATAGCCGCAAACGGCTGGCGAATACCGCACGGGATTGACCCGAAGACATACGCAGAAGGAGACTGAAAGTGAAGGACGATAACATAATAGAACTGTTGAGTTACATAGATCCGGCAGCCTTGAATTATCAGGAATGGGTCAACGTAGGAATGGCGTTAAAGCACGAGGGCTACAGCGTGTCGGTCTGGGATAACTGGAGCAAGCCGGACAAACGCTATCACGACGGCGAATGTAATAAAAAGTGGGAGACGTTTAACGGTTCAAGCGCGCCGGTCACTGGCGGAACAATATATCAAATGGCTTGTGATTTTGGTTATAAGCCTCCTGTCGGGACTGTAGATGAAGCTATGGATTGGAACGATGAAATAAGTCGAGATCCCTTAAAGGTCATAGAAGGAGTTGAAACACAGGAACTTAAAATCCCTGAAAAATGGCATCCAAGATTACAAATAATAAAATATCTTGAAACGCTGTTCCAAGCCGATGAAAACGTGGGGTATGTTACGGAGTGCTGGAAAAACGCGGACGGCAAATATCTGCCGTCCAAGGGCAGCTATGACCGAACAGCGGGACAACTGATAGATGAGCTTTCAAAGCTTGAAAACGACGACATAGGTGCGGTTTTTGGAGATTATAATTCCGATGTTGGAGCGTGGATAAGATTTAATCCGCTCGACGGTCGGGGCGTTAAAAACGATAATGTCACCGATTACAGATACGCTCTTGTCGAATCTGACAGTACGAGCGTAGAAATGCAAAATACACTGATACGCGAGCTTGAACTGCCGGTCGCTGCGCTCGTTTACAGCGGGGGAAAGTCTATACACGCCATAGTTAAAATAGACGCGGGAAGCGCCGAGGAATACCGCAAACGCGTCGAATATCTTTACAGCGTATGCAAAAAGAACGGCTTAGCGATAGACAATGCCAATAAAAATCCGTCCCGTTTAAGCCGAATGCCCGGCGTTATACGCAAAGGTAAAAAGCAATACCTGCTTGATACAAACATAGGCAAATCCGATTGGAATGAATGGCGCGACTGGATAGAAAGCATTAATGACGATCTTCCTGAGCCGGAAAATCTCGCTGATGTGTGGAATGATTTGCCCGAGCTTGCTCCGCCTCTTATAGACGGTGTTTTGCGTCAAGGACATAAAATGCTGCTTGGAGGTCCATCAAAGGCAGGTAAGTCGTTTGGCTTGCTTGAACTTTGCATAGCAATAGCCGAGGGCAAAAAATGGTTCGGATTTCAGTGCGCTCAGGGTAGAGTGATGTATGTAAACTTAGAACTTGACCGTCCGTCGTGTCTGCACCGTTTAAAAGACGTTTATAAAGCGCTGAAAATAGACGCTAACAACATAGATAAAATAGATACGTGGAATTTAAGAGGCCGCAGCATACCTATGGATAAGCTTGCTCCAAAGCTCATCAGACGCGCCGCGAAAAAGAACTATATAGCCATTATTATCGACCCGATATACAAAGTGATAACCGGCGACGAAAACAGCGCAGACCAAATGGCAAACTTCTGCAATCAATTTGATAAGGTGTGCAATGAGCTCGGCTGCGCCGTTATTTATTGTCACCACCATAGCAAGGGCTACCAATCCGGAAAGTTCTATGGACCGTGTAAGCGGCTCAGGCGTATTTGCTCGTGACCCTGACGCTTTGCTTGACCTTACGGAGCTTGAAATAACCGACGCTCTTACCGTTCAGCAGGAAAACGAATTGACCTGTGAAATTGTCGAAAAATGGTTAAAGAGATTTAATCTGAAAGATGATATATCACAGGATGATTTGCTATCTTCAAACAGAATGATAGAAATAGCTCACGGCGCCCTGCCGTCACAGTCTTATCAGCTTATGATGTCCGATATAGATGAGCATAAAAAACGCCTAAAGGAGCGCTCAGCTTGGCGCATAGAGGGTACGCTGAGAGAGTTTCCGAAGTTTAAGCCGATTAACGTATGGTTTGAATATCCCATACATAAGGAGGATACGTCGGGGGTGCTTGCGGACTGTGATATTGAGGGAGATTTATTCAATTCAAAAAAATCGCCATATAAGAAGAATTTTAGCAAGAAAAAGTCACCCGAAGATAAGAAAAGGGAACGCAAAGAAAGCCTTGAAACGGCGTTCAGCGGTGTTGAAATCAATGGAGAAGCTGATATAAAAGAGTTGGCAACATACCTCGGAATTTCTGAAAAAACGATTAGACGAAACCTAAAAGAGCACGGAGGTTTTTGGATTGACGGCAGCAAAACAGGGTATAAGGACAGGGACAAACTCGAATAAATGTCCCTGTCCGAGAGGGACAAAATCGATAATTTATCGAGAATGTCCGAGAGGGACAAAATCGATAATTTATCGAGAATGTCCGAGAGGGACAAAATTACATATACTACGTATATGTACAGTTTGTCCTTGTCCCTCACGGTCAAGGGGGAAGTAGTTGTGCGAAGCTTACGCACAACAACTCCTTCCCCTTACCTTGACAGATGCAAATTTCAAAAATATAAAATTTTAATGCTTTAAAGGAGTGAAATAATTGGAGCTGCAATTTTTTATGCCGATGATACCGCCGACCGTCACCAAGCAGGAGCACAAGGTCAGGGTGGTCAAGGGCAAGGCAATATTCTATGACCCGCCGGAGCTGCGTGACGCACGAATGAAGCTTAACGCTAATCTCGCTAAGTTCAAGCCAAAGACGACTTTTAATTGCGGTGTAAGGCTGATGACAAAATGGTGCTTTCCAAAAGGCAGACACCAAAACGGCGAGTATCGAATCACAAAGCCCGACACCGACAATCTGCAAAAGCTACTCAAGGACTGTATGACAGAATGTAAATTTTGGAAAGATGACGCTTTGGTCGCTTCCGAAATCATTGAAAAATTTTGGGCGGACGTTCCGGGAATATTTATCAGAATTGAGGAGTTGGGAGCAGAAAAATGGATATATCGCGAGTAAAACTGAATTTAGGCCGCCGCGTTATTTATAACGGCACGGAATATAAGCTGACGGGCTGTATGATTCGAGCAAATGAAAACGGCAAATTCTTTTATCAGGCGGAAATTCAGGATTTAAACGCACCATGGTCTGTTGTGATTTGTAAATTAGAAAAAATCAATGAGGTGATAACATGAACATAATCAAGCTGATACAATCGCTTAAATGCCATTCAAACTACCCGGAAAGCTGCGGTGTATGCCCGTATAACGACTGCGGAAGGGAATATTGTTTTAAGTGTTTGTGCAGTGACACGGCTGAAACGCTTAAAATGCTTGTGTACCCGTCGGAAAAAAGAGGTGATTAAATGACCGCTAAAGAGTATCTGAGCCGCGCCAGAAGCGCGGATAAGCGAATAAACGCAAAGAACCGTGAATTACACGGATTAAGGCAGAACATCGCTCAGCTGGGCGCACAGAGCAAATCCGAGCGTGTTCAGCGTTCATCGTCAGGCGACAGTATGAAAATCGTTGATAAAATAATAGATTTGCAAAATGAAATTAACAGGGAAATTGATAATCTTGTGGATTTGAAAAAAGAGATAAGGGGAAAAATAAACCAACTGACCGACGAGCGGTATATAACCGTGCTTACGGATTATTACATAAACTGTAAGACGTGGGAGGATGTTGCTGAGAATAATAAATATTCGGTGAGGCACGCGCTTAGATTGCACGGATGGGCGTTAAAAGAATTTCGTAAAAAATTTAATTTGGGCTAAGTTGTCATTGTATGTCACTATATTTCGGGCTATAATGGTACCATAGAAATTTGATTACAAGAGGCATTTTGGTAAACAAATTGATTCTCCTTTCTTTTTTGTCAAAGCCGTTCCTGCATTTTAAACAGGGGCGGTTTTGAATTTAGGGGGTGTTGCCGTGAAAGAAAAATTAAGTCTGAGACAACGTAAATTTGCCGAATACTACGCGCAGAGCGGTAACACCGTTCAAAGCGCGATAAAGGCGGGATATTCCGAGAAGTATGCGAACGGCAGAGCCTATGAGCTGTTGGAAAATGTGGGAGTTGCGGAATACATAAGGTCAATATCGGACAAGCAGAGCCGCAAAAGAATAATATCCGCGCTGAAGAGGCAGGAGATACTGTCGGACATAGCGATAAACCGCGACAATATGCAAGAGAGCGCCGACATTATCCGCGCTATTGACCTGCTCAACAAAATGACGGGCGAATACCTGAATAAAATTGAGGTTAGCGCCTCTCTGCGAGCAGAAACCTCAAAGCTTGATGATTTAATAAAGCAGATGAGTGCTGATGACGGATAAGTTAATACTATCGCCTAAATACAAGGCGTTTTTAAAGTGCAAAGCGCCGGTCGAGTTCCTCGAGGGAACGACGGCAGCCGGCAAGACGACCGTGGGGGCGTTTAAGTTTATACTTAAATGTGCTGAAAGCGGCAAGAAGATACATATTCTTTCGGGCTTGGATTTAGGCACGATTGAAAAAAATATCATTAACAAAGACTTAGGTATTCTTGACGATTTCGGCTCTCTGGTCGAATATAACGCAAAAGGAAAGGGACAATACAGCTTACCGCATTTGATTTTACATACATCAAAAGGCGAAAAGATTATATATGTTCTTGGCTATGACAACAAAGCGAGATGGAAAAAGGCGCTCGGCGGTCAGTACGGCTGCCTTTATATTGACGAGATAAATATTGCCGATATGGAATATGTCCGTGAGGCTTCAATGCGCTGCGATTATCTTATGGCTACGCTTAATCCCGACGACCCGAATTTGCCGGTCTACAAGGAATATATAAACTGTTCAAGACCTCTGCCGGAGTGGCAAGAGGAAACGCCGATAGAGATATTAAATATGCTTAACGAAGAACCAAAGCCCGGCTGGGTGCATTGGTTCTTTTCTTTTGCTCACAATCTCGGCCTTTCCGCCGAGAAAGAGGAGCAGATAAAACAGAACGTGCCGAAAGGCACGAAGCTTTATAAAAATAAAATCCTGGGTCTTCGCGGCAGAGCGACCGGACTTGTGTTCTCAAACTTTGAAAGGTCAAAGCACGTTAAGCCTAAGGAATGGGCAAAAGAGTTTTTAAAGCCGAAGGCGGAAGAGTGCTTTATACAGTTTACCGGCAGTATGGACACGGCATACTCGCAGCAGTCGCCGGACACGATAGCGATGTCGTTCGCGGCGATAACGAACAAGGGCAATTATGTGAAGCTTAACGAGAGGGTATATAACAACGCCTCATTGAATACGCCGCTTGCGCCGTCGGATACGGCTAAAAACTTCGTGGCGTTTTTAGAGCGAAACGCAAAGGAGTGGGGGCTTGCTCGCAATGTCTTTATCGACAGCGCAGATCAGGCGACAATTACGGAGCTACAGAAGTATAAACGTGAGCACGGCTGTGTTTATACCTTCCTGAATGCATGGAAAAAGACGACGATAATCGACAGGATAAATTTACAGCTCGGTTGGCTTGCCAAGGAGCATTATTTCATTTTAGACTGCTGTAAAAATACGATTAACGAGCTTGAAACGTATTCATGGCAGGAGGATAAGGACAACACGCCGGAGGACAGAAACGACCACTGCATAAACGCTGACCAGTACGGGTGGTTGCCGTATAAAACAAAAATAGGGTGTGAATGATGGGACTGATAAATTTTATGCGAAACAAAATACGCAGCTTTTTAAAAATCGACAGTTCGTTGAGCGGTCAGGTAATAACGATAAAGGAATCGCTTGACTATTACGGCAACGCGGTTAAAAACAGGATATGGTATCGGGGCAACGGACAGGAAATAGCGCAGCTATATGCGCAGACAGACAGCCCTCCTACCGCTTTTTGGAAAGCCTCCGCAACACGGGGAATGGAAATGCGGAAGATACACACCGGACTGCCGAAGCTTATTGTAAAATCACTTGTCAACATAGTAATTAACGATTACAACGGCGTTGAATTTACAGATCAGCCGATTTTAGAGGATATGTGGAACGGGATAGCCGACAGCAATAAAATAGACAAGGTAATTAAAAAATGCGTTAATGATTGCCTTATTGTCGGCGACGGCGCTTTTAAAATCACGTTTGACAAAGACATAAGCGAGGAACACCCGATAATTGAGTTTGTACCGGGTGAGTATGTTGAATATAACCGCAGACGGGGCAGAATATACGAGGTTGTGTTTATAACGGAGTATATGCACAACAGCAGGCGCTATTTCTTCCGTGAATTATACGGATACGGCTATATCAAATATTCGCTTCAGGACGAAAACGGCGGCGAGCTGCCCGTTAATTTTATTCCCCAAACGAGCTGGTGCGACAGCGGCGGAGTGAGCTTTGATAAATCCGTAATTCTGGCTGTGCCTGCGATATACGGCGAAAGCAGCTCCTACGACGGCAGAGGCGAGAGCATATACGAGGGAAAGACCGACAGCTTCGACGCGCTTGACGAGGCGTGGAGCCAGTGGATGGACGCGCTCAGGACAGGCAGGTCAAAGCAGTATATTCCCGAATGCCTTATACCGCGTGACCCGAATACGGGAAAGCTAAAGCCGCCAAACCCGTTTGATAACCGCTTTATCGCTATAGGGAACGACATATCGGAAAACGGCGGCAATAAAATATATACCGAACAGCCCGGCATTCCGCACGAAAGCTATTTGAGCACCTACATAACTGCCCTCGATTTGTGTTTACAGGGCGTTATCTCGCCGTCAACGCTCGGAATTGACGTAAAAAAGCTTGACAATGCCGAGGCGCAGAGGGAAAAGGAAAAGGCAACGCTTTACACAAGAGGAAACATAATAGAAATGCTCAGCGAGGTCATACCGTCGCTTGTAGCGTCGGCGGTAGCCGCAAAGCAGCTGTGGAATAAAGCGCCGGTAGATATGCCGAAGGTAAGCGTAAAATTCGGCGAGTACGCGAATCCGAGCTTTGAAAGCCAGGTTGAAACGGTCTCTAAGGCTAAGAGCGGCGGTATTATGAGCATAGAGGCGAGCGTAGACGAGCTTTACGGCGACAGCCGTGACGACGATTGGAAAGCGAAAGAGATTGAAAGGCTAAAGGAGGAGCAGGGCATTACAACGCTTAAAGAGGCTTCTGCCTCAGATGATGTTGATATTGATAAACTACCCGAACCGGAAAAGGGAGATAAAATAAATGGCGTATGATGTCGGCGCGGCGTTCAGGCGCATAGAGGATGAGCTTATATCGTCAATGATAAGGAATTTAGATAACCACCGCGCGCAGGAAACCGCCGAGGGCTTTCAGTGGCCGCAGTGGCAGGTCGAACAGCTAAAGGCGCTTGCTGAATACAAAAGCCGCAACAAGAAGCTTTTTAACGGCAAATTCGGCAAAATAAATGAAAATATATCCTCGGCTATTCGTGAAGCGCACAGCCGAGGACAAATGGAGCAGGAGGAAAAAATACTTAACGCCATAAAAAGAGGCTATAAAAGCAGAGCAGGGAGCTTTAACGGCTCAATTAACACCACAGGCGAATTTTTCAAGGTCAACGAGCGCAAGCTCAACGCTCTTATAAACGCGACTACGGACGATATGAAAAAAGCCGAGAGTGCAGTGCTTAGAATGGCGGACGACAAATACCGCAAAATCATATTTGACGCTCAGGTTTACGCGAACGCCGGAGGCACTACATACGAAAAGGCGGTCGATATGGCGACGCATGATTTTCTGCAAGCCGGCTTGAACTGTATCGAATACAAAAACGGCGCGAGGCACACCATTTCCGATTACGCCGATATGGCGATAAAAACAGCCAATAAGCGCGCCTATCTTCGAGGCGAGGCAGTAAAGCGCGAGGAATGGGGCATACATACGGTCATAGTCAATAAGCGCGGCAATCCGTGTCCCCTTTGCCTGCCGTTTGTCGGTCAGGTTTTAATTGACGACGTATACGGTACGGGCAGCAAAAAGGACGGCGATTACACGCTGTTAAGCGAGGCTATGGCGGAGGGCTTTCTTCATCCGCGCTGTCAGGACGCGTATGCCACATATTTTGAGGGAATAAGCACCCCGCCGGAGGAGGAAACACCGACGAGGGAGGAAGCAAAAGAAATTGAAGAAAACAACAGGCAGAATCAAAAAAAGCAGTATGCAGAAAAGCAAGCCGAAAAGCTTTCAAGATTATCAAAATACAGCTTAGACAGCGATAATAAAAGGATGTACGCCGCAAGAGCCGAGCAGTGGCAGAAAAAGGCGGAGAGCATTGAAAAATCTGTTGAAAAAACCGGTGAAAGTGGTATAATAAAATCGAGAGATATAAGCGGCGCATTAAATCCATATAGCGAAGCGGCGAAACGTCATGCTGAGCAATATTATGAATCTGTCAGGCAAATGAAAACCGACACCAAACGAATTGCAAATAATACTAATATCAGCATTAATAAAATTGAAAAAATAAAAGACCATATATTTTTTGCTGAACATGATTTGTTAGACGGAAAGCGTAGATTTGACCCCTCTTATGATATGGCTCAGTCTTGGCAAAGACTTGTTAACGGAAAATATCAAGAAAAAGATGTTATTCTACTAAAACATGAATATGCTGAATTGAGGTATATGGAAAAAGGGTACACCCAAAATGAAGCAC
The DNA here is from genome assembly GCA_947595635.1 of uncultured Clostridia bacterium. Taxonomy (GTDB): domain Bacteria; phylum Bacillota; class Clostridia; order Oscillospirales; family Acutalibacteraceae; genus UBA7067. Next base: position 18,158 of record CANQEU010000023.1, read on the forward strand.
ACATACGGGCATCGAAAAGATATAATTACGCTAAATATTGTGAGTAAAGGAGTGTGTGACCGTGGTTAGATTATTTAATATTATGTTGAATAATAATACAATTTCTTGCGACTATGAACCCGAAAAAAGCGGGAAATCAGGTCATATTACTGTTTCACTAAAAACGCAGGAAATTTTGAATATACAATTTTCTGAATATGAATACGGAAAGAAGATATATGTTTCATGCGCCTATTTTAAATTGTTGGAGATTTTAAAATTTAAAACGGAGATTCCAAAAGAAACATTTGCTATTTGTTTTTAAAACCGCCCTGCTCAGGCACGGCGGTTTTCTTATACCCATTTTGAGGAGGTGAAGCAATGAAAACGGAAGCTGTAAAAACGTCGGTTGAGGTCACGGCGAGGTTTGTCGACCGTGAGAATAACAAGCTCGAGCGCCGTCCCGGGGATATTTACGAAACGACCCCGGAGCGTGCAAAGTATTTGCAGGCGCTCAATTTTGTTAAAATCATAAGCAAAAACGAAAAAAAGGACTAAGCGCTTTACGATTGTAGGGCGCTTTTTCTATGCCCAAAACTTTGAAGGCGTAAAAAGCTAAGGAAATATGCCGACGGGCAAAAAACGGAGGTAAGAAAATGGCAAGACCTATAGACATTCAATTATTTGCCGAGGGTAACGCCGACCCACAGAGCAACGGCGGGAACGACCCGGAGCCGGCAGGCGGAAACGGAGCCGGAGGAGCAAAGACCTATACGCAGGAAGAACTTGATAACATCGTAAGCGAGAGAACCGGCAGGGCGACAAAGTCGGCGCTGTCGTCATTTTTCAAGCAAAAGGGGTTATCCGAGGACGAGGCAAACAGCGCGATATCCGCGTATTTGAATGAGAAGAAGAAAAACACGCCCGACGTAGGCAAGCTTCAAAGCGATATTGCAGCGGCGAACAAGGCAAAGCTTTTAGCCGAGATAAACCAATCGGCAACGATTGAGGCGGTAAAACAGGGCGTTGATGTAAAATCAATACCCTACGTTCTGAAAATGGCGGATTTCAGCGCATCAACAAACGAAGACGGTACAGTCAACGCCGAAAAGCTGACCGAAGCGGTAAAAAAGGTGCTGGACGATATACCGGCGCTTAAAGGTTCCGCAAAGGATAACGCGGGCGCAGGCTTTGGCAAAATCGGCGGCGACGGGAACCAAACCACAAACACAGACGAGGATAAGCTGAGAAGCATCTTCGGGATAAAAACAAAATGAGGTGATATTTTATGGCAGTTTATGAGTACGCAACAATTTTTTCAAACGTCCTGCGCGAATTGTACGGGCAGGAGGCAAAGTCGGCTGATCTGTTCAATTCCAATTCGGATATACAGATAAGAAACGGCAAGGAAATCAAGATACCGACATTGACGGTATCGGGCTACAAGGACCACACACGGGCAGGCGGCTACAACAGCGGCACGGCGGCAAACGGATATGAAACGAAATCGCTCGACCACGACAGGGACATCGAGTTTATTATTGACCCTATGGACGTAGACGAGTCAAACCTTATCGTTTCAATAGCGAATATTCAAAAGCGCTTTGAAACAACGCAGGCTATTCCGGAGCTTGACTGCTATACCTTCAGCAAGCTTTACAGCGAGTTGAAAACAGCAAACAGCGCGGCAATCAAGACCGACGCGCTCACTACAGCGAATGTTCTTGCGGACTTCGATTCTAATCTTGAGGCTATGTCTGAGGCGGGCGTGCCGCTTGACAGAATTATACTGTACTGCACTCCGGCGTACAGAAAGCTAATCAAGAACGCCGAGGGAATACAGCGAACACTGAATGTAAACGCCGCAAACAATCTTGACCGCCGCATTCGTTCAATAGACGACATTTCAAAAATAATCGAGGTGCCGTCGGCAAGACTGAAAACAAAGTACGAATTTACTGACGGCTGCAAGGCGGCAGAGGACGCAAAGCAGATAGATTATATCCTGATCGACCCGGAGGCGCAGGTGTCAAGGGTAAAGCATTCGTACATCAACGTGTTTACTCCCGGTCACGACAGCCGCACGGCGGACAACTATCTGTATCAGAACCGCCGCTATAACGGTACATTCGGCATAACCCACCTGCTTAAAGAGGGCGCGATAATCCACGCGGAGGCGGAGGAGTAAGAGATGAAAGCGATAAAGGACAATAAAATCTATACTATAACCACAGAAGCCGAGGCGGAAAGCTACAAGGCGGCAGGGTACGATATTTACGACGGCGGCAAAATAAAGGCATATGCAGCCGGAAAAACGGTACCGTTCGGCAAATACGCAGCGCTTGAAAAGAAGTGCGCGGAGCTTGAGGAGAAAAACGCCGCTCTTGAGGACAAAAACGCCGAGCTTTTAGCCGAGCTTGAAAAGCTCCAAAAAACAAAGGGCGAAAAAAGCGAAAAGAGCGAGGCAAAGAAATAAGGTGATATTATGCGCTATATGCCTTATCTCCGCGCGGAGGAGTACAAGGGGGATATTCCTCCCCTTGAGCTTGAAAAAGCCCTCATACGCGCGAGCAGGCACATCGACACGCTGACGTTTAACCGCATAGTCGGGAATTTTTACAATTTAACGGAGTTTCAGCAGGAGATAATCAAAGAGGTGTGCGGGGAGCTTGCGGACTGGGAATATGAAAACGCCGATATGTTAAATTCCGCTCTGAAAAGCTATTCAATCAACGGCGTGTCGGTGGAGTTCGGCGGCGTGAATGTCGAAAGCATAAACGGCGTTTTTATCCCCTCCGAGCTATATCGGATACTGTGTCAAACCGGGCTTTGCTGTCGGGTGATACATTAAGGGGGAATGAATATGAAATATCCCTGCTTAGTGCCGCCGCATTTGTGCCAAACTCCCGCCCACGTCGTTATTTACGGCGAGGGCATATCAGAGGACGGCGAGCCGATAAAGGCGCTTGAGGGCGATTTTAAGTGCAATTATCAGGACGGGGCAAAAACAATCCTTACAAAGGAGCAGAAGTACGTCGAAATAACCGGCTCCGCTCTTTTTACCGGCGACATTGCGCCGGAAATAGCTGTAATATCGGACGGAGAGGCGTATATATTTTCAAGATATATGCTGTACCCGAACGAGCGGCTAAAGCCGGACGAGGTTCTTATGCCCGGAACGCAAAATCAAATCGGCAGGAAAAGAAAAATCCTCAAGGGCACAAAGGCGCGCAATCCCGACGGCACCGTAAATTATACAAAATTGGAGCTGATATAAAATGGCTGTAAAATCGGTTGTGAAAATCGACAGCGCAAAGCTTAAGCAGCTTTCTCAGGCGGCGATAAAGGCGCTTGAAATGACGGGCGAGGAGCTGCACAAGGAAATAATGCAGGCTCAGGTCATTCCGAGAGATGAGGGAACGCTGCAAGGTGAAAAGTTCCGCGTTGATTACGACAATTCCTCAAGCGGCAAGGTGTCGCTGATACACGAAGGGCCGTATGCAAGGCGATTGTATTATCACCCTGAGTATAATTTTCAAACAAAAGAAAATCCAAACGCACGGGGCAAATGGTTTGAACCGTGGCAAAAGGGCGGCGAAAATGAGAAATTCGTCCCCGAAACATTTAAAAAATTTTACAAGAGGTTTTCGGGACTATGATTACATTGGCAGATGTGAGGGATTGGCTGAAAACATACGGCGTCGCCGAGCATTATTACGCCGGCAAGCTTGATAACAAATTGGAAAGGTCGGTCGGAGTGTATCAAAGAACGCGCTCCGGCTCGCCTGTTACGGCTATTGGCGGACGCGAGCTGTCGTCGTATGAGGTGAAATCCATATCGGTTTTAATTCATTGGAACAAAAACGCGGTGGAAACAGAGCGCGCGTCATACGCCTTATTCAACGCTCTGCTTTCAGAGAAAGATTTAAAAATCAACGGCACGCAAATATATTATATTCGCCTGAACGTCCCGGAGCCGGTGGACATAGGCACGGACGATAAGGGCGTATATGAAAGAGTAATTGAATTTGATTTATTTTTTAAAAGGAGTGATACATAATGGCATCAGGAGCAACAGGCGTTTACCCGTGCTACAAAAACCAATTTCAAATCGCGAAGGACGGCGCGGGAGAAGCATATGAAAACATAGCGGACTGCGAGGAGTTTTCCGTATCGTTCGACAACGGCGTTGAGGAATGGACACCGTTTGAAACGGAGGGCTGGACGCGCAGATTGATGACCGCCAAAAGCGTTACCATTTCCGTAAAGGGCAAGCGCAACGTAGGCGACGCCGGCAACGATAAAGTTGCAGGACTCGCGTTTAAAAACGGGCGTGACGCGGAAAGCAATTTTCAATGGACGTTCCCGGACGGCACAAAGGTTACATTAAAAGAGGCGGTTATAAGCGTAACGGCGCTCGGCTCGGGAGCAAGTACGGACGTAGCGCCGCTCGAATTTGACGTGCAGTCAAACGGAAAAGTAGATGTAGCGCCGGCAGTATAACATAAGGAGGTAAATAAAATGGCTAAGGTAATCGATATAAGCGATAAATTAAGCTTTGAAGAGAAGCCCAAAATCCGTATAAAGGGCAAAGAATACGAGGTCAACAACGACGCCATGTCAATTTTAAAGGCTTTGCCCAAGCTAAACGGCAATATGAATCCTGAAGCGCTGTCGGAAACATACGAGCTTATGTTTTCGGAGACAGAGCGTAAAAAAATAGACAAGCTTAATCTGGATTTTGCTGATTTTATGACCCTTATGATAGAGGCGGTCAAGGCTGCAGCAGGAACTGATGAAAAGTCAGAGGGGGAAGCTCAGACCCCGGCTACGACATAATAGACGATTTCAATTTGATAGTATCGTCGTTTCGGTCAGAGTACGGGGTCAAAATAAATTCCGACGAGTTTAAAAATATGACTTGGGACGAATTCAGCGACCTGCTTTCAGGTCTGCCTCCCGAATCTCCGCTCGGTCGAATGGTTCAGATACGGCTTGAAAACGATTCAAACATCATAAAGCATTTTACACCGGCGCAAAAGCGTATAAGAAGCGAATGGCGCAGCAGAAAAGCGAGAGCCGTAAGCCCTGCCGATACCGCCGCTTTTTTGGAGCAAATAAAAAATGTATTTATCGAAATGGCAAAATAACCTTTTTTCTTTAATATATTGCAAATTATTCCATAATTGTGTATAATATGTCACAAAGAAAAAGGAGGATTTACCATTATGAAATGCAAAAATTGCGGTGCCGAGGTAGGATTAGAATATCGTCTGTGTCCCTACTGTCATACAGAGCTTGAAATACCGGAACGAGGCAACAATCAGCAACAGCCGCAGATTATCATTCAAAACGTAATAAGTAACGAAAATAATAACTCCGCTAAGGTTGTTGGAGCGCGTCCGGCGGCTGTACAGCAAGTCAGTCCAAAAAATAAAATGGTGACCCTGCTGTTATGTATCTTCGGCGGCTTTTTCGGTCTGCATGATTTTTACGTCGGCAAAATCGGAATGGGTATATTGTATCTGTTTACGGCAGGCTTGTTCTGTATCGGTTGGATATACGACATTTTCAAGATCCTTTCAGGCACATACCGCGACGGGGCAGGGCGTTTGATTGGCGGGTGAGTTGAATGAAATGTAAAAATTGCGGACGGGATATTCACCCGCAATCGAAGGTGTGTAATTTTTGCGGTTGTCCTGTCTATCCTCAATCTCCCAAGAAGGGGCTTTCAACCGGGGCAATAGTTGCGATAGTTCTCGGCAGTATAGCAGCAGCTTTTATACTGTTGACCGGCAGCTTCTGTATCGGCTGTATTATGTGTATGTCTCCGGGGGTAAATAGCGCAGATTATTCGGTGTCCGATACCGGAAATAAAACAGCTACTGAAACAGCTACTGAAGCAACAACAGAAGCATCTACAAATAAAAAGGTTAGTTCAAAATCAGAATATCAAAAGAAATACAGCGGTGAAGTGGATGACGCTTTTCCCATTGACAAAGAAGTGCTGTGTGAAAACGTTGACGCGCTGGAGGGCAAAAAGGTTTTAACAGCATTTAAAATAGCTGATATTGATTATGACGCATTAAAGGGTAATATAGATAACGGTGCTGAACTTCTTTTCGATATTGTCGTAAACTTTGAAAACGAAGATGAAATTTCATTCTACAAGAAAGACGATGTCGTCGCTGTTGTAGGTGTAGCTGAAAAAGGCATTTTTGGCGGTGCTACTCTTAAAAAAAGTCATGTAGTTTTATCTGACAAAGCTGCCGAAGATAAGCTCAAGGAGCTTGACAATGGTTCCGAGACTCAAATTAACGAATTAGAAGATTTGAGAAAAGCCATTGAGGCTTCGAACGCTGAAGTTGCTAAAGAAAATGCCGACCAATACAAAAATGAATGTGTAAGTATCGATTATTCCGATGTGGAACGAAATCCGCATTCCTACGAAGGAAAAAAGATCGTTGTTTCAGGTACGGTATCTCAAGTGATTGAGGGGTGGTTTGAATATACTACCCTTATTGTCACTGACACAAACGGAAATAATTGGTATATTACCTATTGGCGAGACAGAGAGGAAAGCCGCATTCTTGAGAACGACAACATAACTGCATATGGCGAATGTGACGGCGTTTCATCGTACACCTCCATACTTGGCAATCAAGTAACAATTCCGTCTATGACAGCTGAATATATTGATTGATTAAAATTAATAACGGATAAAAGCACCATTAACTAAGGTGCTTTTATTTTGTCAAAATTTAATAATACTATTGACAAATCATAAAATATGTAGTACTATGTACTATGAAAAGGAGTTGATAGTATGGCATTTTCAATCAGACTTACAGAACAAGAAAAAATGATAGCTGACAGCTATGCAAGATTACACTCAATGTCACTTGGTGAAGCTTTTAAGCAGGCATTATTTGAAAAAATTGAAGATGAGTATGATATTGCCGTATGCGAAGAAGCTCTCAAAGAATATGAAGAAAGCGGCGAAAAGAGCAGACCCATAGAGGAACTGTGGCAGGAGCTCGGAATATGAAATACAAAGTTGAAACAACGCCGAAATTCGACAAGGAATTTAAGAAGCTCGACAAATATACAATGAGAATGATAAAGTCTTGGATTTTAAAAAATCTTGTAGATTGCGAAAATCCCCGCAGTTTTGGTAAGGGACTGACTTCAAACAGAAGCGGGCAATTGCGGTATCGAATAGGCGATTATAGATTGATTTGTAAAATCGATGATAATAAGCTTATTATACTTGCTCTGTCCGTAGGCCATAGACGAGAGGTCTATGAATAATAGCAATTAAAATTTAACTACCCACAGCTTTAGCTGTGGGTAGTGTCAATTAGCGTGCATCTTCGGGTGTGCGCTATTTTTATGCCTTTTTTGGAAAGAGGTGAGGAAAATATGGCAAATAGCGTAGGTACTATCGGTATTGATTTAGATTTAAATAACTCCGGATTTAAAAAAAGTCTGAGTTCAATACAGGGACAGGCGCAGCAGGCAAGCGGAAAAATCACCTCAGGATTTAAAAAAATAGCTACTGCTGCGGTGGCGGCGTTTTCTGTAAAAAAAATAGTGGATTTCGGCTCAAAGTGCGTTGATTTGGCGCAGGTTCAGATTGAAGCTGAAACAAAACTACAAACCGTAATGCGACAGAGAATGGCAGCTACCGATAAGAGTATCAATAGCGTAAAAGAATTGGCTTCGGCACAGCAACAATTAGGCGTTGTAGGTGATGAAGTACAGCTTGCAGGCGCACAGCAACTTTCAACATTTTTAAATAGTACCTCTGCACTAAAAAAATTAATCCCTGCGATGAATGATTTAGCCGTTCAGCAGAACGGAGTAAATGTAACATCGGAATCAATGACGAACATCGGCAACCTGATGGGCAAGGTTATGCAGGGCCAAACTTCTGCGCTGACAAGAGTTGGCATTACATTCTCCGAGGCGGAAGAAAAAATATTAAAATACGGCAGCGAGGAAGAAAGAGCCGCTACATTGGCGCAGGTAATAACGAATAACGTCGGCAAGATGAATTCGGCAATAGCCGCTACTCCTGCCGGAAAAATGCAGCAGGTAAAAAACAGCCTCGGCGATGCTATGGAAACCGTCGGCAGAGCGCTTAATAACGTATTTACACCGCTGCTTGATTTTATCAACAGAGCTGTATCCGGCTTGCAAGGATTGGCGTCAGAGTTTGAAAAATTCACAGCGTCTCTCTTTGGCGACAGCAACGCAAAAGCTTCGGGCATTTCACAAAGCATTGATTCATCCGCAGAAAGCGCGGACGGATTGACGGAAAACACGGATAACGCGGCGGACAGTATAAATAAGACAGCAAAGGAGGCCAAAAAGCTGCAAAATCAGCTTGCCGGCTTTGACGAGCTGAATATTTTATCACAGCCGGATGACGAGGCTGAGGACATCACAGCAGAGCCGCAAACGCAGGCGGCTGCTGCAACAAACGCTCCAAGTGCCGCAGACGGTGAAAAGAGCGGCAATAATTTTTTGTCTGGATTTCAAAAGGTGTTTAAAGATTTATACAAGCGTTGCGGTTTGGATAAATTTTTTACAAACATTCAAAGCGGAATTAATAAGGTAAACTGGGGCAGTATAGGCGATAACTGCAAGCGGATTTTCGACGACCTGAAGCCGATAGCTTCATCGGCGTTTAAAGGTGCGGAAAAAATCGGCAAGTCCAGTATGTCAACGCTGGGTAAGTTCATAGGCGGTACGGTATCGGTAGCCGGAAAAGGATTGCAGACCGTCACCGGCGGCGTGTCAAAATGGCTTGATAAGGACAAAACAAAAATTGCAAAGGGCATCGACGAAATATCAACCGACGTCAGCCGCGGCATAGATAATGTCGGAATATTTTTCGACAGCACGTTCAGCACGCTGGGCGGAAGTATTGACAGAATGCGCCCGACAATGGAAAGTGCCATAGCTCAATTTATGGGCGGAGCTACCGACTTGGGTCTTTCGCTCGGCACGATACTTTCCGGCGCGTTTGAAGAAGCGTCTAACAGTCTTGCAAACTGGGCGATAAATAACGAGGCTGAAATCGGCAAGTTTTTTGACAATTTGCAAATTCAGGGCGCCGATGTGATGAACACCTTAGGCGGTATAATGAGCGACATCGGAACAACGCTGACGAGCTGGTGGACGAAAGAGGGCGGCGGCAGGGAAATATTCGCGAATGTATGCGATATGTTCACTAATATCGGAACGACATTTATGAATATCTACAACGACTGGATAATGCCGGCCTGGAATTTTATAGTCGGGCTGGTTCAATCGGCGTGGGATAATTGTTTAAAACCGATTTTCGATCAGGCGGTTTCACTATTCGGCAAAATTGCCGACTGTATATCTACGGTTTGGAATAACTTTTTATCGCCGATAGTCAATTGGCTGGTAGATGTGTTCGGCCCGATTTTCACAAATGTTTTTAACGCGGTCAAGGGCGTGTTTGACACTGTTTTCGGTGCTATCGGCGGAGTAATAAGCGGCATTATGAAAACCTTTGGTGGGTTGTTGGATTTTATCACAGGCGTATTTTCCGGCGACTGGGAGAAAGCGTGGCAGGGAATTTGTGATTTCTTCGGCGGTATCTGGGACGGCATTTGGGGGATTATAAAGGGCGTAATTAATTTAATAATTGACGGTATCAATTTGCTGTGGACAGGTATTTATACCGTTGTTTCTGCAATAGTAAACGCTATCGGAGGAATCGCAGGCGCAATAGGTTCGTTGTTCGGTCAGGATTGGAACTTTTCAATGCCTTCAGAGCCTCCCCTCATCCCAAAGCTCGCGTCCGGCGGACTTGTTACGGCTCCAACGCTTGCCCTTGTCGGTGACAACAGAGGGGCGGGTGCCGGCAATCCGGAGGTAGTGGCGCCGCTTAACAGGCTGCAAGGTATGATAAATTCCGGCAGAGAGAACGGCGACAGTGAACAGGTCGCAGCGATTTTATTAAAGATATATGAATTGCTGCTAATGTTTATCGACGGAGGCGGTAATGTATATGAATTTACCGCTGAACTGAACGGCGATCCGATTTTTAAAGAGATGATACGTCAAAACAACATTTTCAAAAAGCGCCATGGAGGTCACAGCGCATTTGAGGGGGTGTAGCTAAATGAGCAGATACGCGGGATATTTTTTAGCGTTTGGCAACACTGTGCTGCCTAACAGTTATTTATCGGCGTTCAGCTCAACGCCAAACCAAAGGACGGAGCTTTCGGCGTACCGTGATAACAATAATCTCCTACACAGAGCCACAAGCCCAAACTTTAAAACGAAAATAACATTTAAAACTACGCCGCTGTTTATTGACGAAAAAATAACGGTTCAGAATATAATAGCCGGCGGATATACAAACTACCGGGAGAGAAAGGCTAAGGTTACATATTACAACGATGAGACCGATACCTATAACACCGGCAATTTTTATATTCCCGATATTAATTTTTCAATTAAATATTGCAGCGGAAAAACAATTTTATACGAACCTGTTGAAATTACGGTTATTGAATATTAGGTGGTGATTCTATGGCGGATGAAGCTATCGGCAGTGAATTTTCGCGGGAATTAATTATTAAATTTCCGAACAATCCCGAATTGCAGAACATAACCGGCGAACATATTTTGCAGGAAAGCTTTACGCTTAAAGAGGCTGTTTGCGACAGCGAAGAATTTAAATTCGGCGGATGTATTTCGTCATCTGTTGAAATCGAGCTGCTGAATATAAATCCCGACGTTATAAAAAACAAGACCGTTGAAATAACGCTACGCTCCGGCATTTACGGACAGGTCATATTCCCCGGAATACCGTATGAGGGTTGGAACTGCCCGTCTGACGGCCTCTATCCGGGCAAGCATTATGAATATTACAGTAATGCTCCGTTGCTTTACGGCAGAATTGAGGACGTAAAGCGGCAAAAGGATAGGCAGATAAGCAAGGTGACTGCGTATGATGAATTATATTATCTTTGCAATAATAAAAACATATATTCAAGCCTGTCGGACTTTGTTATGTATAGCGGCACAAGCACAACCTTTGAAAATATGGGACAAAGGGTGCTTCAGGCTATTGATTCCGGCAGAGATGTTTTCCCGGAGTCTCTTAAGTTTGAACGGAATTTCCCCGGCCAAGTTAACAGGGCGCTGTCTTTGAAATATGAACGCTTCAAAAGCGTATTTGCCGGTAAAGCGGACGCCACTGAAATGCTGCGTATGTTTTGCGAATATTCCGGCGGCTTCGGTTATCTTGAACCTTATAATAAAAAGTTTCAAATCATAAGATTTCCGGACGCCGAAAAAACAAAAACAATAACGGAATACAGCGACCTTTCGTTTGAAGAATTTGTAACATTGCCTTTCGGCAAATACTCATGTCAATATGGAGACGATAGCGCCTACTCATCAAGATTTGGCAACAGACTGCTTGAGTATTCGACATATTCAGCCGAAAATCAGCTGCTGAACTGTATTGAGGATAGTCGAACAGACTGCGCAAGCGGCTATTTAGAGGGTATTTCACAGGGCTTTGTCGTTGATTATCTGAGTACCTCAACTACCAAAATGGCAGTTGAAACATTCAGACCGTTTGAATGCACGATGAATTATAACCGTGACATCAAATTAGGCGACCGAATAAGGATTAAAACCGATTACGCCGATGTTCCTTATGTTGAGTCTTATGTGCTGGAACGCACGATAAAGGGCATATCCGGCGCAATGATGACTATATCGGCGCAGGGAGTTAAAAAACAAGAGGAAAGCGAATAAAAAGGAGAGTGATAATTATATGTCATATACAAAAATAAACTGGACAAACACTCCGAGTACGCTGCTTAATGCCGAAAATTTAAACCATATGGATGACGGTATAGCAGCAGCCAACAAAGCGGCAAGCAGTAATGGGATATTGTCAAGCTTTTATAACATTCCCAACATCGCGAAACCAATAACGAATGCACAAAACTGGAACTTGTATTCCGGTATCAAGCTGGCAGTAAGCGAAGATCATGTAATCCTGTCGGGCGTCGCGAACGACAGCGCACAGTGCGGACTGTTAAACCTTGACAAAACGCTTAATTGCGACGCCGACGGTTATTCAACTGTTTTGCTCAAAATAAGAATGCGCGCGGTAGACTGCAACGTTACGGTCAACTTCCGTGACGACGGCTGGTTCAGTAACAAATGCATTATTGATTCTAATATTGAGGGTTGGGAAAGCGCTTCGACCTATCTCGCAAAGGATTTGCCGCCTAACGAATGGTTGACGGCGTGGGTAGTAGTGGGCGGCGCACAGCGCAATATAACAAAAATCGGCATTCAGGTTGTAAGCTCTGCTGCGGAATTTAAAATTGAGATTGCCTCTCTCACCGCGCATTATTCACAAGACGTATCAGCCGCCGAGAAAACGGCAAACAAAATTAGCTCTACAAGAGATATATCGGACAAATCAACAAACTATCCTTCTATAGAATATCTGGAGAACTACTATACCACTACTAATGATATAGCTAAGAAAAATGCCGAACTTAAAGCCGATATAGACAAACTTGAAAAAGAAATAGCGAAAAGCGGATTTTCTGTATTTAATAACAAATCTCCGGAGTGGCAAACTATACACGGTGCATCCGCTTGGTCTTTTAAACCTAATTCTATATACATTGCACCGGCTTCAATGCAAAATAATGTTATAACAGATTTGCCATCAGCTGCTTATTTATTAGGATGGCCTAAAATGATTATTACATTAGGAGGAGATGAAAATAGTAGACCGGTCTCCTTTACAGATACATATGCAACGGACAGATATATTCCAGAAGGTAGTACTCCGACCGGTACATTTCCTTTTGGAGGAACAATTCAAATACTTATTACCGAGAAAAGAAGATGGTACAGAACTAAATTCGGAGACGTTAACGGATATTCTTCTTGGATTATGTGGGGAATAGACTTTCACGGTAATGCAACGGCAGCAGATTTTTCAAATAATTTACTTTCAGATATTACTCACAATTCAATTATTCGTTTAAATAATGCGTCATTAGTAACAGATACTCCAAATAATGATAAGACTTCGGTTACTATTGAAACGAAATCTCCGAATTATACAGATACCGGAGATGAAAAAGCAATAGTCCAGCAAGCATATTATTACAGGAGTGATCAATCAACAGATTCAATATATGTAAGAATTTCAAAAGCAAGTGACGGAAGTTATAGTCCTTGGGAAGCTTATATTCTTAGCTCTAATTTGGAATCGCATCTTAAACAATCGGAATATATCAAAGCATTAGAAGCCCGGATTGCGGCTTTAGAGAAAAATAATTAAAAAATTAAAAGGAGCGATAATTATGCAAATAAATGAAAAATTTGTAAAACAGGCAATTCACTACATAGGATACGGTCCGCAGACATTTAATAATTACTTTGGATTACCGTCCGGCACAGCATGGTGCGCGGAATTTGTTTCAAAGTGCGCCTCGGACGTCGGAGCGATAAACAAGTGCATTGTTAAAACGGCAGGAGCAGGAAGCTTTGCCCGAGAGGG
>CANQEU010000024.1 GCA_947595635.1 uncultured Clostridia bacterium
GGAAACCGCCGCCTTTTGAAAAAAGGCGGGCGAAAACTTTATTTTTCGCCTGCCAAAATCGGTTTATCGACAAGCAGCGACGGACTCCGAATTTATCGGAGTCCGCCTTATTTTTATATTATTTTATTTTTAATAAACTTAAGATTCGGCTCAAATTAAAGCTTTGGAAGTGCGTCGAAGCTCGGCTTTAAATCCTCGTCGGTCGGAATATAATCCGTCATCTCGCCGTTGTGGTACCTCTCGTATGCAACCATATCAAAGTAACCCGTTCCCGTAAGTCCGAATACAATAGTCTTTTCTTCGCCTGTTTCCTTGCATTTCAAAGCCTCGTCTATCGCCGCTTTTATTGCGTGGCTGCTCTCAGGCGCAGGCAAAATGCCTTCTACCCTTGCAAACTGCTCCGCAGCCTCAAAAACAGACGTTTGCTCAACCGAGCGCGCCTCTATAAGTCCGTCGTCATAAAGCTGTGAAAGAATTGCGCTCATTCCGTGATACCTTAAGCCGCCTGCATGATTTGGCGACGGAATAAATCCGCTGCCGAGGGTATACATCTTTGCAAGCGGACAAACCTTACCTGTGTCGCAGAAATCATATGCAAATTTTCCTCTTGTAAGGCTCGGACATGACGCCGGCTCAACAGCTATTATTCTGTAATCAGCCTCTCCTCTGAGCTTTTGACCCATAAACGGGGCAATAAGCCCTCCAAGGTTAGAGCCGCCGCCTGCGCAGCCGATAATAATATCAGCCTTAACGCCATATTTGTCAAGCGCAGCCTTTGTTTCAAGTCCTATAACGGACTGATGCAGCAGCACCTGATTTAATACGCTGCCGAGTACATAGCGATAGCCCTCAGCCGTCGTAGCAGCCTCAACAGCCTCAGATATGGCACAGCCGAGGCTTCCGGTTGTGCCGGGATGCTCTGCTAAAATCTTTCTTCCGACCTGTGTTGTTTCAGAAGGCGACGGCGTTACCGAAGCGCCGTAGGTTCTCATAACCTCGCGCCTGAAGGGCTTTTGCTCATATGATACCTTTACCATATAAACCTTGCAGTCAAGGTCAAAATATGAGCAAGCCATAGAAAGAGCCGTTCCCCACTGACCGGCTCCGGTTTCCGTTGTAACTCCCTTTAAACCTTGCTTTTTAGCATAATACGCCTGGGCAATCGCACTGTTTAGCTTGTGGCTTCCGCTTGTGTTGTTGCCCTCGAATTTATAATAGATTTTTGCAGGTGTGTCAAGCTTTTTTTCAAGATAATAAGCACGAATAAGCGGCGACGGACGATACATCTTATAGAAATCCAAAATCTCTTCGGGAATGTCAATAAAGGCCGTCGTGTCGTCAAGCTCCTGCTTAACAAGCTCGTCGCAGAAAACGTGACCAAGCTCCTGTGCGGTCATCGGCTTTAATGTGCCGGGGTTTAAAAGCGGAGCCGGCTTGTTTTTCATATCTGCCCTGACATTATACCACTGCTTAGGCATTTCGTTTTCTTCAAGGTAAATTTTATAGGGGATTTTTCTGTCTTGCATTTTTTTACTCCTCCATATAACAAGATTAATTTTTATTATACCATTGTTGTATTAAATTGTCACTAAAAAATCTACTTGCTTATTATTTTTTGTGAATATTGCTTATATATACGCACAAAAAACTGTTGCATATAACGATTAGCTTTGATACAGACTGAGCATTTATAATTCATAACGTCCTTGCCGCTTATTAACGGCTATTTTCAGGCACAGGCAGCGCACATTTGCGCTGCCTAATACACCTTATCATTTTCGCTCAAGGAAATTTGCTTAACTAAGCTTTTATGAACGTAAGCTACTTTTAAATTAAAATAATTCTTTGAGCGAGTAAAGGGGTTGCAAGGGGCTTGCCCTTGCATAATAAACTAAATATAAAGAAGCAGGCAGGTAGCCGCATGGCGGTCTGCCTGCGGTCGGCGAGAGGCTTAGTAAAAAATCAGATTTACTTACAAAACTCAAACTGCCCTGCAAAAAATGCAGGGCAGTCAAATTCAATTATTGATAATTATTTTTTCTTGCCGTAGTAAGCCTCAAGATACATATCCTTTATTTCGCTCATAAGCGGATACCTTGGGTTTGCTCCGGTACACTGGTCGTCAAATGCGTTTTCAACCATTTCATCAAGAGTTGAAAGGAAGTCGCTCTCAGATACGCCGTAATCGGCAATCGTCTTTTTAATTCCGACCTTCTCCTTAAGCTCCTCTATACCCTTAATAAAGTTTTCAAAAACCTCCTCATCGTTCTTGCCGGTAAATCCGCAGAATCTGCCGCATTCGGCGTATCTCTCAAGAGTGTGAGGATATTTGTACTGAGAGAAGGTTCCCATCTTTTCTGGTATCGGGCAGGCATTGTATCTCATTACAATAGTTATGAGCAGCGCATTCGCAACTCCGTGCGCAAGGTGATGATAAGCGCCGAGCTTGTGAGCCATAGAGTGGCAAACGCCAAGGAACGCGTTTGCAAACGCCATACCTGCCATTGTTGACGCGTCTGCCATTTTTTCTCTTGCCTCCGGGTCGGCGGCGCCGTTTTCATATGCTCTCGGCAGGTATGTGAATATATTTTTCATAGCCTTAAGGGCAAGTCCGTCGGCATAATCGGTAGCCATAACCGAGGCATATGCCTCAAGAGAATGCGTGAGAGCGTCTATTCCGGAAGCGCTCGTAAGTCCCTTTGGCTGATTCATCATATTGTCAGCGTCGATAATAGCCATAGTCGGCATAAGCTCATAATCCGCAAGCGGATATTTAATTCCCGTTTTTTCGTCTGTGATAACCGCAAACGGGGTAACCTCCGAGCCTGTGCCGGATGAGGTCGGAATCGCGACAAACGAAGCCTTTTCTCCCATTTTTGGGAATGTATATATTCTCTTTCTTATATCTACAAAGCGCATAGCCATATCAAAGAAATCTGCATCCGGATGCTCATAAAGAACCCACATGATCTTACCCGCGTCCATAGCCGAGCCGCCGCCAAGCGCAATTATAACGTCAGGCTCGAACGCTCTTATCTGCTTAACTCCCTCAAGCGCACAGCCGAGAGTCGGATCCGGCGCAACATCAAAGAAGCACTCGTGCTGAATGCCGAGCATATCAAGCTTTTCCTCTATCGGCTTTGTGTAACCGTTTTTATACAGGAACTGGTCCGTTACAATAAAAGCCTTTTTCTTGTCCATAACTGTGCCGAGCTCGTCAAGGGCAACCGGCATACAGCCCTTCTTAAAGTAAACCTTTTGCGGCGCTCTGAACCAAAGCATATTCTCTCTCCTCTCGGCAACGGTCTTAATATTTATAAGATGCTTAACTCCCACGTTCTCTGATACCGAATTGCCGCCCCATGAGCCGCAGCCAAGCGTCAGCGACGGAGCAAGGGCAAAGTTGTAAAGGTCGCCGATTCCGCCGTGAGACGACGGGGTGTTTATAAGGATACGGCAGGTCTTCATTGCCGCCGCGTGCTTAGCCATTTTTTCCGTTTCAGACGGATCGATATAAAGCGACGACGTGTGTCCGTAGCCGCCGTCGGCAACAAGCCTTTCAGCCTTTGCAATAGCGTCGTCAAAAGTCTTTGCCTTGTATAGAGCAAGCACCGGCGAAAGCTTTTCGTGCGCGAATTCCTCGCTTATGTCAACGCTTTCCACTTCGCCTATAAGCACCTTTGTGCTTTCCGGAACGCTTACGCCTGCCAACGCGGCGATCGTGTGCGCCTTTTGACCTACTATTTTTGCGTTAAGTGCGCCGTTTATTATTATCGTCTTTCTTACCTTGTCGAGCTCATCCTTTTTAAGGAAGTAGCACCCTCTGTCCTTAAATTCCTTTTTAACTGCGGAATAAACGTCTGCCAGCGCTGTAACCGACTGCTCGGACGCACATATCATACCGTTGTCAAATGTCTTTGAATGTATGATGGAATTAACCGCAAGCTTAATATCAGCCGTGCTGTCTATTATTACAGGAGTATTTCCAGCGCCAACGCCGAGAGCCGGTTTGCCGGATGAATACGCGGCCTTTACCATTCCCGGTCCGCCCGTGGCAAGTATCGTGTCTGAATTTTTCATTACCTCGTTTGTAAGCTCAAGCGACGGAACGTCTATCCAGCCTATTATTCCCTTTGGCGCACCGGCCGCAACCGCTGCGTCAAGAACGATTTTTGCAGCCTCTATAGTCGATTTTTTAGCTCTCGGATGAGGGCTTATTATTATTGCGTTCCTTGTTTTAAGTGAAATAAGAGTTTTAAATATCGCCGTTGAGGTCGGGTTGGTGGTAGGAATAACAGCCGCTATAAGACCGATAGGCTCGGCTATTTTCTTAACGCCGAACGCCTTGTCCTCATAAATTACACCGCAGGTCTTCTCGTTTTTATATTTATTATAAATATACTCGGCGGCATAGTGGTTTTTTATTACCTTATCCTCGACAACGCCCATGCCTGTTTCCTCAACAGCCATCTTTGCAAGCGAGATTCTTGCCTTGTTTGCGGCTATTGCCGCTGCCTTGAAAATCTTGTCGACCTGCTCCTGGGAATATGACGCGAATTCTCTTTGGGCGGCTTTCATCGCCTTCATCTTCGCGGCAAGAGCTTCAACATTATCTATAACGTCCGGTACTGCATCTTTCTTAGCCATAGCTTCTCCTCCATTTTTTGTTAAATCAACGGAAGTATTTTCTTCCTCTCTGATTTTAATTATATGAATTTGTTAAAAAATTGTCAATTACTTTTTCTCCCTGTATATTCCCGAAAAAGAGCGCTGAGCACATATATTAGCCTTTGCATTTTTTGCCTCGTTTAAACTAATAGGATTATTTGTATGTTTTCATTCGTTCACGGAATAACATTTATCTATTTTTACCATCAAAATATGAATATATTTTTAATAAAATCTTTTCATACAACATTGCTCTAAAAATTTTTATAATCTTTGTCTAAAACAGAGAAATTAATTTGCTGCGAAAGCAAAGGAAGAAGCAATTTGCCGCTGCCGACTGACTTTAGGATTTTTAAATCGTTGAAGTCCTGATAAGCCTTCCTAATGAAGCCTGCGACTGCATTATTAGTGGAAGTAATTTTTTGTATATTATTCTGTCAAGCGCTGATATAAACATTTTGCGAAAGGATAAATATTAATTATATGTTTACACATTCATTTTTATATGTAGCATATTCATAAAAATTTATTTTATCCTTGTGTAATATTTATATTGATTATTGCTTTTGATTATAATACAATATAAATATAACAGTTAAATATCGTGGAGGCTTTTCTTTTTCATCGGCATAAAAATATTAACATACTATACGCAAAAGGAGGCTGTAATTATGAAAACCAAAATGAGGGCTTTATCGGTTGCTTTGCTTATCGCGCTTATGTTGGGAGCTTTTACAATTCACGCATATTCAATTGAACCGACGCCGAATGAAATTGATAATGAAGTGAAAGCCGAAGCCGTTGATATGCAAAAAATCAACTTTGGCATATTGCAGGGCGTAAACGGCTTAGAGGGCACCCAAAAAACTGTTTCGCACAACGGCAAAGCCACTACTGCCACCTTCAGCTACACATTCAACCAAAAGGATGTGCTTCCGGAGGACGGCGGAGATATTTACGGAATATACGATGTTTTTGTGGATGAAGAAGGTATCGAATACTATTTCCGTTACAAATCAAATAAATATTTGGGCTTCTGCACCCCGGTAAACTATGCGGAAGAAACGGGCAGCGGCAAAGCAATTTCACAGGAGGAAGCAATTTCAATAGCCGAGGAATATATCCCCTCTATAGTAGACGATCCAAAGGCTTATATCTATTCCGACACTATAGAAAATCGCGGCTTTGAGGTGAGATTTGTTTATTCTCTCAACGGAATAAAAACGTCCGAGTTAATCAAGGTGACGGTTTCCTATACGGGAGAAATCCTTGCCGCATTCTGTCTGAATATTGGCGAATTTGAGCAATATAAGTATAAAAAGCTCAGCGTTGAGCCGTCTGAAAAAGTCATGGAATACTGCAATATAAAGTCTTGTGAAAAGATGGATTTAAGTGAATTTAACGAATGCCTTGAAAAATCAGCTACCGCTGAATCGACTGTAAACGAAAGCTATATTACAACCGACAATTACGGTAATTTGCTTTTCCACATATTCATACACGGAAGCGCCGACTGCGATACGGATATACACCGCGAAGAGGTATTGCCGCTGACAGCAGCATAAGTAAAATAAGGTAAAATAAAGGAGCCGCCCTTTTGAGGGTTGAACTTAGGGATTTGCAGAAACAAGCAAATTTAAGCCGACCATCTTCAAGCGGGAAATAATAAGATAGAAGAATTCAATGCAAAGGTGCTTACACATTTGAAAACTTATTGATAACTATTTGAAATACGACTTGATAATAAAAAAGTCTGCCTTTAATATATGGTGCTGACCATATGCCAAAGGCAGGCGATTTTTATTGTTTGAATGATGTTAAAGAGCGTTTTTTTTGCGAACCTATGATCTTTTCAAGTTGTCGTGTGTTCCGAATGATGAAAAAATTATGGATTACAATATACATTACAGGAGGAATTCATTATGGAAAACACGACACACAAAATGACAATGGAAAATCTTAATCAATTTCAGGCATGGCTTGTCAGCGAGGAACGGGGAGCTGGAACGATCCAGAAGTATCTGCGCGACCTTGCGGGCTTCTCCGCATGGCTCGGCGGCAGAGGCATCGAGAAGGAAACCGTCGCCGGCTGGAAAGAGCATTTGTTGGAAAACGGCTACAAACCCGTGACGGTCAACTCCATGCTGGCGGCGGTCAACACCTACTGCCGCTTCGCAGGGCTTTGCATCAAGGTAAAATTCCTGCGTATCCAGAAAAAGCTCTTTCAGGAGGAAAGCCGAAACTTGAAAAAAGAGGAATACGAGCGGCTGGTCGTCGCCGCCAAAGGCGTCGGAAAGGAACGGCTCTCATTACTCCTTGAAACCATCGGCGCAACGGGTATCCGCGTATCGGAAGTGAAATACATCACCATAGAGGCGTTGCGCGATGGGAAAGCGGAAATCTCCCTCAAGGGCAAGATACGCACGATCCTTTTGCCGGGAAAACTGTGCCGCAAGCTACTGAAATATGCCAGGAAACAAAAAATCGCTTCCGGTGAGATTTTCATCACCAAAAGCGGTAAGGGACTGTCCAGAAAACAGATATGGGCGGAAATGAAAGCAATCTGCAAGAAAGCGGGAGTGGAGGCATCTAAGGTGTTCCCGCACAATCTTCGCCACCTGTTTGCTCGGATTTATTACAAAGTGACACGGGATGTTGCAAAACTCGCCGACCTGCTCGGCCATAGTTCCATCGAAACCACGCGGATCTATCTGCTCTCCACGGGAGAGGAACACGCAAGACAGCTTGAAGGGCTGGGACTTGTGCGATAGACAAAATTTTCATTTCGTCTATCGTTTTTCGCAAATAACGCACCATACAACTTGACACAATAAATGATAGCACACTTTTCGGCAAAATACAAGCCCTTTCACGAAAATTTCGCTTTTACATAGGCATGACAAATCAAGACCGTACTGTATCTTTTTCAATACGGCCTGCTTTGTCGTGCCATTTTAACGAGATTCTGCAAGGCTTCAACTGGCTTTATATGATTTGCATCAACTCTCCACCTCTTTGTATGGAACGAAATGAAAATTTTGTTGCTACTGAGTGGTTACCATATCAAACTCAAGCAATGACATAAAACATATAGACCAAATTATGAAAGGGATGGTTACGACTATGGGACTGATAGGTGGACTTGCAAAACTTGCCGGAGAAAGCGTGAGAATGAAAAGAACAGCGAACCAGGTTGAACAGCTTGATCCGCAGACGAAGCAATGGTTGGACACATTGATGCAGAATGCTCAGAATGGAAACTCTGATGCCATGTTTGAATTGGGATGTTACTATTTTCAAGGGCAATATGTAGGATATAATCCTGATCAAGCGTGCTTTTGGTGGACAGAAGCCGCAAACAGAGGTAATGTCAGTGCGCAGCACAACCTCGGTTTGCTTTATCACGGCGAGCTTTCCTCCATGTACTATGATGAAAATTTGGCAGGTTATTGGTTTAATGCGGCAGCCAACAATGGTGATCAAGAGGCGTATGATGTATTGAGAAAGCAATATAAATACAGCAATTTCAGAAACAAATGGGTTAGGAAGTAAAATGAATACAACCATCAAACAACTTTGAATATAGGAGGGTGGAAATGTTTTGCTCAAATTGCGGAACCGTTTTAGCAGATGGGGCAAAATTTTGTAGCAGCTGCGGAACCAAATGCTTTGTTCCCCAAAACGATTCTACGATAACTGAAGTTACACAGGCAGAGACCGTATTTAATAAGCCTATATCAACTAACGCACAAGTGCCGATGAATATGGTTTTTAACCGTGATGTTTTAAACAATTATATGTACAATATACGCACATTGGAGGTTGCAAAAAGCAGGTTACTGGCAGAAAAACAAAATGTTTCATACAGAATTTCTACTTTAGGATATGCCCAAAACTTGTATGAGCCGAGCGCTGATGGCGAGTCGATTCTATATGCATTTCTCGGTGGCGGCGGCTTTATTGTTGTCGTATTAATCATCGGAACATTATTAAAGGAAACGGTAGGCAAATGGTTTAATTGGACAGGCTTTTTATCGGGATTGATGATTTTTCTTATAATAGCAACAGTTTTAATTGCCGGTGGGTACATTATAGCTGAGCTTTATACAACTTCTAAAGCGAAGCAAGATCATGCTTACCGTAAGAAACAAGATGAAATAAGAGTTCAAAATGAATTGAAAGAAAAATCTCAATTAGAGGAATATGCCCGTGAATTAGACAAAGAAATAAATGAAACTGACAGTCTCTTAACCGAGGCGTACTCTGTAAATCTTATTCCGTCTAAATATCGTAATGTATATGCCGCTTATTTTCTTTACGACTACATATCTACCTCTACTGCAACTTTAAGCGAAGCATTGCTACATTGTGATTTGGATACCATTATTGAAAAATTAAATACCGTAATTGCACAACAAAGTGAGATGATTATGGAACTTGCCGCCGCCAACGCCAAAAACGAAGCAATCATTCAACAAAACGAGCAAATGCTCCATTATGCAATACAGACTGAAAACAATACTGCGCTTGCGGCACAATACAGTCAGATTGCAGCTACCAATTCAAAAGTAACTGCATATTGCCAAATGGTACAATTTTTAGAAAAATAGTATGTGTTAGGAGAAATGTGAAATGTTTTGTATATATTGTGGTAAGAAAATAAATGATGAAGCGAATTTTTGCCCTTATTGCGGTGCCAAATTAAAAGAGGCACTACCTAATCAACAGCCGATACAAGATAAAGAAGAAAATACAAGCGGCAAGAAGAAAGAATTGACGATTTCTGCAGTAGAAAACGCAATCTTAAAAGCGGAAAAAACCGAAGATAAGATTTTACTGCTTAAAATTGCCGGTGATGCATACGCTTCGGGCGATATCGGAGCACCGCAGGATTACAAAAAGGCCATTGAAAAGTACAAGGCTGCAACCGATCTCGGCAGCGCCGAATGTGAACATTCGCTTGGCACATCATACATAATCGAATATTCCGATTCTACGGATGAAGACGCGGATCTTCTTTTCTCATTAGGCGTAGGACATGTGTGTTGGAGCTACAAAAAGGGCTACGTCCCCGCAAGGGATACGCTGCAATATCTTCTTGATAAAGGCACATTTCCAAACTGTAAAACCGTTGAAGATTTGTTGGCGTTGAGCGAAATTGTTTAATTATATCGTTACTGATGTATAGGGACATGGAGAGGTGAAATAAATTCATTATATTTCTTTTTAATTGGTCATATGACCATTGAGATAACAAAAATAAATTTTAAGGAGAGTTGACCATGAAGAAAACGTTAAGTGTACTGCTTGCACTTGTCATGACCATCTGTATGTTGATGACTACGGCAATGGTGGCAAGCGCTGCAGAAACAGACACCAAAAGTGGCATCGAGGCCACGCTTGTGACAGACAAGAACGCCTATTCCTCCGGCGAGGATATTAATGTGACCGTCAATGTCAAAAACACCAATACATACGATGTGAACGATGTCAGCATTACGGTGGAATTGCCGGAAGGTCTCACCCTGAAGTCCGGTGATCTGTCTATTTCCGACGTCGATATTGCGGCAGGCGAAACCTATTCGAAAGAGGTTGTCGCTGTAAAAGAGACTTCAACACCGCCTACGGACAACCCAACGGACACCCCGACTGATAAACCTACAGACAAACCGGCAGACACACCCACCGATAAGCCGTCAACGGGAAATCCCAATACCGGAAACAACGGTAATGGAAATGCAACCAGTCCCCAAACCGGCGATAACTCTAATATTGTGCTATGGGTTGTGTTTATGATGGCATCGGCTGCCGGCATATTCCTTACCGTGAAGTTCAGAAAAAAAGCCACAAAGTTTTTGAGTCTGTTCCTATGCGTGGTTATGGTATGCGCTATCGTGCCTACCGGAGCGTTTGCGGCGGAGGGTGATACGAATACTGTTAACATTACTGTAGATAAGACGATTACGGTTGATGGTACAGAAATTGTCATTAAGGCATCTATAGCATGTATCAGTAATGATGATGCCACAGATAAAGAAGATACAGAAATTACCGAAGAAGATAAATACATTCTCTCCGCAAGTGAATATGAAGTATTGGCTGAATCGAACGAAAAAATCACTTTCTATGTAAATAGTACACTTACTATTCCTTACTTTGAACTGTATATTGATGATGATAACACTGGAATAAAACTATATGATGATGGTGATGATACATATCATTCAGATGACATTCCTAATGACGGGTGCTATTCCGGCACTTATTCTATAAACATTTCTGATGAAAGAGACATTACATTTACTGCAAAAGCTATGATAGGCAATACCGAAATCACGACTAATGAAATAGGGATTTATGTCTATTATGAACTAACTGATACAGAAATTGACGAAATGAGAGAGATTGATGCACGGATTCAGTCAATCCTTTCTTCGGTGCGTGAAGAATACAGTTCAGACAGCGAGAGTAATTTAATAAAGAAACTCCATGATGCGATTATGACATACTTAGAGGGAGAAGCCGCCGATAAAGTTGAAAGTATTATTGATGACGCTGACAATTATATGATTACTTTTATATATAGATGTAGCGGTGTATCAGGTGGTGTTATATACAAAAATAAAGATAATACCACTCAGTGGACACCTGATGACGGCTTTTTTAATGGGACGAGTTCTCAGAACAACAACGCATTAAATAATACAACGAATAGCGATTCATCTATCAATATTAATTATATAACCTATCGAGAAAAAGCTCTATTACTCTGCTACGATACTTTAATTGATGGATGGAATGGTGGAACCTTTGAGGATACAGTCGAAAACGTAGGAAATTTGTTAAGCGATGCTGGGTTTTCAGTAGATGCAAGGTATTCTGTTACTGTTGATGATTTTAAGCATATGCAAGATTATGACTATATTATTGTTGAATGTCACGGGAGTTTTTACTCTATACGAACTGGACTATTTACTTCAGAAACAACTCCTGTAATTTGTACGCCACAATCAGTGTTAAATAAGCCCGGAAAAGAATATTCTGCGGATTTGAAAAAACACCGGATTGCTTCCGTTTCCACAGTAGATGAAAACGATAAGCCCAATGGAACATATTATTGGATTCGTCCCTCGTTTTTTAACTTCTATTATAGTGACAATCCATTAAATGCTAATATTGTAAGCCTTGGCTGTTGTAAAGGCGCTTATACAGAAGATCTTGTAAATGCGATTGTATCCGCCGGAGCACAAACAGTTTTAGCATATAGTGATACAGTCTATACGGCATATGACTATAAAATGACTGAAGAGATATTGAATCAACTATGCACTGGTAATACTGTCTCTGAAGCATTGAGTTCTGCAAAGAGTAAATACGGTGAGAATGACTTGGTATGGGGTGAGGAACAAAAAGATAGCGGGAACAAAAACTTCAGCACATTGAAATCAGAACGTGCTGTATGTAATATTTATGGTAGCGCATCAACTAAGATCCACCACTCGCTGCTCAATGGCAATTTTGATTCTGCATTGAATTGGCTGGGTAGTAGCCTTGTTTCGTGGAAAATATATGGAGATGCCCGGTCAGTATATAAATTGTCTGGAATCAAGCCTAAAAGCTTTCCCAAGATGACTGTTATCAGTAGTGGATTTGGATCTATGAACGATGAGACTACAAGCTGTATTTATCAAACCATTCTCGTCCCAAATAATACTAGTACTATCGAATTTTCTTATGATGTGGTTTCAGAAGAGCCATTGGAATATGTCGGCACTCAATATAACGATGTTTTTCAAGTTGATATTCTGAATACGGATGGGACACTTCTGGATACGCTTGCGTTAGAGAGCGTTAACACCTCTAAATGGTTCGCAATCGATGGCATCGATTTTCCAGGTGGTGATGAAACTACTTATCATACAAGATGGAAAACTGTAACTAGTGATGCTATATCAAAATATCGCGGTCAGCTTATCGTCCTAAGATTTACTGTTCAGGACGCTGGTGATGCAATCTATGATACAGCTGCCCTAATAGATTCTGTAAATATCAAATAAGCATGATCGTGCAGATAATCTTTCATTAGATAAGTTGACTATTAGAATGTTATGTTACCGTGCATCCTAAAATAGCAAGTATAATATACATACAAATCTTGGAGGCGATGATTAGTGGAATGTATTTGCAATCAAGGATGGACAATTGATTACTAAGAATACGATCACATCCTCTGCCGATACGCAATGGCGATTTATGACTGTCGAAAACTTTACCCCCGTATTTGGAGTAAGATTTAAATTTTTACCCCGTATTTGGAGTAAAATTTAAATAATAAAAATAGGAGAGGAGGTATACATTATGAAGAGCAATAAACGCACCGAGTCTCTGAAGCTGAAAGCTGTCGACCTCGAGAGCATTGCTTCGAAACTCAAAGCACTCACCACTGCGAATCCTATGGTTCCTACGCTCGCATACGAAGGTGCCAAGGCTGATGCGGCTTTGAGTTGCAGTTGCAAGGGATGCGAAGGATGTACTAGCTGGTAAGAGGCCGATCATCGTTCGCGACGAAAAGGCACTTCATCGGCTGGACTTACCGATGAAGTGCTTTTTTATAATAAAGAGAGATTTTCTTAAATATTAAGATGAAGAAAGGTGTATCTATGGATATGGATAGTAATATTAAAACAAAACCTAAACAGCACAGGGCGAAAACAGTCCTCATCATCCTGACACATGCTTGTAACCTGAGTTGTTCTTACTGCTATGAGCACCATAAGAATGCGGAGAAAATGAGCACAGAAATGGCAAAGGAAATTATAGAGAAGGAAATGCTCGAACAGGATGGGCGCGATAGGGAGTTCGAGTTTTTTGGAGGTGAGCCCTTCTTAGAATTCGAGATGGTCAAAGAGCTGTACGATTTTTTGAATAATCGCATGTGGGATAAGCGATGGATCGTCCAATTCACAACGAACGGTGTATTGGTTCACGGAGAGATTCAGAAATGGCTCAAAGAGCGTAGCGATAAAATTCGCCTTGGCCTAAGTGCTGACGGTACTCGGGAGATGCACAATGCAAACCGCTCGAATTCATATGATTCGATTGACTTCGCCTTCTTTGCTGAGGCGGGTACCGACATAAAGATGACTGTGTCCACTGAGACGCTTCCTCATCTCTCTGAGGGAATAATCCACCTCCACAATCTTGGCTTTACGTCTATTGGCGCCAACTTAGCCTTCGGCATCGACTGGTCAGATGACGTCAACGTTGCTGTTTTCTCAAACGAACTGATGAAGTTGGCTGATTTCTATTTGGAAAACCCTGATGTGCATCCCTCAGATATTCTCAATATGCCCATTGACACCATTTACCCAGGTAGTAGAAACTACGCCACGAGGTTTTGTAGTGCGGGCGTTGAGCTGGCTGCATATGAAATAGACGGAACTCGCTACCCCTGTCACACATTTGCTCCAATCTCCGCAGGACCCGATATCGCCAGAAAAGCGTTGGACATAGAGTTTGTTGACAAAATCAGTCTCGATGAGTTCGATGAGAAGTGTCGGCAGTGTATTGTCGCAAGTATCTGCCCTAATTGCTATGGAATCAATTTTAGCACTACGGGGAGTATTTATTCAAAAGATGACTCCTACTGCAGGATGATAAAGGTACAGTTCCTTGTCAATGCGAATTTCAGGTATCGGCAGTACTTGTCTGGAAGGCTTGACCTGAAGCCCGAGGATGAGTACAGGTTGCTCAACAATATCGCCCTGATACAGCAGTTGGAAGTGTGAACATAGGGTTTGCTCCCTATGTAAGGAGGTTTGTTAGATTTGCATATGCCGGATATTGAAATTTGTGAGGAGAAAAATCCTATGAATGAAAATGAGTCAAGAAGTAATCCTACATTTGTGCCTAAGTTTTTTGCGTATAGCATTGATGCTTCAGGCATTACTAAAAAGCTGTACGTCTATCCTCCCTATATGGGACAATCTTCCTTAGACGGAAAAATAGCTATAGATAACGAACAGCTCGAAGCATTGTCCGTTGCACTTAATACACGTTCCCTCTCTTCCCTCGATTCGGAAAGGTTCACATTGTATGAAATATCGCTCCGTGAATCTGGTCAGGGCAGAAGTGTCTCTTTCAATTTTTTCGACCGAAGAGACAGCGAATATGTTTCTCCTCAAGAAATCTTCACTTTCGTTGATGATTTCGATGTAGCTCCACTAGTTTCCGCAACTGAAATGATGGAGGAATGTGTCTTCCAAGAGCGTCCGCCTTACAACCCTACATGGATGTTTGGCATTCTCCTTGACCAAGGCACCCTCTCTGCTGTGAAGTCCTATATAAGGATTGATCCAGAGAAAATCCTCACTACACAAGATAAGCAAAACATCATTTTGAGAATCGCAAAAGCACACAGGGTATCCGATGAACTGAAGGAAAGACTCCTTCAGACGGCCAGACTACTTGATAGTTGGGGATTTTCCTTCAGGATAATAGGTATTGACTGTGGGAGCGACGGACATCTACGGTACAAGCTGTACTTTCGTTCGAATGGGAGCGAGGACTGTAGTTCGCTTCGAGCGTGGCTTCATGAAGTCTTGCAAGACACTACCATAAGGGAGAGCGTTAATGAGATGTTCGAAAAACACCGCTTGGGAATGTGGGGTATTGGTCTCTCTTTAGGTCAGTTCGACGGATTAGAAGGTTTTCAACCTTATTTCTTATCAAAATATTTCCGTGCTGATTGAAATGGGTAGGTTATGTAGCAACACAACTATTAAACTGCTCTCCGGGGAGTACTGTATGCAGACTATCAAAATGGAGCTATGTTATGATTAAAGAAGAAACATTACATTTGACAAAGGAAGAAATAGTACAACAACTGCCCTATGAAAAAGAATTGCGTGAGTTGTTTGACTATGATTGATTCGTGTTCTTCATACCCGATTATCAAAGTGGTGCTAGGAAGTTGCTATTTGAATTAGATGAAGGTCTTGGATTTGGCATAAAGTTTGATTAGGTCTGGGATCCATATGATTCTTCTCGTAAAATATAATAATTGTTGTGATATACAGAAAATATCACAAGTTAAATCATATTACCCCGAATATCGTGATTTATAGGAGGACATGATATGGAAAGTAAAAGTGATTTTCTAATCGAAAAAAACGAACTAAAAAAATATACAGGAACAGATGAGTTTGTTTCAATTCCAGAAAATGTTACATGTATCGGATTTAGGGCGTTTGAAAATTGTAACACCTTAAAAAGCATATCCATTACAGATAATGTTACCGCTATAGGCAAAGAGGCGTTTTGGGGGTGCACATCACTTAACAATATAACTATATCTGAGCATGTTACCACTATAGGTGATGGAGCTTTTTATGATACTGCATTTTATAAAGATCAAAATAACTGGGAAAATGGATATCTATACATATCTAATCATTTAATTAAAGCAAGAGTAAAATATAGTGATAATCCTGAAAAATATTCAGTAAAAATTGGAACAATTTCTATTGCTGAAGACGCATTTCGATGTTCCAAATTAAAAGAAATAACGATTCCCGGTAGTGTAACAAGTATTGGACGTTGTGCATTTGGTTACTGTAATTTCCTTGAGCATATTACAATTCCCGGCAGTGTTACAACGATTTATGAAGGCGCATTTGCCGGTTGCAAATCATTAAAAAAAGTAACTATAATCGACGGTGTAAACAAAATACTTTCCAATGCATTTAAAGACTGTGTTTCTCTTATTAGCATAGATGTTCCAGGAAGTGTTACCACGCTTGGGAAGGATGTTTTTGAAGGTTGTTTGTCCTTGAAAAAGATAACAATACCCTATGGTTTTGCAAATCACATGGATTTTATCTTGGGGAATCTCGTTAGTCACTTTAATACAATAGATATCGATTGGATATTTAAACAAAATTTGAATTATTTTGATGAAATTGCTTATAACGAGGAAAAAACAGAATTGGTAAAATGTCCACCATCGAAAAGCGGAGTTTTTATTGTGCCGGAAGGGGTAAAAACAATTTGTGCTTTTGCATTTAATAAATGCAATGATTTAACAAAAATTGTATTACCACAAAGTTTAACATTAATTGAGAGTGGAGCATTTTGTGGCTGCAAAGGTCTAAAAGAAATTAATATCCCAGAGAATATTAAGGACATAAATAAATTTGTTTTTCAAGGTTGTATATCTCTTAAAGATATCATTATTCCTGAAAAAGCATCAGTTATTTGGGAATATGCATTTCAAAATTGCACTTCTCTTACAACTGTAAAATTATCAAATGGAATTACAAGTATTGATTTTGCGGCATTTCAAGGTTGTACTGCTTTAACAAATATAAACATTCCTAATAGTGTTCATGAAATTTATGGTTATGCGTTCAGCAACTGTACAGGATTAAGTCACATAGATATACCTGATAGCATGACAAAATTAGGCTCCCATATTTTTGATGGTTGTAGCCACCTTGCTTCTGTAAGATTGCCTGATAAATTGGAAACGCTACCTGCAGCAATGTTTAAAGCCTGTAAACATCTGAAAGAAGTGTGCTTTCCAAAACATATAACAAAAATTGATGAGTATGCATTTCAGGATTGTAGCGGACTAACAAATATTATATTGTCCAATAAATTAAGGAAAATTAGTTTTTCAGCTTTTGAAAATTGCAGCTCATTAAAAAATATAGATATCCCAGACAGCGTTACAGATATTGGCACCGACGCTTTTCGCGGATGTTCTTCACTGACGAGTTTGCCGCACTTTGCTGATAACATAAGAATAGGTTATAGTGCATTTTCAGAATGTGACAATCTTTTTGAAATTGAGTATTCCAAGGCTCTGTTTTCGTTTCTCGCTCCTCCGTTTGGATGTTCCAATAATATAAAGAATATCAGTATTTCAAAACAGGTAAAAAGCATTTATGCTGGAGAGTTTAACTATTTCCCAAAACTAACCGAAATTAATGTTGATGATGGTAATGAAAAGTATTCATCCATTAATGGAGTACTATTTAATAAAAATGCAACAAAAATAATAAAGTGCCCATGCGGAAAAGCCGGCGAATACAAAATACCGAGTAGTGTAGCTGAGATATCAGATTATGCATTCTATAACTGTGAAGGAATTACAGATGTAATTATACCCGAGACGGCAACAACAATAGGACAATATGCGTTTGAAAACTGTGGTCACCTAAACAGTGTTTTACTACCGGAAAAGCAAAGGATTTCTTTGGACGAAGGTGCTTTTGAGTTTAATATACAGTTTAAAAACACTTCGTTTGAATTGTTTCCAATAAGAAAAAAAATCTATGAAGAAGCATGTAAAAAATATCAAATTGAATACACGAAATATCAGAGTCGCAAATACGACAAAATTTTAGAATCTCATAGACGTTGTCCCTCTCAAGATGAAATGCTGTTTTTGAATGATCGCCTAATAGGATTTAGAATAAAGTTTAGTGGTAGTCATGGTACACAATATGGCGATTTAATAATTGCCGGAGAACATATAGCCGTTTTTCCACAACTACGAGGGCATGATATAATAGGATTTGACGGTTCTGATATGGTAGATGAAGCGGGGCCTCGATATAAATTTACGCTTATAATAAAACCGGATGAGGTGGACTAGAAATATGAAAGAATCGTTGATCCTAGTTGATGAGCACGATGTGGCAATTGGCACGGCAGAAAAAATTGATACACATAGAAAGGGACTTTTGCACAGAGCGTTTTCACTTTTTATATATGATGAATCTATAAAGAAGATTCTTCTTCAAAAAAGAGCGAAAAACAAATATCACTCAGGCGGGCTTTGGACAAATGCATGCTGTTCTCATCCAAGAAAAGGCGAAGAACTCCTTGACGCGGTATGCCGGAGAGTCAAAGATGAGCTTGGTATATCAGTACCTGATTCAACTTATGAGGAAAAAGACCTGTGGGAATGCAATAAGTTTACCTATCGAAAAGATTATGGAAAATATATTGAACACGAAATAGATCATGTGTTTATTTGGAGAGTTGACAAATCAGCTGTTCAACTAATCCCAAACAAAAATGAAGTTGACGATTTGTTATGGGTTGACATGTATGACTTGGATGATTGGATGACAATTAATCCCGAAGAATTTACTGCATGGTTTTTCCCCGCTTATGAAATATTTATAAATGATCTGCTATCCGATCCGACAATGATTTGTTCACCAATCTCTCCAGCCTTATATGATGTAATTCAAAAGAACAAAAGCGAAGTACAGGCAAGTCTAA
Source organism: uncultured Clostridia bacterium (assembly GCA_947595635.1). Taxonomy (GTDB): domain Bacteria; phylum Bacillota; class Clostridia; order Oscillospirales; family Acutalibacteraceae; genus UBA7067. The sequence continues at coordinate 18,964 of CANQEU010000024.1, forward strand.
AAACTAATGAGTGATTAATCGGATTAAAAAGGCAAATATATTTATTGTAGCAAGGAGATACGGAAGATTATGTCAGGAAGGAACAAGATGGTCACTGTAGAAGTGCAAAACTATGATATCATTTCTTGCCGTGAAAGATCCGGCGAATTTATTAGTGGGAAGAAGAGGAACGTATTCGCTATGAAATGAAGGGGGAAAGAAATAACTTCAATTTTAGAAATGAAGAACGTGAGTTTGAAGAACGATTAATTAGAAGGTGCGGTGTTCATGATAGAATAGCCTATGATGATGTGTATGATGAATTGCACCTATATCGCTTTTATCGGTGGAATGAATATACTTTAAAACTAACTTATGTTTACGGAGGTAACACTTTTGAGATTGTGACAAACTACGATCCAGATTTTGGTCAACTTCAAAGTGATGGCAAGTTATATGTAAGTTTTTATAGTAATGACCCTGAGCATATAATTTCTATCTCCGAAGACAATGTTTCAGTTGTAGATTTTTTTCGCAGGCCGTTTCGCAGATTTATTGATGGCCATAAGAAAAATAGAAATTCGTAAATTGAAATCAAAACTTTTTCTTACACCTTTTGATTATTCGTCATACATTTTGATTTTGCCTGTACTTTTTGATTATTCCCTATACCTTTTGATTTTCCCTCGGAGGGGTTCAAATTGAGGCTACAAAGGGGTTCAAAATCCTCACCGACAAACTCGCTGAAAAACGGAAAACAGACAAAACAACGAGGGCTTCCGGCGGAACAAAACCGCTGAAAGCCCTTGTTTATTGGGATTTTCCCTTGTATTAAAGACGACCTTTACATAGATGACGGTTACAGTGGGACCACATTCGACAGGCCGGATTGGAACAGGCTCATGGAACTGGTGGACAGCGGCAAAGTCGGCACGATCATTGTAAAAGACATGAGCCGCCTCGGTCGTGATTACCTGAAGGTCGGTATGTATACAGAAATGGTTTTCCCCAATGCCGAAGTCCGCTTCATTGCCATCAACAACGGCGTGGACAGCGATAATCAGGCAGAGAACGACATGACGCCAATCATCAATATTTTCAACGAGTTCTACGCCAAGGACACCAGCCGCAAGATACGCGCTGTATTTAAGGCCAAGGGACTGGCGGGAAAACCGCTCTGCACCAATCCACCGTATGGGTACATCAAAGACCCGGAGGATAGGACCCGCTGGATTGTGGACGAAGAAGCCGCGAAGATAGTCCGGGATATTTTCCGGCTGTGTGTACAGGGCTATGGCGTGTCGCAGATTGCGAATGAAATCTCCAAGCGACACATCATGAACCCCACCGCGCACGCCAAGGCAAACGGCATTGGTATCCCCGACAACAGGGACAACGCGGATGACTACACATGGGGAGACAGCACGATCTCGCATATGCTCTCCCGGCAGGAGTATCTGGGGCATACGGTCAATTTCAAAACCTACCGCAAGTCCTACAAGCAGAAAAAACAGCTCAAGAATGACCCGGAGAACTGGCAGATTTTTGAGAATACCCACGAAGCTATCATTGACCGGGAAACGTTTGACATCGTACAGCGCATCCGGGATGGCAGACGCAGGGTAACGCCGATGGGAGAAATGCCCGCACTGTCCGGCATGGTATTCTGTGCTGATTGCGGCGCGAAAATGTATCAGGTCAGAGGCAGGAGCCTCGCGCAGAGCGAGTACATGGTCTGCGCCACCTACCGTAAAAAGGGAAAGGAGATTTGCCCGTCCCATCAGATACGCAACAGCGTGATTGAAAAATATCTGCTTGCGGGTATCAGGGAGATCACAGAGTATGTGCGTGTCCACGAGGATGAATTTGTGGAGATGATTACCCGGAAATCCAGAGCCGATGTGGAGCGGGGCCTACGGGACGGCAAGCGCGAACTGGAGCAGTCACAGGCCCGTATACACAAGCTGGATGATATTATCCGGCGGCTCTACGAAGACAACATCGAGGGCAAGGTTTCCGATGAGCGGTTCGCAAAGATGACCGAAAGCTACGAAGCCGAGCAGAAAACGCTCGAAAGCCGTGTGGCGCAGCTTAGAGAGCAGATTGCCGCCCAGCAGGAAAGCAGCGTAAATGTAGACCGTTTCCTCGCTCTGGTACGCAGGTACACCGATATCCGGGAACTGACGCCGGAAATCATCCGTGAGTTTGTGGAGCGCATCGAAGTCTATCAGGCTGAACGGGTATGCGGCAAGAAGGTACAGAGGATGCACATCGTATGGAACTGTATAGGAGAATTTATGCCGCCGCAGCCCAAGAAAAACGAAGAATCGGCATAGCCGGATTTCTCCAAACTATGCCGATTTTCTTCCCAGAAATAAAATCCCTTAGTTGTACCACCTTTTGGGGCGGCTTTTTTATTACATCACAAGGAAATTTGCTTGTGATGTAATGTATATGAGCAGAAGAATAAAATATTAAGCATCAGCTTTGCCTGCGGTTCAGATATTACATATAAAACCCTATTTGACAGACTAAAGCGGAGGATGAACGATCCTCCGCTTTAAATTAATAATTTTTAGCTTTGATTTTAAAGTAAGCCTGCGGGTGCGCGCATACGGGACAAATCTGCGGCGCCGATTCGCCGATAACAATATGACCGCAATTGCTGCATTCCCAAACTACTATGCTTCCCTTTTTAAAGACTTCGCCGTTTTGAACATTTTTGAGCAATGCTCTGAAGCGCTCCTCGTGCTCCTTTTCAATTGCCGCAACGCTCTCAAAGAGATATGCTATCTTGTCAAAGCCCTCTTCCTTGGCTTCCTGAGCAAAGCCCTTATACATATCTGTCCACTCGTAATTTTCGCCCTGTGCTGCCGCTTCAAGGTTTTGTGGAGTAGTTCCTATGCCCTCAAGAAGCTTGAACCATATCTTTGCGTGCTCCTTTTCGTTTGCGGCTGTCTCTTCAAATATTTGCGATATTTGAACATAACCCTCTTTTTTTGCAACGGACGCAAAGTAGGTGTATTTGTTTCTTGCCTGTGATTCTCCTGCAAAGGCTGTCATAAGGTTAGCCTCTGTTTTTGAACCCTTTAAATCCATAAATATCACTCCTTAAAATAATAATGATTATTGTTTATTGACCAAATAATACCATAATATTTGTGGTTAGTCAATAAAAACTTGTAGAAATTACAACGACCTTACAATTTCATCAAATTCATTTGCCGTCATCGTGCAGTTAATGATTTCAAGCAGAGCATTTGTTGAAATATATTTTGGAAGATCAAGCCTTTTTAAAAGGGTTTCTCTTTTTTTGCGGCTGTTTTCACCGCCCGAAAGCCCTGAGTTGAAAAGGTCTGTTTTTGTTACTTTTTTAGTCTGACTGCTATTATTGCTTTTGTCAATAAAGGTTGCTCCGCATTTTTTCAGAGCGTTTACAATGCGCTCATTGTCTATTCCCTCAACGCCGAGCAGCCCCTCCTTTGACGGACTGCTTTTTCGTTTTTCCTTGCCCGATATTTCGGGAACATATGCGTTTAATATTCTGCCGTTTTCAGAGATGCCTTTAATGTAATTTCTAATGACAAAGCCGGCGGAGTCGCTGTCTGTCAGAATTATTATTCCCCTTGTTTCCGCAAGGCGGCGCAGCAGCGCTGTTTTTTCTTTATCCTTAAAAATGCGAAAGCCGTTTGTTTCAATAATAGGCGCGTCAATAATACCGCTCAATTTTATTTTGTCATATTTTCCTTCTACTATGACTGCCTCTTTTATTTTTATCAAATTTTTTCCTCCGTGCGAATAAGCGTAAGCTTTATTACAAGCTGTTCAAGCAGGATTTTGCCGTCTGCGCTTGTACTGTTTAAAAGTGCGTTCGTTTGTGCTATTGTGTCAAGGCTTAGCCTTAAAGCTTTGCCGGAAAGCCTTTTTCCGGCTCTTTGCGCCTTTTGAAGAACAAAGCTTCGGTTGCCGTAATTAAGCTTTTTTGCAAGAGCGTCAAGCCTCTCGCCGCTTTCAAGAGCAGTTTTTACTCTGTAAATATCAACGTAAAAGCCTCCGAGCACTGATATAATCGTTTGTGCGGATTCCTTTTGGGAGAGAAGTATGTTTATCCCGACAAGAGCCTTGTCAGGGCTGCCGTTTATTATAAATGAGGCTATGTCAAAAATCCTCGCTTCGGGATTTTTTGTCACAAGCTTTTCAATATCGTCACGCGTTATCTCGCCGTTTGCTTTGTATGCGCAAAGCTTTTCAAGTTCATTTTTAAGCAAAGCAAGGTCTTTTCCGCAATATGATACTATTCTTGCGGCGTTGTATTCATTCAGCTTTACATTTCTCAGCCTTGCCCAATATACAAGCTGTCTTTCAAGCGCGGTATCTGTCAGCTGTTCAAATTTTACGGCAATGCCGTGCTTTTCAACCGCGCTCATAATTCGCTTGTTGCCGCCCTTTGCAAACGACGGAAACGCTGTGGGCGAGGCTATAACAAGAACTGTGCTTTGCGGTAGTGACGATATGGCGTCTATAAGCAGCTCCATATCCCTTTCAGAAACGGACGTGAAGTCATAATCAATAACCTGAACGAATATTTTTTCGGCAAGAAAAGCAGGCGCGGCAAGCACTGCGTCTATAATTGCCTGGGGGGCGTCGGTCTGCTTTATCGTTCGCAGAGAAAAGCTGTCCTCTGAGCTGCCGACCGTTCTTTTTTTTAGCTTTTCAATGTAATTGCGCATTGTTACCTTTTCGTCGCCGTAAAACAGGAAAAGGTTGTCCTGCTCTGTTTCTCGCAGCCGCGCTTTAAGCTCGGTTTCGGTCATTTTTGCCAAAGCGGCTCCACCTTTCTTAATAATATATTTTATCGCCTAAGCTTATTTGAATTTCTCCCTGCTGATAAAGCGAGAGAAGCTCGCTGTTGTAAAGCCTTTTCAGCAGATTTTTTCTGTCGTTTTCCGCATTGCAGGAGAGAATTGTTTTGCCGGCGCTTATAAGGTCGCCGTCCGGCTCTTTTGTAGTTACCATAAGCGAGGGCTTTCTGTATTCGTTCGGAATCTCCGATATATATTCGGGGTTCGGGAGAAGAAGTATATATTCGTCACCAATAGAAATTACCGTGGCAGTCGATTTGCCAAGAGGAATTATTATAAGCTCAAGTCTGTCCCACAGCTTTATGTGCTGTTCGTCCGAGAACACCGTTATATCCTCGCCGCGCAAATCATTTAAAGTGCGTTTGTTGTAGCTGCAATCCTGAATCAATATTTTTTCAAACGGCGCCGAGTTGTAGGCTGTGTTAAATACACCTCCGCATTCTCTTGAGCCGCCCTTTACAAGCAGCAGGTCTTTTTCGCCGTTTTCGGAAAGCTCGGTTTGCACGGCATATCTTCCGCCGCTGCCGCCGCATGATATTACTGCGCATTCACCGTTGCATGAAAGCACGGCGGTTATGCCGTTCCCTGTTGACAACAGCTTGAGAGATGCGTTTTTGGCTGTTGCGGCGGTGAAGATTGAGAATATAAGAGTAAAGGCGACAATAGAACTTAAAGCAGCCTTAAGAATGCTTTTCGGCGTTTTGCGTATTATCCCCACAGCAGCGGTGACAGCCGCCAGCGCTATGATTATCTCCCTTGTGTACGGCATTGATATTTCAAGTCGAGAATATGGCAAGGAGGCTATTGCGGAAACCGTGAAGGATATGTAGTCGGCAAGAAGGCCGGAGATAAGAGCGAGCGGGCAGGTTATAAAGCCGAGCGGAGGCGCAAAAGATGAAAGCACAAACAGCAGTGAAAATATTATAATCAGCGAGGCTGCCGGAGAAATCAGCAGGTTTGTTATAATGAAATAGACGCTTATGTAACCAAAGCTTGTTATTATTATTGGCGACGTTGCAATGAATGCGGAGACGGTTATAGATACAGGCGCCGCAATAAGCGCTTTAAACGCTTTTGCAGCCCTCCCCGAAAAATAAAAGTCAAACGTGCCGAGCATACAAGGTGCGAGAGTTATAATTCCGAGCGTGGACATAACCGACAGCTGAAATCCGACGTCGCACACAGCCGACGGATTTAAAAGCGAAATAAGAAGCAAAGCGCAGCCAAGACTGTTAAGCGAATCTCCTCTGCGTGAAAACATACTTCCTCCGAGCATAATTATACACATAATGCCTGCTCTTATGACAGAAAGCTGAAAGCCTGTTATAAGCATAAAGCACAATACCGCTGTCATTGACACTAAACAGGACAGCCGCCTGCGGCGTGTAAAGAAAAACAGCGCTCCGTATATAAGCGAAACAACAACCGAAAGGTGCATTCCGGATACAACCGCAATGTGCGCCGCTCCGCTTGAGCGGAAATCGTCGTACAGTCCTTCGTCAAGTGAAGATTTGTTGCCAAGCAGAATAGCGTCAATTATTTCAGCCTGCTTTTGCGGAAGATACTCATAAAGCTTTTTAGAGCATTCGCCGCGGACAAATTCGGCAGCCGATTTTACGGGATTGTTTTCGGCTGTGCCTATAAGCTCGGCTCTGTCGCAGTCAAGCTCGGCATAACAGCCGAATGAGCGGTAATAATCCGAATATTTACCGGCTATTTTAAATATCACACCGTCAACGCTATAAACGCCGCGCGCATCTAAGGGTTTTCCTGTCGCAACAGCGGCAAGGCTTTCGCTGTCTGAAATTTTAAGCCTGCCTACGGCTCTTGTGCTGCCAAGCCGCTCCTCAACGGTAAATTCACCATTCTTTACAGAAGCGCCGTTTAGCAATTCCGCGCTTCCCTGTCCGTTCATAGAGCTCATTCCGCCTGTGAAAAGTCCCAAAACAGCAAACAAAAGCAGTGTCAGCGCCACGGCTTTTCGCATTGCCTTTATAAACAGGCAAACAACAAACAGTACAGCGCATAAAGCACAAAGAATAAGAGCGACCCTGTAGCCGAACAGCAATGCCGAAAGAACTCCGCAGGCAAAAGAGAAGCCTGCGACAGTAAGCGGTCGTTTCACAAAATCACTCTTTTCAATCAAAAATTATTCCGTATGTCAGAGCGCAGGCCGATAGCGCAAATGAAAATCAAACGGTTATGCTGTTAAATGATTTTTTCGCCCATTTCCCTGCCGCCAAGCAGATGAAAATGCAGATGCTCTACCGTTTGACCTGCGTCTCTGCCGCAGTTGTTTATAATGCGGTAGCCGTTTTGAAGCCCAAGCTCGCCCGCGACCTTCGGAATTACCGTGAATATGTGCGCAACATAAAGAGCGTTATCCTCATTCACTTCGTTCATAGAGCTTATATGCTTTTTAGGAATAAAAAGTACATGTACCGGAGCCTGTGGGTTAAGGTCGTAAAAAGCAAGGCACTTGTCGTCCTCATAAACCTTTTTAGACGGGATCTCCCCGTTTGCGATTTTACAAAAAATACAATCCATTTTTATTTCTCCTTTTATTTTACTTATAAAAATTGCCCTAAACTTTTTGAATTTGGTCGGGCTTTTAAATTTGCTTTAAAGATTACTTTTAATCCTCTGTCATAAACAAAATGCCGAGGGTGTTCGGCCCGCAGTGAGAGCTTATTGTGCAGCTTGCGCGAGTAATGTATATTTCGTTAAAATAGTCTTTTTCTTTGATAAGCTCGTAAACAGACTGCTCTATTTCACTGCTTATTCCTGAATGGGTTATGAATATTCTGTCCTTTTTAATATTGCTGTACTGCGCAAGCTTTTCATCTACATATTGTTTAAGCACCTTGTCAAGGCGGCCTCTGTATTTTTTGCCGACAGTCATCGAACCGTCTTTGTTGTTTACCTCAATGCAGGGCTTAAGATTAAGCAGGTTTGCTCCGAGCATGGCAAGTGTTGAGCATCTTCCTCCCGCACGCAGAAAATTAAGCTTGTCTATAATAAAGCTGCCGTGCGTTTTTGCTCTTAACGCAGATACTTTTTCGGCTATCTCCTTGCCGGACATACCTTTTTGAGCGGCAATTGCCGCCTCTATAACAAGATGGCCGGACGCTGTTGAAAGATTAAAGCTGTCTACGGGATAAACTCCGGAAAGCTCCTGAGCCGCAAGCACGCAATTTTTCGCGGAGGCTGAAATGGCTCCGCCAAGGTTAATGTGGACTATCTCAAATCCCTTCTCAAGCATCGGCTTAAAGAAGCTTTGGTATTCCCCGACGCTTATTGCGGAGGTTTTCGGCAGCTTTCCTGTTTTGTAAAAATTGTCGTAAATTTCATCGGGCGTGATATTTTCCATATCGTCATAGGATGTGTCGTTTACCGTGATGTGCAGCGGTATCGTTACGATTCCGTATCTCTGCTTAAGCTCGTCGCTCAAATCGCAGGTGCTGTCAGCTGTTATTAATACCTTCTTAGACATTTTAAAGCTCCTTTTTTAATGTTATTTCTATTGTTTTTTTCGCCTGCGGATGTATAATTATTTTATACATATTCATTATATTACATTTTGACAAATATAGCAATAAAAGGAGAGAGATATTAATGATTTTCAGCTATAAATTCGGCAAACCGATAGAAACAGGCGCTGTGGTGGATTTTGACGGAATAAAAGAGGCTGAATTCGAAAAGCCGAGGCGCTTTTCCTTGCTTGAAGAAGGCGGCGGCTTTTGCTTCAGCCTTGTCCTTGACGATAAAGCCGCAGTTTACGGCTTGGGAGAAAATATAAGAGGCATTAATAAAAGAGGCTGGCGTTATACAAGCTATTGCTCGGACGACCCGTTTCACACAGAGAGCAAGCAGTCGCTTTACGGCGCGCATAATTTCATAGTGATAGACGCAGAGGAGCCGCTCGGTGTTTTCGTGGATATTCCGGGTAAAATCACGTTTGACGTTTGCTGTGAAAGAAGCGATACTCTTAAAATAATCACGGAGGACGGAGATTTTTATTTTTATGAGATCACCGGCGACAGCGTGAAGGATATAATAAGACAGTTCAGAGTTATGATAGGGAAAAGCTATGTTCCGCCGCTGTGGGCATTCGGCTATCAGCAGAGCCGCTGGAGTTATCCTAATGAAGCGGCTGTGCGTGAGGTCGCCCGAAGCTACAGAGAGGCAAAAATTCCTCTTGACGCAGTTTATCTCGATATTGATTATATGGAAGGCTACAAGGACTTCACGGTTGATATTGACAGATTTCCCGACCTTGGCGCGCTGTCAAAGGAGCTAAAGGAGCAGGGAATACATCTTGTGCCGATAATAGACGCAGGTGTTAAGATAGAGGACGGATACGATGTGTATGAGGAGGGCGTAAAAAACGGATATTTTCTTAAGGATAAGGACGGCAAGGACTATGTAACCGCGGTCTGGCCGGGCAAAACGCATTTCCCCGATTTTTTAAACAGCTCTGTGCGCCGCTGGTTCGGAATGAAATATAAAAGGCTTACCGATATGGGTATAGACGGCTTTTGGAACGATATGAACGAGCCGGCTATATTTTACTCCGAAAGAGGAATAAAGAGCGCGTGGGAAAAGCTTGACAATGTGCGCGGCAAAAATGTTGATATGAGCAATTTCTTTGCCGTCAGGGACGCCTTTGCCTCTCTTTCAAACAGCGAAGACGATTACAAGTCGATGTATCACAATATGGACGGCGAGAAGCTGTGTCATCATAAGGTACACAATCTTTACGGCTATAATATGACAAGGTCAGCCTCTGAGGCGTTAGCCGAGATCAAGCCGAATGAGAGGGTACTGCTTTTTTCCCGTGCGTCATATATAGGAATGCACCGCTTCAGCGGTATCTGGACAGGAGATAATCAGTCGTGGTGGAACCATATCCTTATGAATTTAAAAATGCTGCCGTCGCTTAATATGTGCGGATTTTTGTATATTGGAGCCGATATTGGCGGCTTTGGCGGAGACACAACAAGAGATTTGCTGCTGCGGTGGCTCGCGCTCGGAGTGTTCACCCCTCTTATGCGCAATCACTCCGCCCTCGGAACAAGAAATCAGGAATGCTGCGCCTTTGAGGGGCAGGAGGAGTTCAGAGAGCTTATACGGCTGCGATACCGCCTTATTCCTTATCTTTACAGTGAATATAACAAAGCCAACGACGGCTTTGAAATGATATTCAGACCTCTTATGCTCGATTATCCGAAGGATAAATTCGCAAGAGATGTTGAAGACCAGCTTATGCTCGGCGATGAAATTATGATTGCGCCTGTGTATACGCAGAACGCAATGGGAAGATATGTATATTTGCCGGAGGATATGCTGCTTGTTATGTTCGACAGTTCAAGCAGCTTCAAGACTGAAAAAATGAAAAAGGGTCATCATTATATAGAGGTAAAATTAAATCAGCTTCCCGTGTTTATAAAAAAGAACAGGCTGCTGCCGCTTTGCGAGGCGGCGGAAAGCACAAAGGAGCTCGATATGAGCCGCCTTGAGCTTATAGGCTGGGTTGACGAAGGAGCGGAATACATATTATATACCGACGACGGCATTTCACGCGATGATAAAAGCAAAAGAGTAATCAAGCTTAGCGCACGCGGCTCAGAGATAAAGACGGACTGCGAAGCATTTAAAGCTTATGACGGAGGGATAGTTTTTGAGTGAGAATAAATCAAAGCCGAAATATTCGCTCGGCGAGGAGATATTTAATTCGGTATCGCACGGCGCCGGAGGAGGCCTTTCAATTGCGGGAACGGTTGTGCTGATAGTCTGCGCCGCCGTGTATTCGGACGCGTGGGCAGTAGTAAGCAGCTGCATTTACGGAGCATCTCTTATAATACTTTACACAATGTCAACGCTTTATCATGCAATAACAAACGCAGGTGCAAAGCGGTTTTTCAGGATAATGGATCACGATACAATATTTCTGCTTATCGCCGGGACATACACCCCGATAACGCTCGCCTTTTTGAGGGGCTGGCTCGGCTGGGTGTTGTTCGGCGTAGTATGGGGCGCAGCCGTTATCGGCATTGTGTTAAATTCCATAAGCATCGAAAAATTCAAAAAGCCGTCTATAATCTGCTATGTTGCAATGGGGTGGGTAATAATACTTGCAATAAGACCGCTTATTGAATCCGTGCCGTCAATTTCAATGGTGTTTCTGCTTATAGGAGGAATACTTTACACAGCCGGAATCGCATTTTATGCAATAAAAAGGATAAAATACTTTCATTCAATATGGCACCTCTTTACTGTTGCCGGAAGCGTTTTTCACTATTTTTCAATACTGCTCGCCTTCGTGCTCGGAGGATAATATAAAAAGCCGCCCCAAGGGAGAGGCTCCGTAAGGAAGTCCTCTCCCTTCGGCTTTTGTAATCAGCCGGAATGATTGGAATGTAGGAAAACAATCATATTGGAGGATTACATGATGAACAGACAAATTATTGATGAAAAGACGGGCATTGGTTATACCCTGCAAGACGGCTATTATCTGCCCGATCTTGCATTACCTGCTGAGGAAGAACAGTCCATTGGAATATGGGGACAGCGGCACAAGCGGTATTTGAAAGAGCATCATCGCATCTTGTACTATAATCTGCTGACTTTCTGCAAGCTGAACGATCATCTTGCCGATGTTGACCGACGGGCAGAGGAACTGTTTTCCCGGCTGGTAAAGCAGATGGCAGAGTGTGAGGGCGTGACCGAAGCGCTCAAAGCGCAAGACCAAATGGAGTGGATCGGTCGGATGAACAACATACGAAACCGAGCGATAGAAATCGTCAACAACGATTTGATTTATATTTAAACAGAATGGCGGTAAGGAGCAATCCTTGCCGCTTCTGTTTTGAAACTTTACATCCATTTTACATGAATCAGATAACGGATTTGATTTTGCGAGGCTATCATATAGCTGTACCCAAAAGGGAAATAAACGCAAAGGAGAATTTTAAGATGAAAAAATTTTTTACATTAGCCCTTGCCGCTGTCTTGGCGGTATCAGCGCTTGCAGGTTGCTCGTCGCAGCAAAAGAGTGGGAATGTTGCCACCGACGGTTCCACCTCGATGGAGGAAGTGATTGGTGTTCTGGGAGAAGCCTTTCAAGAAAAGTACAGTGGAATGACTTTTACTTATAACCCCACAGGTTCCGGCTCTGGCATTCAAGCCGTCAAAGAAGGACGCTGCGATATTGGCCTTTCCAGCCGCAGTCTGAAAGAGGAAGAAAAAGCAGACGGTCTTGTTGAAACTGTCCTTGCCAATGATGGAATTGCAGTGATTGTAAATCCGAAAAACGGAGTAAGCGACCTCGATGTAGAAACGATTGCAAAAATCTATACAGGTGAAATTACAAATTGGTCTGAACTTGGCGGAAATGACGCCGAAATCGTTATAATCGGGCGTGAAGCAGGCAGCGGAACAAGAGATGGTTTTGAATCCATTACAGGTACGGAGGACGCTTGCAAGTATCGTCAAGAACTTACATCGACCGGCGATGTGATTACCACTGTTTCCCAGAACCCAGACGCAATCGGATATGCCTCTCTTGCCGCTGTTAGCGACCAAGTAAAGGCTCTTTCCGTAGGCGGCGTTTCGCCCAGTGAAGCGACAGTAAAAGATGGCAGCTATGTTATACAGCGTCCATTCGTGCTGGTAACAAAGGACGGCGTGGAGCTTTCCGATGCGGCACAGAAATTCTTTGACTTTGTGACATCAGACGAGGCAGCCCCGTTTATCTCGCAGGCTGGCGCAGTACCCGTAAAATAAAGGA
>CANQEU010000025.1 GCA_947595635.1 uncultured Clostridia bacterium
GTCAGCTATGATTTTTATCACGGCTGACCTTGTGCTTTTTAATGCCTTGGCGATGTCGTTATAGCTGTTCCACATACATTGTGTAGCGGCTTTTACAGCCTTACAGATAAACAGATAAACCCTTAAATGCGACGGCTTTAAGTAATTTTTTAAAACGATTCTTCTGTCGGCTTTGAAATAGCCCTGTGAGCCATTTACAGGAAGAAGATAATAAACTGTTACCCCTAATCGGTTTATGCCTGAAAACGAGCGTTTAGAGGCATAAATAAAGCCGCATTCGCCAAGCTTGCGGATGCAGCGTGATATTGTTTCTTCACTTTTTATACCGAGCTTGTCGGCTATGGCTTTCTGACTTATCTTTACTACGTTGTTTCGTGCGCAGGCGTACATCACAGCCAGCACAGATATTTCGTTTGCCGATAGCCCAAAGTCGAAGGTTCGATTCGGCATATAAAAATAATTGAGCTTTTTCATTTGAGCCTCCTGCTGTTAGGTTAAGTCGATTTTTTACTCTAAAAAATATGTATAATTTCGGACAAACGGCCATTAACAAAGCTTATAATAGAACACCCAAATACACATATATCTATTGTTTTCTTGTGTATTTTTACTGCGTTTTCATGATTATGCCCATGTATGCAAGCAATGGGGTTATGCGTCTTTATGTATTTTGAAATGCCTTTTAAACCGCAATTTGCCGCATCATATTTATCCCCATAAAGTCCATATGCGCAATCGTGCGAGATTAAAATATCTGCGTCTATTAGTTTTTTACATATCGTTAATGACTGCCGTTGTGTTAACATACAAAAATTACCGTCTTTATACTTTGAAGATCCGGATATTCCGGTTATCATATATGAGCGCCCCAGCTCATCAGCGATATTAATTTCTGCGTTTTCGGCGTCTATAATACCGCATTCTGCAAGCATACCAATTTCGTCATGGTTCCCCCCAACTCCGTAAATTGGTACGCTTACGCTTTTTTTAATGCAGCATAACTGATCATAATCAATATCACCAAGCGTAAAACACACATCGGCATTATAACTTGAAAAATCAATGCTTTTGATTTTATCCGTACAATCCGTATGCAGATCCGCAAATACAATCATTTTCACTAACGATACATCTTCTTTCATAGTAATCATGTATAATGACACTCCTTCATCTCGTGCGCTTATCAGTTTTCTTTATCCTTTTTAAATTCATGCTTTCACAGTCTTAATTTCCTGTCACCGCTTATACTTCTTGCCTGAGTTTTCGTTTGCTCGACCATAACCTTCAGCGCGTCGTTCCAATCATTCTGATTATACGGCGGCAGGTGATTTATACAAGCATATCCCATGGCCGAAAATTTTTCCGATATTTTTTGCGCAGCCTCCTGCCCGTGATTTTCATCTGGCGTACCGTCTTTTTTTACTGCTGCAAAATCGTTGTTAAGGCAGATATGTATTTCCCGGACGCCGGGATTGTTTTCAAGGTATTTTGTCAGCGCCAAATCGCTAAGTCCGTTCAAGCTTATTCGGTTTTGCTTTTTGTAGGCGTTGCTGTCGCCCATGGACATATTTGTCATGGTAGCATGGCTGATACATTCTATCGGCGACTCAAAAACATATACTCTTCGACTTTGATAGCAGCGCAGCATATTAAATGTGTAATATTTGTCACTGCCGGAAATCTCGCCTCTGAATTTGGTGCTCTGATTTGTTCCCCGCTTTAGAGCCGAGGCAGCCTTACCGTCGTCATCATAGCCTACAAATACTGCGTTGTGCCTGTCGTCTTCATATATCTGCTCGGTCTTAACAAGCTCGCTTACTATCGTTCGGTCAAGCTTTCTCGTTTGACAAAGGTATGCAAAAAGCCGTCTGTACGCTCCGTCAAATTTTTTCGGAAGTACAAACGGCTGTTTCTTTTCAATTTTCTTTTCCGGCATCGGTGAGAGCGCATATGAGCGTCGCTCGCCGAGAATCGAGTTGACGGCTTCAGGATAAGTCAGACGTTCAATTTTTTGCAAAAACGAAATAGCGTCACCTCCGGATATTCCACGGCTGTTCCAGTGCCAGCCTCTTTGATCTTGATTGATTATTAGACTGTCGTGCTCAACGCAATAATAGTTGCTGCCCTTTCGTTTAAATGAAAATCCGAATCTTGCCTTTAGCATTTCAATCGTACTGACATTTCTTGCTTCATTCTTTTCCTCATCAGTGAAATTGCGTATTTTATAGCCCATATTTCTAATTCTCCTTTTTATTTAAATCCAATAAATTAATCTCCCGAATTTTTCTTCGGGAGATCAGACTGAAAATATATTGCTGACAATTAGCAATAGACGAACTTTTATTTTTTGTTTGCTTTATTTACGATATTACTTCTCTTTCGCCTATTTGACTTTTGACTGTTAGTTGCCTTATACTTGTGAAAGTAACGCATATATATAATGAATACAAACGCAGAAACGATACAATACAAGACATATAAAGGGGATGAAAGAAATTGATAAACGAACAAATTATTAACCTCCTTACTTCAACTGCCGCTATCGTAACAATATTAAGTGGATTAAACGGTTTTTTTGGTACCAAGTACAGTAGCTTGTCTAAAAAAATATTTTGTCTAAGTATACTAATGTTGTCATGTGTTTTTATTAAAGAAATAATCTGCTTTTATGACACTTTAACTCCAATTTTTCATGTGATTTTTATTATCATAATATTATGTATTACTTTAAAAAATATCCATATAGAAAATAAAGGAGACATTCTAACGTTAATAATGCTAATTCTCCCACTTTTGGCGTTATCCATACAAAAGAATTTAATTAACATATTTGATAACACTTATATTGATCAAATTAATAATTACATTACGAATTTAAACAATAAAGTAAAAGTAGCTGAAATGTATCAATTTATGTTATCAAGCAATAATATCGTCTGTACATTTTCTTTTATTCTAAATATTGTCATCGTTATTTTAGATTTTTGCTTAGTATACGAATTAAATAATCGATTAATTTACAATCGTCGCAAGTTAGATGAAATATGTTATTCTGTAGCGCTTTTTATATTATCTTGTGGTTTCGGCACTTGGCTTATGAAAATTATTGTCGCAAGATTTTAATTTTTATTACTTTTATTGCCTTTAAAAATCGAAAGCACCAAAGTGATGATTGGCTTAAACGGATTCCCATATAACACGGCGGAACAAATAAAAACTGTTATATTACTCATAGTTAAAATAAAAAACAAAAGCTGTTTTGATTCATCGCTCATTTTTGTTATCCTCCTTTTGTAGGTCTAATAAATTAATCTCCCGAATTTTTCTTCGGGAGATCAGACTGAAAATATACGTACCTGTCACTAATATGACAGTAGAGTATTCATTTAATATTATTGTGATGGCCGTTATTATTAAGGCAATTACCGCAAACGGCACAATCAACCGCCTGCAAATAAGCCCTGCTGTTATTTTTGTATTGTCGGCTTCCGATTCCCTGAGCCGGAGTTCACGCATAAGATTTAATCGCAGAAGGTATATAATCCAATAAATAACAATAAATATAAACGTCATAATGTCACTTCTTTTTCTTTGTATTAACAAATTCAAACTCAAGCTTACGGGTCGATTTATTTAAGATCAATTTTGCGGAAAATTCCTTTTCGGACTTTCCGATAAAACCGTTAATTGTTCCCGTTTTTCCTTTTTCGCATATAGCGGTAATTTGCGCAGCCGTCAGCTTTTTGCCGCAGATTTCACTCCAAATTGTAAATTGGCAGCCGTCCTTATAGCCCGTGCAGCTATAACCCTTTTCCCATTTTCGCATCGGCTTACCGCAAAACGGGCACTTCAGTATATTCCATGCGTCCTGTGAAAGAGTTTTTACTGAATTTTTATGCTTTACAAATTCTTCAGCCACACTTTTTTGAATGGCATTTATATCAGCTCGTCCCTCGCGGATTTCCTCCTGTATGATCCACCACTTTGCTGTA
Organism: uncultured Clostridia bacterium; assembly: GCA_947595635.1. Taxonomy (GTDB): domain Bacteria; phylum Bacillota; class Clostridia; order Oscillospirales; family Acutalibacteraceae; genus UBA7067. The sequence continues at coordinate 3,993 of CANQEU010000025.1, forward strand.
ATGTCTGCGGATTTTATATTGTCCGGCAGCATATGATAGAATTCACGTCCGAGCTTGGTAGACACTATGTTTTTACCCTTGCGTTCTATATATCCACGCTTAAAAAGCGTCTCAATAGTTGTAACGCGAGTAGCAACAGTACCAATACCGCCATGCTCGCCTTTTTTGTCCTTATCCTTTTCAACTAAAATCTTTTTTATTTCAGGGTCATCTACATATTTTGCAATCGACGCCATATCGTCAATGATTGTTTTATCGGTATACGGCTTCGGAGGAGATGTTTCCTTTTCTATGATCTCCGTTTCATCAAGTAAAGCCTTATGCTCTCCGGCAGAAAGAAAAAATTTAGAAAAATCATCCTTTTTGTCACCACCGAAAAAACCGGCAAAGCCCTTGTCTATCAGCTTTTTTGCGCTATATACAAGCTGCCCGCTTTGGCCGTCGAAATCTATAACGGACAATGACTCCTCGCACTGCTGCGGAGGCAGAAACTGCATTATATATCGCTCGCAAACAGCGATATATACATTCCTTTCCTGCTCGCTCATTTGTGATATATCAATCTCTCGTTCCTGCGGTATTATTCCGTGATGGGCTGATACGTTTTTGTCGTTGAAACAGGCGGAATGAATACTGTAATCTATCGGATATTCTTTACCGATATTTTTAAATATGACCGGCAGCAGCGAGGGTGCTTGCTCGTAGTGTTCCTCTTTCAGATATTGGCAGTCCGTTCGGTTATAGGTTATTGCCTTGTGTTTTTCTCTGAGAGCCTGCAAAATCCTGTTTGTGTCCGACAGCTTGTAGCCGTATTTGCTCGACATTTCACCGCACAGCTTTGTGTGATTATACGGCAGGGGAGGGTTATTTTTTACAGTCTTTACGGTGGTTGTAAATGTGTATTCATTGCCAATCGAGTTTGCTATTTTTTCAAGCACGGTGCGGTCGGTTATTTTTTCGCCAAAAGCCTCTTTATTATGCTTAAGTTTGAAATCTACCGTCGCATTCGGTATATCGGAAATCGAGAATTTCACAATAAGCTCATAGTAAAACTGCTTGACGTGATTCGCGATTGCTTCATCGCGATTAACAATAAGTCCGAGAGTAGGAGTCTGAACTCTGCCGACAGAGAGCGATTTGCCATATGGTATTTTGTCCCGATTGATTATAGACACAAGGCGGCTTTCGTTGTACCCAAAACAAGCGTCTCCCATTTGTCGCGCATAGGCAGCTCTGCCGTCTTTTGCACAATCGCGATTATCTTTTAAATTTGAAAACTCTCTGCGTATATTCTTTTCTACACTGTCGTTCACATATACTCGGTATACCTGTCTGTCATAGCCGAAATAATCTATTATTTCATCTATCAGAAGCTGCCCTTCATCGTCCGGATCTCCGGCATTAATAATACAGTCGGCACGATTCATAAGATCGCGTATTTGATTTATTCGTTTCATTTTGTCAGGCTGCGGCTTGCGCTTCCAATTGTCAAATACCATTGGCAGATCGTCAAGCCTCCAATGCTTATATTTTTCATCGTAATCCTCCGGGCGGTAAAGCTCAAATAAATGCCCGAATGACGAAATTACGGTGTAAGTATCGTCGTACATTACACCGTCGTTGTGCTGCATATTGTGTAATATAGCCCTTGCTATGTCTTTGGCAAGCTCAGGCTTTTCTGCAATTACAAGCTTCATAATCATATCTCCTGTTCACTAATAGATAAAAATTGTGCAATGCACTTGCAATGCACGCGAATAATGAGTATAATATTAATAGAAAAAATACTGAAAGGGAGTTATCTGTATGTCAACTAAAAAAAATTTAACGCTGCGAATGGAGCCGGAATTAAAGGAAAAAGCGGCACAGCTTTTTAACGAGCTTGGAATGGATTTAAGCACGGCTACGGGAATATTTTACAGACAAGCGCTAAGATGTCACGGCTTACCGTTTGAAGTGAAAATAGACGAGCCAAACGAAACAACATACTCTGCAATGGAGGCCGCCGAAAAAGGGGAAGAATTATTCGGCCCGTATGAAACAGTATCCGATTTGATGGAGGCTCTTAATGCTTAAAATTGAATTTACAACACAATTTAAAAAGGATTTTAAACTTGCTGTAAAGAGAGGCTGTAATATTAAGAAGCTTCAAAATGTAATAGAGCTATTATGCAGCGAGCGCTCTCTTCCGGAATCCTTCAAGGATCATCAGCTTGTTAATTCACGAAATTACAAGGGTATGCGCGAGTGCCATATTGAGCCGGATTGGCTGCTTGTATATAAAATAGAGAATGAGCTGTTAATTTTGAAGTTAATTAGAACCGGCAGCCACAGCGATTTGTTTTAATCCTTATTTTTTAACCGTAACCTTGCACTGCACGGAATAGCCGCTTGATTTTGATGTAGCTGTTATTACCGTAACGCCGATCCCCTTTGCTTTAATGGTGATTTTGGTAGTATCGCCGCTTAAAAAATCCGCTACCGCAGCATTCTGCACATTCCAAGTGCAACCGTTTGCGGCAGCAAGTCCCAAAACATAAATATCAAAGCTTTCTCCGAGCTTCAGAGTAATATCAGTCGGCTCAAGATATATCCTGCCGTCATCGGTGATTTGGGGAGCCGTCTGAGGGATATATTGAGTAGGGGACTCGGTGGAGCTGATAATAGGGTCAGTCTGCGGCTGCGTCTGCTGCGCTTGAGGCTGCTGCGACTGCACAGGTTGTTGTACCGGGGCTTGACTTTGCGGAGGATCCGTGGTTTTTGCCTTTGGCTCCTTGGGCGTTGTCTGCTTTTCAGTCGGCTTCTCGGTCGCTTTCTCAGTTGTTGGCGAAGTTGGATAGGTCAGCAGCACGTCCGTTATAGAAGTATCACTTTCAGATTCGGGTTCTGTTTCTTTTTCTGTGGGAAGCATAACGGATTCGGATTCTGTTTCTCGCTCAGTTTCGGAATGCGAGACCTCTGCTGTGCCGTCTTCAGACGGTGAGTGATTGTTTTGCTCCGTTGCTTTATGAATTATTCCGAAAATAAGAAAGGCGGCCAAAACGACGGCAAGAATTATTATCAGAAACTTTTTGTTTAACGCAAATCTGATATGAGGCTTCGGAGCTTTTTGAACGTTTCTTCCGTTTAGTATATCAATATCATAGCCTGTCAGTCGGTTATTGATTATGTATCTGAAATCCTCTGACGTTATAGCTCTCGTTATAACGTCAGGGGTATATTTTTTTATTTCCTTTGCCGATTCCTCGCTTAAATTCGGATATATCAGGATTATTCGCATATCGTCGTACATTTCACGCGCGTATTTTATGCTCTCAAACGTTTTCTCAATATCTGCGTTCGTTTCGGCAATTATAATTCCGTGCGGATTGTATTTCGCAATGACCTCATCAATGGTTTCATTGTTAAAAACGGTCTGCGCCGCCAACAGATTACTGTCGGCGGCGTTTTTAAACATATCTTTATAGGCTTTGGTCTCGGTTTTATCACAAAACAAAACATAATTCATATTTATTCCCCTTTTCGATTTTGCCTATTTTTAGAGGATTCGTAAAATGTGTTTTTTGACATCCTGTAGGATCTTCTTCGGGTTAATTTTTTATTTTCCCCGAAGGTTGTTTGGCAAACCTTATACATCATGGTCGTTTTAGGTATTTTGTTATCAAATTCTATGATTTTGTTACCGGCGATAATCAGACCCTTGCCGGGCTCATCCGCTGTTATCAGCTTTACCTGTGAAGGAGAGAGCCTGTAATTATCAAGAATATATTTCAGGTCGTCCTCTTTTTGCCGTAGAAATACTACAAACTCGGAGTTTTTTAACATATTCATAGCGTGACTGTTTGTAAGTGCCCTTGAGATATTTTGTGTAAGCGCTGTCGGTACGCCTCCGTATTTTCTGATACGCTGATAAACCGTCTCAAAAAATGCGGAGGATTTTTTATCGTTTAGGACAATTACAAACTCGTCTATCCACACCCATGTTCGTACTCCGTTTTCCTTGTTCCTGCGTACACGCTGCCATACAAGCTCAAGGAGTATTTGCATACCGACCATTTGTAGTTGTCCGCCCATATTGCTAATATCAAACAGCATAAAGCGATTATTGTATTCTATGTTTGTGTGATGCGCAAACATATCGAAAGAACCGGATATATAAAGCTCAAGATCATCGCAAAGCTTGTCTGAAATTTCACTGTCCTGAGATTTTAATATTTTCCAGAAGTCCTGAAGCGTTGGAAGCGGCGCTTCTCCGTTTGAATCGACAAAGTCTTGATATGCAATTGTGACGCAGCGATTTACCATTGAACGCTCGGATGCGGTTAGCGGTTCGCCCTTGATTTGTTCCACGACCATCATTATGAACTCTTTCTTTGTTGACAGCGCAGAGACGCCGTCTTCCGAAAAGCTCAGATCTGTATCAAACAGATTGATGTGTGTCGGAGAGTCCGGCGCGATGGACACTATCGTCCCGCCGAATTTTTTAATTATTTCTTTATATTCGTTTTCGGGATCTATTATGATGAATTCGTCGTTTTTAAATTTAAACATTGCCGGTATCATCTCTGTTGCCTTAACGAAAAACGATTTTCCTGAGCCGGACGCTCCGAAAACAAAGCCGTTGGCATTAAGTCCCTTTGTCCTGTCGATTATGAGCAGCTTGCTCGATTTATCTTTACGTCCGTAACAGAAGCCTCCCTTGTCTATGTAATCAACTGAGGAAAAGGGAATAAGATTTGCAAGCTCATCTGTGAGCCAAAAGAAATTAATGTTGTTGCCGTTTGAAAAGTTAAAGGAGTTATTTGCAATGGGAAGGATTGCCTTTAATCCCTTATCCTGCTGCCGCGTCAGCGTATCTATAACACACTGGTGCTTTCTTGCGAGGTTTTGGAGATATTTTGTAAGCTCCTCAAGCTCCTCCTTGCTTCCGGCAGAAAAATAAAAGAAAAAACCTGCCTCAAACAAATCACAGTTTGTGCCGGCAAGCTTTTCTTGAACACGCTCAATTTCCTTTTCCTTATCGCGAAGCCTATAAGGTATGTAGCTCGATCCGCGCTTGCTGTTTATCTCTCTGCGCTTTTCAAGCTGTCCCTCAAGTGCGTCAAGGTTGTTTTTAAGTATTTGTGCGCTTTCGTCTTTATCGAGCCGTCTTATGTGCTTTGATATTGTGATTTTGTATGGATGTTCTAACATATCGGTTAAAAAGCGATCGTCAATATCGCGAGAAAAACGCTTAAGATACATAACTCTTCCGAAAGTAGAACCTGTTTCTATGTACTTTATCGGGTCAAGTCTTATATGTGACGGCGATACATAATCCGACAGAGCCATTCCGTGCCTATATAAATTTTGCGGCAGACGAAAGTCTGTGTGTCTGTCAGGCTGATATATATCGTGGTATATGCTGAGAATTTCTTCAGGGGTTAAAATCCTTGTTTTTACATTTATTTCATCAAGCGTTTTTTCTATGCTTTCATAATACTGAAACAGAGTATCCGGGCTGTCAAGCTTGCCGCTCGGCGTGTATGCTATTACTCCTACAAGCTGAGCGGTACATTCCCTTCTTATACACTCGTTTATTCTCTTTTTTTGCAGCATTTTGTAGTCTGTCTCAAGCTTAGAAAGCATTTTTGAACCGCCGCTTATTCCTTCATTATCAGAAATAAGCGCTTCTTCAAGAATATCTCTGTCGTATTCTCTGTTCATCATTATTTCCTGATATGTCATATCACAAGGCAGAGTATTTAAAAGCTCCTGATATTTTTCATACACTCTGTCTTGCTTTGTATCGCTGTATGACAAATAATCAATATTGCTGAAACAATAGCAGAGAATATACCTGTCGCCGTCTCTTATCATTCCGTTTTCAAAAATCTCGTCAAAGAACAGAACGTCGGCAGAGCGTTTTTTCTGCACACTGCTTTTTACGTTTTTTTCTGATGCACCGCTTGTTGATATTACAGTAGTGCCTTTACTTTTCTTTTGTTTCATCTGAGTATATACAGTCCCTTCTTGAATGATAGTCAACCTTAATCTTTTTAAACAGACTAAGAAATACCTGCAGCAGAGACAGACCGTCTATTTTTATGAAACCGATGGCTGCGACAATAAGTATTTCTACAAAAACAATACCCATCATCAGGTCTGTCTGAACCTTTCCCCACATACACCACAAGGAAAGCCCTGCTGCCGCAAGCCCTACCGCTCCGATTATAATCTGCCGTTTACTGAGCCCCATAAGCCATGCGCCCTTGTCTACTATGTTTTTAGTTATCTTTACTCTTCTCATATTGTATTTCCTCCTTAACCGCCGAGTAATTGAGAAAATATCTTTGGCGGTTTGTTGATAAATGTGCATATAGCCCAAAGCCCGATAAGTGTTCCAAGGGTAGAAAAATTAACAATATCAATTGTATGCCCCCTTATATCCATTATCAGATTACCTCCCATTGCATAAAGGATAGCTATGAAGATAATGGATGCGGCAACCGATATGAACGCAAAAAGGAATTTTTCAAAGTATTTTTTTGTATTCTCACCCGCAAGGAAGGCAAAGAAAACCGGCGAAACAGCAATTAGACAGGTAAGCTCCAGAGAACGTACCATTACTTTAATGATGCATTTTACAACTGAAACTCCGAATGCAATTGCAAAGATTCCGAGAGGTAATGCAGCCCAAAATGACGCAAGAATTGTGATTAACGGTCCGATTATTGGTACCTCTGAGCTTTGTTCTGTAAAGTTTGCATTGATTATTAGATTTGTCCCGGTTTGAACTACGCCTGCGGCTATATCGTTAAGCATAATTAAAAGTAAAACGCAGACCTGAAACGACGCATCGAGAAATACCTTGCCGATTATTACCTGAGCAAAGATTTTTATAATTACCTTGGGGTCTGAAATGTCAAATCTTGCTGTTGAGTTCATAATACTCGAAAAAAATGAAATGATGAACACAAGATATGCAAGAGTAAGAAATATCGGTCTGTATTGGTTTGCAAACTCTATTATTTTAGAATAAGAAAAAATCCATGAGCTATCCGCAAACATACCCGTTATGCCTGAATGCCCGGTGCCGGAGGTTATTGCATCGCCGAAAAACGCCCACATACTGCTCAGAACATTGAATATCGGTTCAAGAAAAAATTTTGTGCTTTGCTGCGAACAAGACTCAGCCAAAGTGTGAATATTGGTCTTAAGCTCGGACAATTCATTAAATCTTTCTTGAATTTTGCTTATATACTGATTACATCTGTCGTCAGTATGGTTTTGATTTTGGTCAATCATATAATGACGGATTTCGTAAAACAAGCCGGTTAGATCATTGTCCTTCCTACACAGAGATCTCACAATTCTGTTAAGAGCGGATTTAACGCTGTTTTGCTGTGATTCCGGCAATTTGTTATAGTCTTCAATTATCTCCGCTATATCATTGTTATATTCACGGATGGATTCATTTCGATATGTAAAGAGTCTAAGCATTCCTTCTATCGGAACGCCTCTATTGTCATTAAAAATAACATATTCATCATCTGTTTCATAGATACCATCGCTAAGGGTGTCCTCATATAAGTAATCCGACAGGTTTAGGTTTGCAGCCGACGCTCTTCCCGCCGTTATAAAAGGGACTAATAAAATCAACAACAGAATTGCAAATAATACAGTAATCCTTATACGCCTGTCACGGCTTCGGCTTAATCTTTTTATCCTTTGCAATTTAAATCCTCCCTTTCATCAATGGCAGGCGGAAAATTCCGCCTGCCATACATAAGTATTATTATCCGAAGAAAATTTTCTTTATAGCGTAAACAGATCCTGCTGCCGCCGCTGTAACGCAAAGACCGGCTATTCCGCTGTTTCTGCCTCTTACATCTTCATTTGACTGACCCTCTACAATTTTTACTACCGACGGAAAACCGCCAACGGCAGCGATTGCTATTACTGCGATCCAAACGACTATATTTACCACTTGGCTTGTCTCAGTGGTCTGAACACCATTTGGAACCGAAGGAGCGGCAAGGGAATTTGTCATGCTCATTGCCGTTGTGGACGCTGCCAATGATATGGTGAAAACTGTTTTTTGTAGCTTTTGTGCGGCATTTGCAAGCCGCTTAATGATTTTTATCATAACTATAATCTCCTTATTATTTTGATAAGCTGTCTTTAACTGACTGCATCGTTTGTTTTATTGTGTTATTGACTTGTTCTACAGCTTTTTTCATTACATCGGCTGCCACGACTACAACTGCGCCAACTCCTGCCGTAGCCGCTCCTGTAGCGGCTGCCGTTCCTGCTGTTGCGGCAGTGCCTCCGACACTTGCCGCCGTCTTTCCGGCTGTTGCAGCTGCTTTTGCGCCTTCGGCCGCTCCCTTAGCAGACTGCGCAGCTTGTCCGACTTCATTTGCAGTTTTGACTGTACCCTGTGCAGTTGACGTCTTTTGCGTCGGTTCTATGTATGAATAATCGCTGTCGATCCTGTTAGGAATACCGTCTACGTCAATGTCTCCGCCAAAGACGGTTTTTATTTCGTCATTGCTTGCAGGCTTTAGCTTGAAGCTCTGCGTACTTGAAAAATCAAGACCCTGTTCGGTCGGCGATACGATTCCGTCCTCAACCTTAACAAGTCCCTTCTTTTCAAGCTCCTTAAAGTTATTTATCACAGCTTGCTTGTTCGGACTGTCTTCAATCGCTCGCATATCAATGTGATCTGTGTACTGAAATACACCCATATCCTGAGGGGTGCCGCTAAGCTCAACATATCCGAGATTTTGTTCGGGCATTTGCTGTTGAAGCTGCTCCATGGCAGATCTCATCTGATCGTTTTCAAACTGCTTTATAAAGCTTTCACTTTGAGTAAACTCTCTACCTTTATTTGTAAGATGAATTACCTTGTCATTGTCTATTTCGATATAGCCGCTTTTCTGTGCCGACATTATGTTTTTCTTTGTCGCTTCATATATCTCGTTGTTCGGCATATGATTCTTCACGTCGGTACATTTCATTCCGTCAACGCCCGCTATATCTGTCATATTTCCCGTGAATTTCATCTCCTGCGGCGAGAGCTTGCCCTGTTCCTCAAGCTTTGCCTTTTTCTCCTTTATGGTTCTAACAAGGCGGACTATTTCGCTTATTTTCCGAACAAGATCTGTTCTTTTCTGCTGGCGCATTTGCTTTCTTGCCTTGCGCTTGCTTTCAGTCTCCTCCAGTGCCGCCGTGTTTTCACCGATGTCATACATACTCATCAACTCCTATTTCTACAAATTCAGGATTTACATATTCTTCTCCTGTAAGAATTTCTGCATCCTCCGGCTCATCATCATATTCTTCGGGAGTTTCAGGCTCGGAAGGCTCACCAATTTCAGAAATATTCTGTTCGGTTTCCTCTTGCTCGTCTCCAAAAAGATCGTTATCCAGCTTGCTTCTTTCCGCCTTCCTTTTTTCATAACTCCTTTTGCGATCTTCATTGATTTTTTCGTAGATAACACGAATATCGGTACAAAGAGCGGTGTCGTATTTACTGCCGCATTCGCCTATTCTCGGATGATTAAGGGTGTCAAATTTGTTAAGAAAAAATGGGTCGTTATAACCGACCCATATGAAGCATTTGCCTCCGTATTTTTTTCTTGTTTCACGATTGCCCCTAACTGCCTTTGGAATTTCTTCGGGGTAGAGAATTGGCCGCGACACATAATTCTCACTGTCTTGACCTCCGCCGCCTTGATTCATGCCTCTGTTGTAAGAACGCTGATCCACACGAACCGTTGTATTGCCAAGCTTTTCGGATATATATTTTTTTGTTTCACTGTCCTTTGAGCCAAGGAAGGTGAAAATATCGCAGTTGCCTATGATACTGTCCCACGTTTTTTCATATATCGCTTTCAGTTGTGAAAGTCCCTGCAAAACTATGCAGGCGCGAATATTGTATTTTCTGATAACTGCAAGTATTTCAGGAAAATCAGGGATTTTGCCGATATTTGCAAATTCATCTATTTCAAGGGAAACAAGATATTTCAGTCTGCCATTCGGCTGTGCCTCGGCAACTCTCATAAGCTCAGCGAAAAGCTGGCTGTAGAACAGGTTTGCTATGACCTTGTATGTCTTTTTTGCCGCCGGAACTATTAGGAATATGACCATCTTCTCAAACCCGATTTTGTCAAATTCCATTTCGTCGTTATCCATAAAAACATCCACGTCGGACAGCGACCATAATTGAAGTCGTGTAGACAGTGTTTTTGCAATTGAACCCATAGTTTCCTCCGGCAAATTCAGCATACCTCTCCACGATACGAGAGCTGAGGCGTTTGGATCTTTACAGCGTGTTGCATAATTTGACATGCATCTTGCAAGCTCACAGCTGCTTGAAATTTTTCCGCCGATATATGAAATTGAATTTACCAGCCTTATTACACGTCCGAAGCTTTTTACTTCATCCTCGCTATGGAACAAGTAAAGGCATATGCAGGTTAAAAGCTCCCTTGCGGAGCCTGTAAAAAAATCTTCCTTTTCACCTTCTCCGGCTGAATTTTGCATAAACAGCGTTGATACCTCAAGAACATCCTGCTCGCTGTGCATATATCGAAACGGATTGTATGAATTGGAAAGATTAATGTTGGTGAGATTCAGTACCTTGACCTTGTAATGATTTTGAATGAACATACGGTATGTATCTCGAAAGAGCTCACCCGACGGATCAGTGACAACATATGAGCCAAACAACTGGAGCAGATCCGGCTTGATTTTTCTGAAAGACTTACCGGCGCCGGAGCCTCCTATGACGATTTCATTCAGATTTGCTGTTTCGTCGGATTCAAGCGGAACATAAAAGTTTTCTCCGCACGGTATCCCGTTATTTTGAGCTTTTTCAAATACCTTTTTATCCAAGTCGTCCGCCCATACGCTTGAGCCTTGCTCTATGTTTTTAAATTCATCCTTTTTTCTGCCGGTAATAAACAGAATTAACACAAGAGCAAAGAACATATACGCCCACCAAAATGACGTAATTTGGAGCAACAATAGCGAAAAAATATCAAAGGGGATTTCGATTTTGGTTTCAAACATTTTGTTAAACATATTTATAATCGCTTCTATGCCTTCTACTTTGCCGTATATATGGCAATAATTCTCATACAAGTATGAAAAATAAATCATAAATGAGAAAAAGGCTGCGAATGCTATCAAAAATGCTATTACCTTTGATTTAACGCTTGTTTGCTTCCGCAATACGTTTTTTCGCTTGTGCTGCAATTTAATCACCTCCAAAATACCGGCAGCCCCCTTTCGGGGGCTGCTCTGTTGTGAATTTGACTTTTGACCTTAGTCACATTACCTCTTCATCACTGGCTTTGCTGCTGCAATCGCCGTTTTCGCGGCAGTTGCGGCAGGAGATTCACTCATGTTTTTAAGTCGGCTGAGCGTTTCTAAAATTTGCGCCTTATCGCTTTCTTTGAACTTTATCTTTACGTTTTTGTCTTCAGATGCCCCGCTGCACTGCTTGTAAAGATCGGGACATGAGTCTCTGAGCTTTTTAAAGGTCGCAGCATCTACCATTCGATATGAATACTGCGTATTCACCTCATCCTTGATAACGGTATCAAGCGACTTAAATGCGTCCGGAGATGACGGAACGACCATGGACTTAAAGCTGCCGTCAAGCGCTTTGTACGATGGCATTTGCCAATACAGTCCCTTGTCGTTTTCATAGACGCTAATGTTCCTCACAATGAATGAGTCGCCGACGCTCACGGTGCCGGAGCCGATTTTTCCGTTTTCAAGCGGTTTATCGTACTTGGCGATATTTGCGCTAATTTTTGCATCGTAGTTAATTTCATCGCGTATGTCCATATCAGCCGACGGGTTTCTGTACTTTTCAATCACCTTTGCATTCAGCTCGTCACGAGCGTCCTGAGTTATCGGAAACGCTATGTCTTCATATGCGCTCTTGCCTTTATTGTATTTTTGCGGCATTTGAACGTACAACTCGCCGGTTCTTGGATTTGTTCTGATTGAAATTGAGTTTACCGTGACGGCATTATCGATGGTTACAGACGCCATTGCTACGACGTTAGAGTTTGAATATTCGAGTGGACTTACGTTAACATTTGTGATCATAATAATTTCTCCTTTTTAAGTGATTTTCACACTATATTTGTCATATTTTTTTCTAACAAAAAAGCCCCGACTTTCGTCAGGGCTGTTAACTGTACATTGGACTCACCTCCCATATTTAATTTTTAATAAAACCAACAGAAAAAGAAAAAGCGGAACCGATTCCGCTTTTATAATGCCGGTGGCTTTTGAATTTGTGTCTGACCTTGCTGCGTTTCCTTTACAATTTTGAGCGCCTGCAAGGCTGTTTTGTCGGGCTGATACTTGTTCAGAAGATTTTCCATTTTTTCGGTGTCGATATGCTCGACCGATGTCAAGGAGCACATTCTCTCTGCGTTTTTGTCATTGTCAGACCATGCGTACATTCCGTTTGTGAGCAGCTCACGGCGCTCGCCGCGCTCATTTGTGACGGCATAGTGAATGAACTCGTCGCCGTTGTCGCGACGGTAGAGACCGTGAATATTGATTTTTTCTTCAGTTTTTGTAGCAAGAAGCTTGCTTGTTAATATAATACGGTTACAAGCATTTCTTAATGCGCGAGCCTGCACGTCAAGCCATTCTTCACGTCTGTTTGGACGGCGATAGCCGTGATCCGTCTTTTTAAGTTCAGATGCAGTACAAAGTCGAGCGGCAATGTCGTAATCGTATATTAAAGAACTACCGCCCCAACTGTACTGATGCCAACTGTCCGCACCGTTTAATAATTCTTTTCGAATTTCTGACGGGTTTATGTACTTGTTTTTTTGTTCGAAATCTCTGTATTCCTCTAATCTCTCCAATAATTCCAACGCATAGACCGTAACGCCCTTATCCCATGCACTACGACCTTGCTGGGATTCAATTTCCTTTTTTACTTCGTCAATGGTTGCTTCCATATTTTTACCTCTTTTTTATTGAAATTAATCGCGTTTACACTGTATTCTTATATTTTAAATTTACAAGAAAAGCCCCGACTTTCGTCAGGGCTGTTAATTGTACATTGGACTCACCTCCATATTTAATTTTTAATAAAAACCAACAGAAAAAGAAAAAGCGGAACCGGTTCCGCTTTTAAAGCATTTGTGGCTTTTTATTTTGTGATTGCTGAAGCTGTGCTTTTACAGCATAAAGCGCTTGCATAGCCGTTTTGTCGGGCTGATATTTGTTCAGAAGATTTTCCATTTTCTCGGTGTCGATATGCTCGACCGATGTCAAGGAGCACATTCTCTCTGCGTTTTTGTCATTATCAGACCATGCGTACATTCCGTTTGTGAGCAGTTCACGGCGCTCGCCGCGCTCATTTGTGACGGCATAGTGAATGAACTCATCTCCGTTGTCGCGGCGGTAAAGACCAATAATTTCTATATTGTCAGATGATTTTATAGTAATTTTGTTGACAATATTGCGGCTTTTGTGTATAATAGCATTGAAGTCAAGACTGTTAAAGCCCTTGGACAATTGTAGTCCAAGCACACTGAACAGCTTTTGACTTCTTTCTTTATTTATATACAAAAGCTTATCCATTTCAACCGCGCGATTTATTTGACTCATAAAGTTTTCACGACCATGAATGCTTAGGAGAAAATTGGAATTTATAATCTCTAAATTATATTTCGCCTTTCCGTCTGGACGGATTACGGCAATTATCGGACAATTATCCTTATCAATGTTCGATGTCGCCACTACAATGCTATCGTTTCTCATTATAGAGTCATAAATTAAAACGGGGTTTTTTAGCTCAATAGGTATTGATTTGATTTGTTCTGCTGTTAATCCGTGATGATGTATATTCCCGCCTTTACTGCCTTTGGGCTTTAATGCATCTTTTAAGTGCCTGTGACTATAAAGTATAGGTAGTTGCTTGCAGCCTACATCAATCAGTATTTGCGGAGTATCGCATACTTTTAAATCACTGTAACGGTCGAAGCTGCCCGCCAGTGCCTCATCAACCTGTTCGGAAAAGCTTTTTCCCTTTTCGCTTTCGGGTAACTCTCTGCCAAGCTCTTTAAACACTGTTTCGGTTATAATCGGAATAATCTCTTTGAATTTTTCCAAGACATTTTCAAGAACTTTATCTATATCGTCAAGCTTATTTTTTCTCGAAGCGTCCTCCGATTGTTGCTCAGATAAACGCTCTTTATAAGTATTAAAGCAGTCTGATAAATGCCGTATTCGTTGATCCGTCAATTCAACTCCGAAATGTGTTGACAGCATAATACTAAGCGCGTCAGCCTCAAGCTCCTTTTGCGCCGTCAATTTTTCGGAGAAATCTTTATGCATAATAGCGTGTCCGAGCTCGTGCGTAAGGGTTGAAAGCTTTTGCGTGTCTTGCAGAAGTCTGTTTATTTTTATTTCATTGGTTCCCGTGTAAAGACCCCTAAGCGATATTGACTTCATATCTGTTTCATCGACGGGACAATTGAGTTTTGTTTCTGCGTACTTCTTTATCGCATTATAAAGCCTTTCCGCCGGCTCATCTTTATAACCGACATTGAAATATTTCGGATAATCCTCCGTCGGACAATTTGTCTGTGAAATATCAAAGACTGTGCCGAGCTTATAGCTTTGCACAGTCTTTATTTCAGCTTCCCTGTTTTTATATTTTTCTTTTAACTCTTTAGACGCCTCAGACAGCTTAACCAATACCTTTGTATCAGGATCCTCCAGATATGTTACAAAAACGGGGCAGATTATTTTCATGCCATGCTCGCCCTTTTTTACATTATATCCCATTTCTTTAAATTTCTTAAAGCTTGCAGTAAATGTTGCGTAAGGGTTCTGAGCATATATCAGTTGATTGTTTCGTGACGAGTACCGATAAAATTTTGCACTAAATTGAAGAACCTCGGAAAAAATCCGAGGATCTTCACTGTAATTTTGGGCAAGCTCTTTGATTTTATTTTTAATGCCCGCCATCTCATCATTTTTGTTTTTTATATATTCGGCTTTATTATAAGCCATATTTATCACCTTTATTTCTCAAACAATTTACGTATTTCATCCGCTTCAGATTTAGGCAGCTCGTCAATGGGGATAAGTCCGATTGGATCTGTTGCTTCCCCAAAATCAAGAAGTCCTTCAGGCCCTTCGAAGTAATGAAGTCCGTGAATTTCCAGATCTACGATATATTTTCCGTTATAATAACCTATGATCGTATTATCCTCAGGTAAAGGATCTTTTCCAAAAATCATATTTATCTCTCCTTATCTCTTTCTTCTTACGGGTTTATGTTCCTGATTTTGTCTTTGCTGCTCCTGCTCGTGAGCTTTTTTTGCAAGCTCGGCGGGCGGATAGGTATATTGTGGATCCACACGATCCGGTACACCGTCAGCGTCTGTATCTCTGTAAGTGTTTACTTTATTTTCAGATTGTCTTTCCTTTTGCATCCATCTTTCCTCCTTCCCGATGCGGAGCGCCTGCGGCAAGAATATCTCTGATGTTCCTTTCCTGCTCCGGCAAGAAAACCGCATTGTATTTGTCGCCTTCTTTAAAGAATGCGGCAAATTCAATGTTTCCTGCCGAACTCAATCCTTCAAGCTGCTCCTTTGTTATGATTTTATAGCACAGTCTGACTCCCTGCGCTGCGGCTTTGGCTTTAAGCCGCTTGTTGATTTCCCTTGCGTTTATCACCTCCGAAATTTCCTGCTTATGGTCGGGATATATTACATCAAGAATTAGCTTCTTGTTGTTTGTTTCAAATGCTATGTTGTATTTTTTGTTGTCTTTTTTGTTTTTAAAATACGCTATGTCAATCAAATTCCATAAACGATTGCTTTTAAGAGCCTTGAGTTTTTCCTCGTCTATCACTATAAAATTGACGGCCGCTCCGGATGCTTTTTTTATTCGTCTGTATTTTGCTATGTTCTCTTTTTCATCAACTACTGCCGAATAATAATCGGCTCGGAGCCCAAGCGCTGACGCAAGATTTTTTACATTATGTTTTTTCAACGTAACCTCTGCTATTCCTGCTGCATGATTAACTTTCGCGCTATAAAAAAACGGTTGATTGCAAAGCAAAGGAAGCTGATGAGCATATATTTTTATTCTTATGTTTTCGTCGGGGAAATTTTTTAAAGCTTTGTAATCGACATTTCCAACATAAGAAAAGCTGTTTTTGATTGTTTCTTCTGATGGATATGACTTTCGGTATTTTTTTCTTTCGAATGAAAGTCTGGAAAGAAATATTCTGCTGCGGCGGGAAAATAAAAGCATAAGTAATATCTGAAATACAGATTTTAAAACAATATGATTTTCGGACTTGCTTTTGCTCTCGCTTTTAAAAACAGGAGCAAAGCCTGCTGCCCGTTTTTGTATTATCGGAACCTTTACGCTTACATATTGCGGCTGATGGGACTTAAAATATTCGTGTTCCTCTTTTGAAAAATTTTGCCGGACGGTTTTGCTTTTATTTTTATTTTTGCTTTCGCCTATCAGAACGTGGTCTATTTTAAATCTTTTTACGATATTATCCTGACCGAAGATTTCTCCGGCTTCCTTTGCAAGTGTATTTAACCTAATACATTTTTTCTCTCCTGCCTTTAAAATTGTTATGTTCATTCCGTCGTAGTTTGCTGTAAAATTTCTCTCTGCAAGAAATTTATCAAAATCGTTTTGATTTTTGATTTCCGGATTTTCAATAGCAGACCTTAGAGCAATTGCCAGTTCAACCTTCCACGACTGCTTTCTTTTGGAGGTTTCGCGCGTCGCGGCATTAATACCTTTGTATTTCTTTGTTTCATAATTCAATCCTAAAACGGATAAATTGTGCTTTTTACAAAGATCGTCGTTTGCGCTTTGAAGTTCCGAAAGAGTCTTTTTATTGTCCGCAAACTTTTTTCCCGTCGAGAGGTTTATATTATTAACTATAAAATGACTGTGGAGATGATCGCGGTCAATGTGCGTTGAAATTATAACCTGATAATCTTTCCAAACCTTTTGCGCAAATTCTTTCGCATATTCGTGCGCCTGCTCCGGCGTGATTTTTTCATCTTTGGGAAAAGATTGGTAATAATGGTGGCAGATGATACCGTTGTTTTTGTTAAAGGCCAAGCGCACGTTTTTAAAATCATCTGCAATCATACTTGCAGAGCCGTCGCGGCAATTCTGATAAAAAATTTTATAAGCCTTGTCCTCGCGCCGTATGTATTCTATTGCTGCAATACAATGCGACGACGATTTTATTTTTCCTCTTGAACCTCCGTTTTTATTTCCGATTGATTGAATTATCGACATTATAAATCACTGTCCCGACCGTTCATATTTTTCGATTGCCTCGTAAAGCAGTGTTTTAATTTCGTCAAGCTGATACCTTATCGTGTCGGGAGATGGAGGGATAACATCCTTTTCCTTTTCAAGAGTCATTGACAAAGCGAAGTCTGTTTTCCGTTTTAGATATTCCATCTGCTTTTCAATTATTTCAATTTGTTTTTGCGAAATATTTTTGTTCGTATTTGCGACCCTTGCAACTTGGTTTATATTATTTCCGATGCGGTTTACTTCTATGATCAGCCTGACTATCGGTTCCGGGTTAATAATTCTTTTCTTTTCAGAAAGAGTGAGAATATATTTTGAGAGGGTAAGACCGGCAGTCCTTGCTCGGCTAATAAGGATATTTTTCTCTTTTTTCGTAACGCGAATAATTATGTTGTCTGTTTTGCAATTTTCTTTTTTATTCAATTTTGAACACCTCGCTTTTTTTATTTTTTTCTCTGTTAGCCTGCTCGCTCCGAACCGACCGCTTGCGGCTCGGTTTGGAGGAGCGCAAGCACAGATTTTGTATATACAAATTAAAAATTTGTATATACAAAATCGGCTTGTTAGGGAGAACCCTAAGACCCCAAAATCACTGCGTTCAGCAAAAATGTTAATTTGGCTTTCAATTCGGTTTATGCTTATTTTTTTTAAAACAAGCCTTTTCTTCAATTAAATTATATATAATTGATTGTCCGATAATCTGACCTTTCCTGTTTATACATTTTCGATTTTTGCCGAACGCTGATTTGGGGATTTGTAGTAACAGTGTGCGCTAAAAATTAAAGAAAAAAGTAATTAAAAAGAAAAGAATGCAAATATAGAATATTGGATTTAAAATCCTCCTCCGTAACCTTTGCATATCTCCATCATCATTTGAGTAAGTGCATATCATATACTGTATTTCTGCAAATAGAAGAATGATTATACTAATAACAGAAATAAGTAAAAAAGCAAACCGAAATGAACCATTTGTTAACCATGTTACAACAAGGCAACTGCAAATAAATAATCCCATAATGATAATGAAAGGAAAAACATATTTGTTTACCCTTGTATATCTTCTATACCTTTTTTCAAGTTGTTTACTATCCATAATTTCAATTCCTTTTTTACTAAACAAAAAGCCGATAGAGAAAATCCAATTAAAGATTTTCCTCTTGTCGGCTCTGCGCTGCGTCGAGAATTTTTTCGAACTCTGCTGCGGTTTTAATGTGCCTTTTGTTTATGAGCTGCATTATTTTTTTCTGTTCTTCTTTTCGCTGCTGCGCTTGCAGCCTTTTAATTTTTTGCTTTAGCAGATTGATTTTTCCTTTTGATTTTTTAATTACGTCGTTCTGCTGCAAAATTTTAAGCTCGCAAGCTTCTATTTCCTTTATGTAATCGATCATTATTTTTACAGCTCACTTTCCATATAGTCGCTGAGCGGCGGTGCCATGTCATCACCGGGCAACGGAATATCTTCGCTCACATTTTCGCTGAATGCTGAAACCTCGTTTGTCTTTTTCGCACCGGCGAAAAACGCCTGCTCTACCTTTAAAACAGTTGACTTTCTCTTAACATCGTTTTTGTCTGTGTAGCTGTTTGTCCTTAGCTCTCCTCTTAAAGTTATTTCCTGTCCCTTTGAAAAATGCTTTTGGATGAACTCCGCTGTACTTCTCCAAGCAACACAGTCAATAAAATCGGCGCTGTATGTTCCTTCGGGATTTTTGTAGTTGCGCTGAACCGCAAGAGTAAAGTTGATGAATTTTATTTCATCATTATTTGCTGATTTTGAGATTTGCAGAGTCGGCTCCTTTGTGAAGCGACCTGTGATAATTGTTGTGTTTAACATTTTTACGTCTCCTTTTTTAGTTATTATTTTTTTATTAGTCCTGCTCAGGTTGGTTAAAATTTTCATCCCTCCCCGTAAAATATTCCGTTAAAATTTTATACTCAAAATAACTTCTCACCTTTTGATTAAGCAAGACTATTATTTCAGGACTGTTTTTGCTTTCCTTGGAAAAGGCTATGCGGTATTTATTTGTCATTGTCTTAATTATTTTTATATTTTTGATAAGTATACAATTGTTAAGGGTAATACTGGCATAAGCCTTGAGCCTTGGAAGTCCGGTTACCGGATAAATATTTATGTTTGTAATTTTAGGTATTTCCATTTTCCTCTACCTCGTCAAAAAAATCTCTTAAAAGCTTATTAAGCTTTAAATGTTTTTTCTTATCAAGAAGTCTGCCTGAGCGAATCATATCGCGTATACAAGACTCGACCTCCGAGTATCTAAACTCGAACGTCATTCCGGCGGACTCTACAAATAAAAATCCTTGTCTCTCTGTAACTGAAATTTCTTTACAGCTTGTCCCTCTGTGATTGCTTGTGAATAAAAATTCCTTAATTGCCTCCTTCGGCGTTGGCAAATTCATTAGATAAAACTTTAAAATTTCCTGCGGATTAAAATGAAATAATATTCCTTTCTCTAAATATTTTCTTTGAGCAATTTCATCAGGACAAGACTGTGATTTGCTTGAAGCGTCAACGACATTCTCCGAATTTTCTTCGTCAATGATGTTGTTTTCCGTTTTTTCAGGAAACAGCATTTCTTCGTTGACCGCTTCGGACGGTGAAAAGTCGCCGTCCGAATATTCTCGGTCGGTA
This sequence comes from uncultured Clostridia bacterium, assembly GCA_947595635.1. Lineage (GTDB taxonomy): Bacteria > Bacillota > Clostridia > Oscillospirales > Acutalibacteraceae > UBA7067. Next base: position 23,977 of record CANQEU010000025.1, read on the forward strand.
CGGTTGCTATCATCAAGACTGACTTCATCAGATATATCGTCAATAGTCTTTTGCGTTATTTTCTCGGTCATGCTTTTATAATCCTGAGAAAGATTATAGGCTCGATTGATGGTCATATCCCCATCCATAACGCTGTCTTGTATTTCATCAGGGAGCTGAGATATGCTGTCATATTTTCTTACCTGCCGCTCTGATATATGAAGCATATCTGCTATATTCTTTTGAAGTCCGCCTGAAAGCTTGCCGTTATCTTTAAGTTCCTCAAGCAGCTCTTTTACTCGTTTGTAAAAGCCAAATTTCTGTGCCGAGGTATATTCTCTTGTTTCAAGATTAGCCTCATGCAGCCGTAGTTCTGCTTGTACCGCCTCCAGTCCGTCGTAAACTACGCACGGGACACTTTTCCAATTAAGCCTTGAAATCGCCTTAAAGCGACGTTCGCCGCTTATAAGATGATACAGCCCATCGCTTCCCCTGTTCACGCACAGCGGTTCTATGAGCCCGTAAGCCTCTATGCTGGCTGCAAGCTCAGAAACGTTCTCGTCGTTGTCGTTTTCATTGTAAGGATTATATTCGGCGGCGACGATCTCCGACATCGGTATCAGCTCCTGTCTGTTCGTGCCGTTCATTTCATTAACTGTTTCGCCTGCGGCTGCAAATGCTGCGTTCAGGTTTTCTAAATTTATTGCCATAATTGTCATCCTTTCTTAGATGTTAAAATTTGTTTTTAGGCTTCCTTTTGGAAGCTTTGCTTAATCCTTCAATGAGTTGGTCGGTTTCTTCGTTAAAACAGTTTATCAGTTCTTTGTAGGGAATATTAAGAATCCTTCGCAATACCAATATTTTCTTCAAGCCGGGCGTTACCTTACCGCTTTCGTAGTAGGAATATGTGGAACGATCTATATGAAGCTTATCGGCGATCATCTGCTGAGTGAAGCCGCATATCAGACGATAGCGGATCAGCAGCCCGGATACTTTGCTTTGCATTTTATCACCTCTTTTCTTTTTTACTTTTCATCCTCCTTGTTAATTAAATTGATAACCTCCTCGGAAAAGGAAAGGTAATCGGCAGCACCATTTGAGCGGCTATCATATTCGATTATCGGTTTGTGGTGGTTTATGGCTTCAGAAAGCTTTGTGTTTTTTCGTATAACTGTATTAAAAACAGGCAAAAGCTCTTGCGATTTAAATGCCTGTGTGTATGCTCGTTTATTGAGATTATTTTCATATTGAGTAATCAAAACGCCCAAAACCTTAATGCGCGGATTTGTAAATCGCCTTATTTCGGTTATTTCCTCCGATATTTGTATTAATCCCGGCAGCGCGAAGTCGTCCGGGATAAGGGGAAGAATAACAAAATCAGAGGCGGTCAGGGCATTTTCCTTGATTCGCTCGCCGGATGGAGGACAGTCGAAAATAATAAGGTCGTAGCTGCCTTCAATCGGCTCAAGAGAGGAAGAAAGCAGATATTCTTGCCGGCGCGTCATCATCATAAGGTGAGTTTCTATCTCCCTGAAGCGACGGCATGAGGGAAGAATGTCCAAGCCTTTGTACGGAGTGGATATTATAGCTTGCTGCGGTTCGCAGCGCCCGGTCATTACTTCGTATATCGTGTTTTCAATGTCTCTGCAATCTTTAATGTAATACGATGTGCTGTATGCCTGCTTATCTAAATCGACAAGCAGTACCTTTTTACTGTATTTCAGCGCCAAAATGGCTGCCAAATTAACCGCTGTGGTTGTTTTTCCGCAGCCGCCCTTTTCATATGTAACTGCTATTTTTCTTGCCATAATTGTCATCCTTTCTTAATTGACTGTAAAAAAGCAGGCAGCTTTTATACGCCGCCTGCTTTTTTCGTGTTTTATTTTTTAGCCTTGTTCAGAACCCTTTGATTTTACGGTAAGTATTACTCCGGCAGAGAAAAGAACAACGGCAGCCGCAAGGCACACGCCTGTTGCTATTTCTCCGGTATTAATATTTCCCTTGCTTTCGTTAGTGTTTATGCCGTTTCCGTTGCCGTTTGTGTCTATACCGGAACCGATTCCGCTTGTTACAGCAGTTTCCGTTTCCGGCTCTGTTGTTTCGGTCGGTTTTGTCGGCTCGGTTTCAATATTCATAACGAGTTTAGGACTTGCGTCAAGCTCATACAACCATTCCGAACCGTCCTCGGAAGTGTACGGCAAAGACACAAGAAAATCACTTGGCTTTTCCTTAACGCTTTCGGGAGCAAATACGCAGGAAACTATATACACCCCGCGCTTATCCGGACTGAGCGTTATAGACGTTTTCCCGTCTGCACCCGTTGCCGGAAGCCTTATAAGCATAAGCTTTGACTTATCAATGCTATTTATATCTATACTTGATTTATCGGCAGTAAAATCCTCGCTTATTCTGTATATCTCAAACCTTACGTCCGAAATCGGATTGTACTCCGCGTCAACCGCAGATATATTTAGTTTCACATCTCTGCTTTCATCAAGAAGGTGTGATGTATCGGTTGTTGGCTGCGTTGCTTCAACGATTATCGTTTCTGCCTCATTTTCGTATGCCGCAGACGCAGCTATTGAAGAAAACAAACAGACGGTAAACGCAAGAACAAAAAATATAACTGCTATCCGTTTCTTGAGCATATATTAACCTCCTTCATTTAAAATTCTTTCGCCTCGTACAAGCAGGCGGCGGGCATTAAGTCCGCCGTCGCTTACGCAGGTCACAAGCGTTACATAATCTTTTTCAGGGACGATCTCAGTGTACTTCGTGTCGGATGGCAAGCATTTGATTATTCTGTCAACCTTATAGGTCAAATTCCTATTTCGCACGGTAACGATGAATTTATCGCCTTTGACAAGCTCGCTTAACCTGTCGAACATTTCATAGGACAGCCCCGTATGTCCGACAAGCACTGCGTGAGTGCTTTTTCCGCCGACAGGGAGAGAGGTGTTTTTCATATGTCCGACTCCCTTGGCAAGCACACTGTCGCTTGTGCCGTGATAAATTGGCAGATATATATTTACCTTCGGCACGGAAATATACCCAATCATGCCCTCGTCGCCAAAAGACAATGCGTCATAATAGTTGACGTCGGTGTCCTCGCCTTTTGAGATTAATCTGTTGTATTTGTCTGCCTTGGCAAAGTCGTCGCTTGAATCTCCGTCAGTATCGGAGATATAGTCATTAATGATATGGCTGAAATTATTCTCGGATATTAGTTGTATGACGAAAGGAGACGCAGCGACTGCCGTCCCTATGATTATGCAGATAATTCCAATTATTCGCCCTTTGCGCATTTTTTCTTTTTGCTTTTAATAAACATAGCAGCTATGCCTACGCATATGATGCCAATGCCTGAAGCGACTGCAAGCAGCCATGAGAAATTGCTGCCTGTATGCGGATAATTTACCTCTTCTGTATTAACGGTTGTAACGTTAATATCCTTGTTGTAGTTGTGCGAGGTGCTGTTAATTGTGATCTCAAATGGTTCCTTGAGCAGCTGATAGCCATTGACGGTCTTTGTCTCGGCAACGTAGTATGCCGTCTCTCCCTGATTGGAAAGATTATCTGCTGCACCGTAGATCAGTCCGCGAATATTCACCATTCCGTCGGTGCCGGAAATAATCGTTGCATTCGCTTTGCCGGAAAGATTATTGTCGTCGGTGTAATAGATACCGTCCTTCAGCTCGAACTTTATCGGATTGGTATTGTGCTGCGCATCGCTGAGCGTTCTGTATACGCTAAATTCTACGCCGGCAAGGCTGCTGTTCTTTATGTCAACCTTTTTCCACGCGTAGCCGCCGGTATGGACTTCAGGCGTTCTTGACTTAATATTATATGTGCTGTCTGTGCCTATATCGTTTGTGTAATCGAGTTCTGCCGTATTCGGGTTGTCCCCACCGATTATTGCCTTTTCGTTAAGCACGGTTGTAAATACAGTTTTGAGCTCTTTAAAGCCCTCAAGCACTGAAAAATCGGTTATCGATACTGTGATTATGTTGTTGTTTTTGTTGTCGATTTTTGAATGGTCAACAGAATAACTCGCAGCGCTTATTGTTGTTTCGCGGCCATTGTCCCTTACGCCGATAAGCTCCACAGATTTATATGTGCAGCCTTCGGAAAGAGTGTCTGTGATAACGTACTTTGACATTTTGCCGATTAAAGACGGAATAGAGGTTGTTACCTTCCAATAAACCTCCTTGTTTATATCCTGAGTTACGTCCTGATGCCAGCTCGTCTTATCTGTCGATACTTCCTTATCAATCGTTACGTTTTCGTTCGGGATATTAATCTTGTTGTCTGCAGCGAGCTCTCCGTCAGATCTGTCGTGTATATCCGCGCTGTCGTTCACATCACCCTGAGTGTATGTAACGGTTCCGTCGTCGTTGATCGTAAAGCCATAGTATACTGTGCTGTCAACAATGTAGGATTTGTCATCCGCAGAGATCTCTCTAAAGCGATAATCCGTGTGCGTCGGCAGATGAGTCACGGAAAATTCTCCTGTGCCTGCCGATGTGTATGTGCCGCCGACCGGTACCCAGCTTACCTGCTTGTCCTTCGTTATATTCTTTCTTTCCAACGTGAAATGAAAGCCTTCAAGAGGCTCATTTGAGTTTGCGTCATATTTATGCAGAGTTACGTTTGAATACTTAGTCTGGTTTTTCGGCTGTACGGTTATATCATACATCCACTCTGTTTTATCCGCTGTTGTGGTCGGAACTGAAATAACAAACGGAGCTGTCTGTTGCCTTACCTGAGCGGGGGAGAATGTCTCTTTGACGTAATATACGCCAAGCTCGAGATTTGTAAATGTAATTTTTCCCTCTGATGTCGTATAGCCTGAAGATTTCCAAGTATTGCTGCCGATATATGCCGATTCATTTTTGGATATTTCGGCGGCCTTTGGAAGCTCCTCGGATGAGTTGTAATTGAAAAATTCGGTCAGATCCTTGATTTTGTAGATTGTAAACTCAACACCCTCTATCGGCTTCGCACCGGCGGGAAGAACGTCGGTATATGTACCGTCGCCCGGAGTTACCGCATTTTCATAGGATTCGTCCTCCATCTCGTATTTATAAATAGCAAGAGAGCCTTTCTTTGTTTCGTCGATAAGGTTTTTGCTGACTCCCTCGGCGGCAAATGCTGTCGTTCCGACTCCGGCAAATACTGAGAATGTCATTAACATTGCGATTAAAAAGCTGAATAATCTTTTTGTTTTCATTTTGTTATTGCCTTTCTTTCTTAAAATAAAAATTGTTAGTGGAATGAGAATTAAAGCAATTCCTATAAGAATAAAGATAGTCTTGTCAAAGCCTCCGGCGATTGGAAAATCTGACGTCGGAGTATTATACATTTCCTTGCTGAGCTCAGGACTATCCAGAATTATCTCAACTTCATCCTTGAGAAGCTGATAGCCTTGAGCCGAAACTGTTTCCGAGAGATAATATGTGCCGTATTTCAGATCGGATATTACTATTTTTCCCTCTGTATTTGTTACAAGCTCTGACGAGCCGTTCTCATCGGGAACATACTCGTTATTTTCATTTTGCGAAAAGGTAAGGATATTATGCTCGCTGTCGGTGATATTCATTACAACGCCCGCAAGCGGAAGCTTAGTATCGAGAGCCTTTTTGCAGACTGTGATTTTTCCTCTCTGTTGGTTTATCACCCTCGGCAGATCAAGATCCTTCGTCGACATTTCCAAACCCAAACGCAGGCTCACCGTATCGGTTATTTCTTCATAACCCTTATCAGTCGGCTTGTAAAGCTTTGTTTTGCCCTCGGTATCTATTACAGCCTTGATTACATATCCGAGCGGCTGATAGCCGTCAAGAGGCGTTGTTTCGCTGATATAATAAACGGTTTCCTGTTTTGTGCTGTAGCTTACCCTTTCGGCTGAAAGCAAGCCGTCGCCGTCTGTTTTTATTTCGCCGATTTCATCACCGTAAAAATCCTTTGCCGGGGTTTTGCAGTCCTCGTCGGTATAGAGCGTAAACCCAACTCCTTCAAGACGCTTTATGTCGTCGCCCTTGCCGTCGTCGGTTTTAACGAACATAAGATCTATCATTATCGGCGAGTTGGCTATTGCGAGCTCGGTCGTTTCTCCGGCGCTGATTTCAAAAGTTTCGCCGTCTGTTATATCTATCGAATATCCGTTAGGCGACGCCTTTTCTTTAAGAACGTACTTTCCGGCAGGAAGTCCGGCAATACTTAGAGTTCCAATATCTCCGGCAGGCTTACTACCCGCATTAAAATACGGATGAAGATCTGTTCTGTCCGCCTGCTCAGGACTGGTTGTATCTACATATCCGGCTGAATTGCCGATATATGTATATGTACCCATAACCGGATTTTCTGTTGAAAGGAAAACATTTTTCATCAAAACGTCGTTTCCGTCTTGAACAGAATATATATTAAACGTTAAGTTGCCGTCGCCGATTATCTGTCCGCTGTATTTATCAAACTTTTCTACAAACAAATTGCCCTTGTTTGAAAATGCAAAAGTCTGATGAGCGTCATCGATGTTCTTATGCTCAGCTATTAGATCTCCGTTATAGTTAAGCTCTTCAAATACAACGACCTGTTTTCCTGCGCAAGGAATAGCATTGATTTTATAGTTTATTTTCAGGCTCTGTGTTCCGGCACTTGCAATAAAGACTACATTAGCTGACAGGCTGTCATCTGCTATATCTACGGCATTTTCTCCGCTTGTAACATCAAGTAATTCAATTGGCTCCGAGTTATCCTTATTGACTACCATTCCTGTTACAGTGTATTGTTCGCCTGTTATTAAGCCCGATATTTCGACTGTATCTTCGATAGTATATTCGGCAGTCGGAATATGTTCGCCGCGACGGTCAGTCACTTCTGTTGTAATACTCGGATTCAACAGATGTACCGTTTGCTTAGTATCGCTTGTACTCTTATGTTCGGCAACCGAAACCCCGTTACGCTGAAGCGTTTCGAATACTACCAAATCTTGTCCCGCATATTCATTGGCATTAAAGGTAAAGCTCATTTCAATTTCTGCCGTGTCTTTCTT
>CANQEU010000026.1 GCA_947595635.1 uncultured Clostridia bacterium
TTTTTGCCTTTATTATATCGCAAATTTGTAAACCATGTCCTTGCACTTTATGTAAACTATGTTACTGCACTATACAGAGCGCATGCTCCCCAGTTAAAATCCAATTTTAAAACAGCAGCGTTACCGGCGCAAGTCGGTAACGCTGCGGTCATAGTCTGCCTGCGGTAGGCGAGAGCCTCTTAAAAAACAGATTTATCTAAAGGCTCAATCGTCACGCTCTCTTTCATTTTTTAACACTGCCGCTGTATATGCGTTTATTTCGTAATCATACTCATAACCGCCGGACTTAAAGCTAATCTCATATACGGCAACACCGTCGTCACGGTCCAGATCTACTTCAACATCATACGCATTTGACGAGGATACTCCTGCATGGTTAAAGGCTGCCTGCTTTGCCTTTGCTTCGCCAATATAGCTCTGTGACGAGCCGGACGCGGTATTATTATTTCCGCTTCCCGATGAGCCGCCCGTGCTTTGCCTGTAATCATCGTCATATTCCTTGTCGCTCTTGTAAACAGCCGCGCTGTAGGCGTCTATTTCATAATCATACTCATACGCGCCGGAGTTAAAGCTTACGTCGTATACCATACGTCCGTTTTCACGCTCAAGCTTTACTCTCATACCGCTTGTGCTGCTCTCGGCTACGCCGGCATGGTCAAGCGCCGTCCGCTTTGCCTTTGCTTCGCCAATATAGCTCTGTGACGAGCCGGACGCGGTATTATTTTCGCTTCCCGACGAGCCGCCAGTGCTTTGCCTGTAATCATCGTTATATTCCTTGTCGCTCTTGTAAACAGCCGCGCTGTAGGCGTCTATTTCATAATCGTACTCATACGCGCCGGAGTTAAAGCTTACGTCGTAAACCATACGTCCGTTTTCACGCTCAAGCTTTACTTTCATACCGCTTGTGCTGTTCTCGGCTACGCCGGCATGGTCAAGAGCCGTCCGCTTTGCCTTAGCTTCGCCTATATAGCTTTTGGAGTCAGATGAATTGCCTGTTGACTGAGATGATGAAGAATTATTCTGCGACGATGACCCCTGAGAGCCGCTGCCGCTATAACGATCATCTTCGTCATATTCGCTTTCATATCCGACTATTGAACCGTTCTCGGCGTCAATGTCATAATCGTATTCGACACTGTTGCCGGAAATACGGAATTCAACCTCATACACCATTTTACCGTCGTCCATATCCATGGTCACACGTCCGTTATCGGAGGGGTTTTTAAAATTGTTGCCCTGCGAAACAAGCTTTAATATATCGGATTTTAAAGTGCTGTTGCTTTCAAGCTCGGCTGCGTGCTTTACAGCTGCGTTCCATGCAGCTTGCTCGCCTATATAGCCGTTTGTGCTCGGTTGACCTGTTACCTGAAGATTTTTGTTTTTCACTCCGCCGCTTTCCCTAAGCAGGTTAAGCTCGTTTATTGAGCTTCCGGCAAGCTCCTCGAACGTCAAAAGCGGATTTTTTTCAAGAATATCGGAAATTAGCTGAGCCTTTGAGTAGGATATGCCGTATTCATCCGCAAGCTTTGATATTTTATCATCGTGCGACAAGGTCTGACTCAGAATAGAGCCGTCGATCGAAGCTCCGCCGATTATTGAATTAATGCTATCAACAAGCCTTTGCTGAAGCTGCGCCGCCTTGTCGGGATCGTCGTTATCAACTGAAATCAAAATGGAATTTGCTATATCGCTTAGATAACCGTTTTTCAGCATTGAACCTATAAGCGCGTTTACGGAAACGTCAAGATCCGTTCCGTTAAAATTCATATCGCCGATTATTTTTTCTCCGTCGGCATTGAGTGCCTTTGCCTCAATCACTTTCTCGTCACGGTTCAAAAGTATTTCAACACTTGGGTTTACATCGAAAAACACCTTTGTTTCAACGCCGTTTCCGCCTGCAACCATCATTACGGCAAAGCCGCCGCCCAAAAGGACTATTAACGCTGCGGCAACTGCGGCAATTTTATAAATAAATCCTCTTTTACTCTTTTTATCCGTCATTTCAATCACGGCTCCTTTCTGTTCCGAACACTGCTGCATAACGGAGTCCAGAACATCGGGTACAGCTTTTGAAAAGGCGTTTTTAATTTTTTTCTCCAAATCCTTATTAGCCATAATATCCCTCCATTCTTTATTCGTCTGCCAGCGTTTTACGCAATTTTTTTATTGCCCTGTTATATTTTGAAAGAACCGTTGGCAGGGGAAGCTCCAGTATCTGTGCAATCTCACGGTGCTTTAGCCCCGAAACAGAGTGTAGTATGACTATCTGTCTTTCCTCATCGGAAAGCTTTTCCATACATTCGTTTATAACAAGCTTATCATCGCTGTTAAGCGTTGGATTGTCGGCGGCGGTTCCGAAAAGGTCAAAGGGCTCGTCGGAAATTTTGCTCCTGCTGCGAAGAGTCATCATACAAAGATTTTTCGCAATAGTTATTATCCAAGCCATAGGCTTGCCCATGCGCTTGTAGCCGGGCGCCGCGCGCCAAATCTCGATAAGCGTGTCCTGCAATACGTCCTCTGCATCGCACCGGTTCTTCAAAACCGAAAGCGCATAAGAATATATCGGTGAGCTTACACAGCAGTACAAATCGGCGAGAGCGCTCTTGTCGCCGTTTGAAAGTCTTGAAATATATTCATCAAGCATATCGAAAGCTGTATTTTCTGATTTCGACATATTCTCTGTGCTCCTTTCATAAGGTTAATGCAGAAGAGGGCAATTTTATTGCAAATAAACGTAAATTTTTTCCTGCCCTTAATAATATTAATAATATCACATAAAATAATTTTTTCAACCCTGCTCCTATTTGGCGTTTTACCCATTAATTCCCTGTATTTACAGAAATGCTTTTATATGGTATATTAAATTTATAAATATATGCAAATTCTGCGGAGCAAGGAGGATAAAATGAAAAAATCAATCAAATGCGGCAAAAAGTTAATATCGGCGGCGGTAATATTGGCAATGACAACATCATGCTTTATTTTCCCTGCCGACGTATCTGCATCAAATAATTTAGATATTGCTGCGCCAAGAACGGCAAGCGGCTACAAAGCCGTCAATTATAACACAAGCGGCGTAAACAGCTCAAAGGGTCTTAAAAAGGGCACAAAGAATTTACTTGATGTTTTGGGCATTGACGAAGAAACATACTTAAAATGGCTTGACGACCATGACGCAGACAGCAAAAATAAAAACTATTACATAGGAACCCCGTATTCCCCCTTTAACGCAAGCGGCGGAGATTTTCGCAACCCAAGGGGCGATTTGAGTATGCAGTACGGTCATCCGGCGCTTTCCGGCGTTTGCAAAACAAAGGGCGCGATGACCTGTATGGGATTTGTATGGCATGTTCTGTATTCATCGTGCAAGAATAACGGCGGACATTTTACAAGCTGCGGCGCTCCCGACTGCTCAAGAAAAAACTGCCAGTATATCACGTCAACGGGAGCAATGATCCCCGATATGAGCTACTATTCGATAAAGGCGCTCGGAAAAGCCGGCGGCAGCTATGACTATAAGCATCCTGCCTACTGGTATGATTTTTACCGCCAATATGATATTGAACGCTACTACTTTAAAGACAAAAAGACCATGTATAATTCAGGTATTTTGGAAAAGGGAGATATAATAAGGCAGTATATCTCAGGTGACGAGGCTCAGGGTCAGGGTCAGGATCATATAGGAATTTTCTACGGCGACAGTCCGAGCGACGATAAGTATTGGCATTCCTGCTATATAACGGGAAAAAATGCAATGAACGGCAACGACATAACGCCCATAAAGGCAACCTACAATATTAAGCTGTATGTAGTCTTAAAGGTTATAAAAAGCGAAAAGCCTGCTCCCTCGTCCGTATCGCTCAGCCGTGAAAAGGCTACAAGAGGAGTTGGGGATTCATATCAGCTAACTGCAAAAATACCGTCCGGCACGGCGACTACTTTTAAATGGTCGAGCAGCGACCCCGACACAGTTTCAGTAGATAAAAACGGCTTGATAACACCCTTAAAACCCGGCACGGCGACAATAACCGTAAAAACTCACAACGGGCTCAGCGCAGACTGCAAGGTAACTGTAAGAAACGCTCCGTCAACCGTGACTCTCAGCCGTGAAAAGGCTACAAGGGGCGTTGGAGACTCATATCAGCTAACAGCGTCTATCCCATCAGGAACTATGACTACCTACAAATGGTCGAGCAGCAATTCATCTGTGGTATCAGTTGACAAAAACGGTAAGATAACGCCGAAAAAGCCCGGCACGGCGACCGTAACCGTAAAAACACACAACGGAGTAAGCGCAGACTGTAAAATAACGGTAAGGAATGCGCCTAATAAAGTTAAGCTGAGCCGCGAAAAGGCTACAAGGGGCGTTGGAGACTCATATCAGCTAACAACTTCTATTCCATCAGGCACCATGACTACCTACAAATGGTCGAGCAGTAATTCGTCTGTGGTATCCGTTGACAGAAACGGAAAGATAAATCCGAAAAAGCCCGGCACGGCGACAATAAAGGTAAAAACACACAACGGATTAAGCGCAAGCTGTAAGGTAACGGTAAGGAATGCGCCGTCAACAGTAACTCTCAGCCGTGAAAAAGCGACAAGAGGCATCGGGGATTCGTATCAGCTAACAGTGTCTATTCCCTCCGGCACCATGACCACCTACAAATGGTCGAGCAGTGAGCCGTCTGTGGTATCCGTTGACAAAAACGGTAAGATAACGCCCTTGACGGCAGGTTCTGCGATAATAACGGCAAGCACACACAATGGGCTCAGCGCAAGCTGTAAGGTAACCGTCAGAAACGCTCCGTCAACGGTAACGCTCAACCACTCACAAGCTACAATAGGCGTTGGGGATTCGTATCAGCTAACAGCGTCTATCCCCTCCGGCACTATGACTACCTACAAATGGTCGAGCAGTAATTCGTCTGTGGCATCCGTTGATAAAAACGGAAAGATAACACCGAAAAAAACCGGCACGGCAACTGTAACCGTAAAAACTCACAACGGCGTAAGCGCAAGCTGTAAGGTAACGGTAAGGAATGCGCCAAACAGCGTTAAGCTTAATACTCTCTCAGTGACAAAAAAAGCAGGAAAGACATATAAGCTAACAGCGTCTATCCCGTCAGGCACTATGACTACCTACAAATGGTCGAGCAGCAATCCGTCGGTTGCCTCTGTTGATAAAAACGGAGTAGTCACCGCAATCAAAGCAGGTACGGCTGACATAACGGTAAAAACTCACAACGGCAAGAAGGCAATATGCAGAGTTACCGTTATAAATAAACTGAGCGGCAGTATCTCCGAGTATGAAAAAAGAGTTGCAGAGCTTGTAAATGAAATAAGGCTTGATTACGGTCTTACTCCGCTTACCTTAAATAAAGAGCTTTCAAATATAGCTCATATAAAAACAGATGATATGAAAACAAACAATTATTGCGAGCACGTTTCTCCAACATACGGCTCCCCAAGCGAAATGATAGATGATTTTGATTTAAACTACAGTGCAATGGGCGAAAATATAGCATATGGCTACACAACGCCGGAGGATGTTGTAAACGCGTGGATGAACTCGCCTGGACATCGTGCAAATATACTCACCCCATATTTCACTCAAATAGGAGTTGGTTATACTTCGGGCGTTAATTACTGGGCTCAAATGTTCATAGGCTGATAGCAAGTTAAAATATTATTTTTCAACGCTTAAACGCTTTAATTTAAAAATTAATTTTAGTTTGCGCCTTTTGGCCGCAGGCAGACTATGACCGCAGCGTTACCGACTTGCGCCGGTAACGCTGCGGTTTTAATATTGGATTTTAACAGTGGAGCCTGCGCTCCCCCGTAAGCCCCCACCTGCCTGCTAAAAAACTTTTTATTTTAAAGCCGATTTATGATTATAAAAAGCTTTCTTTTAATTTTGCGCCTTTTGACCGCAGGCAGACCGCCTTGCGGCGACCTGCCTGCTACTTTATATTAGTTTGTTATGCAAGGGGCAAGCTCCTTGCAACCCCAAAGACTGCCCACAGATTGCAAGTAAATAAAAGATTTAATCTTCATTTCACATATTTGAGCGCATAATTAATCTTACCTCACATGCAGAGAGCAGAGCGCAAACGCTCCAAAGCACGCAAAGGCTTGAAAACAGATTTCCTTATGCGAGAATGATAAGGTGCAGGAGAAGCGAAGCTTCTCCTGCAAAAAAAATAAAACCCTAAGCAACAGCGCCGACTGCGGTTCAAGGAGTACACAGTAAAAATACTTTTTCGGCAGAATAAAGCTGCGGCGATTTTTTAATCGCCGCAGCTTTGAATTATGATTTAAGTGTTTATTATGATTTATATTCCTTTACAGTGCCTATTTGAGAACTAACTGTCATCTTTGCCGCATACTTTTGGATAAGTATTGCGTCGCTCAAATTGACTGAGCCGTCGTCGTTTGCGTCGGCCGCGGCAACCGCAATCTTATCAAGATTCGGTTCAAGATCAAGGTCGTAACGCGCGGTCAACAGAGCGTCAAGCAAATTGATAACTCCGTCTCGGGATACGTCGCCAACTGTATAATATTCGTCAGAGTCAATGGGTCCCTGAGAAACCGTTCTTGAGGTGACAACCGATGATGCTCCCGACTTAGTTGCAGTAATTTTTACGCTGTCGGATGCCTTAAGCGTGGTAACGGTTACTGTGTATGCGCCCGTTATGTCGTCCGCCTTTGTCTTGTATTCGGTGGAATTAACCGTTACAACAACGCTTGCGCCGGGCGCCGTCATACCTGAAATTTTAGTTCCGCCTGCAGCCATAACCGTAATGGACGGAGCGTTTATCTTAAGCGCCGCCTTTGCCTTGTTAAGCGACGTCATAGCGGACGAAATCTCGGAATCAGACGCGGTCTCGCCCTTTGCTATTATCTTCTCCGCATCTGCAAGAGCGCTTGCAAGAGAATTATATGTTTCAGCCGTATATTCCGTACCGGTCAGAACCTTACATTCCGTTGCAATCTTTTTGAGCGCGTCCATACCGGATTCCTGCTTCTCCTGAATTTCACATTCGGTTGAGCTTTTCATATCAACCCAAATCTCGCCGGTGTTGCCCTCCATATTGCCGGACTGTCCGTTGGAATCGTGGGTGATAAAATTATAAGTTTCGGTAGTGTTAAGGTCGAAGCTGTAATATCCGTCGCCGTCAGCCTTTCCCTTTGACATTATGTTGGAGCCCGGCCATGCTCCAAGTAGCTTTTCGTTGTCCGTTTCGCCTGCTCCTATCCACACATAGAGCTGTGAATTACTGTCCTTAGGCTTAACGTGGATAATTGACTTTTCATCCTTTTTAACCGGGCCGTCCTCGCCGGGCGCGCATTTGTAATAAGTGGCGCGCTTTGTTGAGGTTCCCTTATCGTTGGTAGCCTCGGCCGTAACCTGAACGTATGAGCCGTCATAAGCCTTGTCGCCAATGATGAAGGTGCCGCCGTTTCTTACACGGATCTTATTTGCGCCGTCAACAGATACCTTTGCCTCGTCCGCGCCGTCAATTGTAAGAGTTATTGTCTGTGTACCCGTAAAGTTTTCTTTGCCCGAAAGAGTAATAAGCGGCTTGCCGTCCGGCTCTTGAATAAGTATTGTGCCGTGCGCTCCGCTGTTGAACGTAACCTTGCCGTTTTGTACCGTTGCAGAGGAGTCGTCATAAGCATTTACAAGCTCCTGACCGTCGTCCCAAATCTGCGAAACATCAATTGATACCTGTGCGTTTGCGCTTGCGCCTATAACGCCTGCGGTTTTGTCAATAATACCGTTTTTGCTGTAGGTTCTTCCAAAGCCTATTCCGTTTGACGGGTTAAGGCTGATGTTTGAGCCCGCGCCTATTGATATATGATTATTTCTGAAAGTGCCTATCTTGCCCCAGTGTGCAAGAAGCTCAGCGTCATAATTATCCCAGTTCATATCGCTTCTAAGCGAATGTCCCGAACCGCCGTTGCCGTCAAACGGTACGCCTGAAACAAGAGCTCTGTTCGTTTCGTCGCCATAGTATATTTGAACAGCTCCGGGCAGCATCAAGAAGGCAGAGCCGAGATAATACATATCTCCCCTTGCAAGGGTTGAATCGTGAGACGACATATAAGAAAGAACGTTAAAGCTGTCGTCGCTGTTTATCGCGGCAGCATAGTCTCTGTATTTATTCGCGACAGTACCTTTTGCAAGAACTCCGCCGCCTGTTGTGTCAAAGTTGATAAGAGAATCAAACTTGCCCTGTGTGTAGTAATTGTCTTTGCCTACTCCGTGATCCCAAACCTCGCCGGTCATCCAGAAGTCGAGATCGTCAAGCTTTTTGCTCGGATTATTGCTTTTCCATGTTTTCAGAGCCTTTACGCAGGCGTCCTTAAGCTTTGCCCATGACGCAAGCTCAACGTGCTTTGCCGTATCGCAGCGGAAGCCGTCAACGCCATAGGTCTCTACCCATTCGGCAAGCCACTTCGTAAGATAATCTGTTACAGTGCCGCTTGCACCGTATTTTGCAATCTTTTGCTCATATGTTCCCTCCTGTCTCCACTTGTTTTGGAGGAAGGTGGGTATGCCGACGCTTGCTGTGCTCTCGGTTTTAAAGTCGGGCAAGCCTTGAAGCGACATAGTATAGTCGCTGCCGCCGCCCTGCGTATATCCTGGAAGTCCGGCTCTTATCCAGCCTGAGCCCCACCATTTGCCCCAGTCGGCAGATGAGGTTTCATAGTCTATTACGCTGTGATATGTAGCATTGCTGATATTGGCATAATTATAATATATACTCTTCCAGTCGCCTTTTATTGTTCCAAATCCGCCGTACTCGTTCATATCATAAAGCGAGTTATAGCCGGCGTGATTCATAACTATATCCATTATTATTCTTATTCCGTGCTCGTGAGCGGTGTCTACAAGCTTTTTAAACTCCTCTTTAGAGCCGAAATTTTTGTCGCTCTCAGTATAGTCGAGAACATAGTAGCCGTGATAGGAGTAATGCGGATAGCTTGGGGAGCTGTCATCACCGACAACATAACCGTGTATCTGCTCATAAGGCGCTGAAAGCCAAATTGCGTTTACTCCGAGGTCGTCGAAATAGCCCTCCTCAATCTTATCGGTTATACCGGCAAAGTCTCCGCCGTGGAAGGTTCCTCTTGCTGCGCCTCCGGTAAAGTTATACGGACTGCCGTTTGCGTCAAGACCTCTGCCGTATGAGTGGTCGTTAGTAGGATCGCCGTTATAAAAGCGATCCGTCAGCAGAAAATACACCGTGGCGTTATCCCACGAAAAGGTATCTCCGCCCTTACTTGCCGAAGCCTTTATGTCAGCGCTGTTTGTCTGTGCAGCACCGGCTGACGGCGCAATTATGAAACAAGACGCCGCAATAACTATCGTAAGTATTACAGCAATAATCTTGTTCCTGCTTTTTAGAACATTCATAAAAAACACTCCTTTATAAATTAAATTTCATTGCAGCGTATATCCTAGATTTATACGCGATACCACATTAAATTTAACACATTTCGGAGGAAATAGCTATTGATAAATAATATAAATTATGAATTGATTTTTTGTCATTATCTTACATATACCCCGATTAAAAATTGCCTCGCTTATTTATTATTTGATATAAAATCCTCCGTCAAAGTGCTTGGCGGAGGATTGAGCCTTTCGATAAATCTGTTTTTGGCCTAGCGCTCGCCTACCGCAGCATTACCGACTTGCGCCGGTAATGCTGCTGCTTTAAAATTGGATTTTAACGGGGGAGCTGACGCTCCCCCGTAACCCCCACCTGCTCGCTTAAAAAAATTTTTATTATGAAGCTTATTTACGGGTATATAAACATAACAAAGCAAAATTCCCTGTGCGAGAATGATGAGGTGCAGGAGAAGCGAAGCTTCTCCTGCAAAAAAAACAAAATCTTAAGCAGCAGTCCCGCTGCACGGCAGCGCTGACTGCGGTTCAAGGAGTACAAAGCAAAAAACACATTTTAGACAGAAAAAATCTTCCGCCAAAGTGCTTGGCGGAAGATTTTGTGTCTTTATTTTTTAAATTAATTCGCCGATTCCGAATTTGCTGTTATCAAGCAGGCTAAGCGTATATCTTTGTATAATTATTGCATCCCTTAGATTTGCTGTGCCGTTTTTGTCAACATCAGCGCATTTTAACGAATCGCCGCTCAAATCATTACCTGTTACAAGCGATTTTTGAATATAAATTGCGTCGCTCAGCATAACTCTGCCGTTATTGTCAACATCGCCGAGAATAAGCTTTTCCTCAGGCTCTGTCGGCTTGGGGTCAGTGTTGTTTCCGCCCACACGGGCAAGCGGAACAGAAAAATCGTCCTGATCCTCTTTCTCAAGCGAGGTGTTGTCACCTGCGTGATATTCTCCCATTACGTTATCAAGCATAGCCGGGTCGTGCGGAACGCAGTCAAGAGGCGACTCGCCGCGCGTTGCAAACTGCATAACTCCTATTCCCTTGCTTTCAAGGTCGTTTACCGTTATACCGAGAACCTTAAACGGTATTTTCATCTCATAGAATGAATCGTACTTTGTGTCGTGACCCTTTTTAAGCGCGTCTATATAATTGCCCTTTCCGCCGTAAACCTCTTCTTCGGGAGTGGTGGAAACACCGTCGAGCGCCCAAAGCTCGGACGGCAGGAAATCGTCGGCAACTTTGTATTCTATTCCGTTGCTCTTGAATACAAGGCAGTATTGTGAATCATAAGACAGATTGCCCTGTGAATCGGCTACCTTAAACAGCGCCGGATCGCCGTTGCCCGGCTTTGCGCTCATCATCAAAACCATATCGGCGTGCGTGTTTGTAAATGAAAAATGCTGCTTATCCCAAAGCAGGTCGCCGTTGGTCATTTTTCCTGTTATCGACGGCTTGCTTGTGTCAACGCTTAGAGCAACGCCAAGCGGAACATCGCTGGGCTTTCCGTTATCCATAAGCGGGCCCTCGCCCGGAGTAGCCCATGTATCCGTCGGATTTACCATCTGGAAGCCGATGTAAAGGTTTGTATCGTCCCATGCGGCATAAAGCGAATAGCAGTCAAGAACGCTGTTTTCATGCGCGCCCTTCCACCTTGGAGCAAAGTCCCAGCCTGCGCCTTGGGCTATAAGCATATCCTCTGACCAGTCGTTTATCTTGCCGTCAATAGTGATAGTTGCTCTTTTGCCCGTTCCGTTAGGGTTGGTAGCATATTTTCCTACCGTTTCGGCATCCGTTGCCGAGGCGTTGTTCATGGTGTTTGCCGCCATAACCGTACAAACGGTCGTTGCGGCGACAAGAACAGCCAAACCGGCTCTAAGAATCCTCCTGCGAAATTTTACCATTATTTTCTCCTCCTTCATTATTGCATAATGCAACAAATACATTATAGCTTAGCCCTTCATAAAGCACAACAGTTTTTATGCCTTACGCCTTAAAATCATATACTTTTACAAATACGCAATGGAATTTTTATACATTTTTCTTAATAGGAAATCACTCTTTGATTATGGCATTTGGCTTGTCGATAAACCTTATTTTTTTTACAAGCTCCCGCCTATCGCAGCTTTAAGGTACAGGAGAAGCAAAGCAAAAAACGCTTTTTAGACAGAAGAAAGGGCATAACGCTCAGATTATGCCCTTTTCTGTATATTATTTATTATAATTCATTTGCGCTTTAGCCGCAGAAATCCGAGCCGTTAATACTCCACAGGTTTGCCTATTCCAAAATCATTTTTAAGCAAATCAAGATTATATCTCTGAACGATAATAGCATCGCGCAGATTTACGGTACCGTTTTTGTCAACGTCTGTCGCAGCCTTGATCCTTGCGCTCAGAACATTTCCGTATAACGCGAACTTTTGTATTTGAATTGCGTCCGAAAGCTTTATTTCGCCGTTATCGTCTGCGTCGCCGAGAATTACCGTTTCACCGGGCTTTTGAGCGTCGGAATAAATGTATATAACATTCCTTACGCCCGAGCTCCAGCTTCCGCTTGGGTTTCCGATTATTACAGGCTCTACTGTCTGCGACTCAAGACCCTGAGTCTGATATTTGTCATCGGAGCTGACCTTAGAGCCGGTTATTATCTTATCATTATCAAGCTTGTTGCCTTTGCCGTCAATATAGCTTACTACGACCTTTGCGTTAAAGGAAACCTTCTGATTTTGTATCCACACTTCACCGTTTGCTTCATATCCCGGCTGGTTTGCGCCCGGCTCTTGTCTTGTGTTGGAAACTGCGCCGTCGGTAAACATAACCTTTGCGTTTTCGGAGCCTCTTACGGTGTAGCTATACATATTGCCGCCCTCGCTCGTCATTGCGGTTCCGGGCCATTCGCCGGTCAGAAGCTTTGTTGTTGCGCCCGAATCGTCATAGGCATATATGCAAACCTTCGGCCAAGCGTTTGAGTTATAGTAATGAACCTTTATCGGCTGAGCTTCGGACTTTTTGTAAACATATGAAACGGTCGTGTCCGCGCTGATGGTTCCGAAAATATTATCGGGCAGCTTGTCGGTGTCGAGCTCATAGCCTGAAATAGTTTCAAAATCGCTTGAATACTCGCTGCCCTCCTTTAGCTTCTTTGTAATCTGAGGCGCAAGAGCATTGCCGCCCTCATCAACATATTTTACAGTAAGATTATAGCTGTTTATTCCGTCCGAAGCGTAATAATATGTAATAGTCTTATTGCCGTTTACAACTCCTGTAGTTTCGCCTTCCGGCGCTCCGCTTAAAGCATAGTCGAACAGCAAATCTCCGTCCGGCGCAGTGCGGTATGTCGTGCCCTGTCTGTATACAGACTCGGTTGTCTTGAGCTCTCTGCCGCTGCTCTTTTCAATATGCTTTGTTGTAACCGTGTAAAAAACAGGCTCTTTTATATTTTTGCTGTTAAAGCTTGCCTCGTCTACTATAACCATTGCGCTTCTTGCAGGAACGGAAATATTTGTTCCGGATACCGTTGCAAGCTTTTTAAGTCCTGCCGATTCGCCGTTCGCGACTACTACCCAGCTTGACGGAAGAGCGGCTTGACCTTGAAGCTGTATGCTCTTTTGCGACGACGTATTGTTCACAAGCACAGCAGCCGTTCCCCATTCATTCTGAGCGTTGGCTGTTTTATTCTGTATCGTATAAGCGATTACACTGCCGTTTTCGGTAAAGTATGTTGAATTTGATGACGTCATTGTTCCGTCTCTGAACGGAGAATAACAGTCTCTTATCTGAATAAGCCCCTTGTAATAATCTACAAGCTCCTTATATTTTGAAACCCTGCTCCAATCTATTTGATTTACGGAATCGGGCGAGCTGTAGCTGTTGTGGTCGCCGTGCTTTGTTCTTGCAAACTCCTCGCCTGCCATATAAAACGGTATTCCCTGAGATGTCAAAACGATTGCCGCAGACAGCTTGTTTTGAGCAATAAAGGTCGCGTTTGTTCCGTCATAATCCGACGAGCCGTTTGATTTTACTATTTTATCCCAAAGCGTGAGGTTATCGTGAGCCGAGTTATATGTAACGCACTGCGACGGCTGACGGGCCCATTTGCCGAATGTGGAGCTTGAGCCGCCCATCATTCCTGCCTTTATATCGTTTGTTACAGTGGTCGAGCCTTGAATATAGCCTGTTGTAGCGTCATCTGTGCCGCCCTTTAGAGCGTTTCTTATTTTATCGCTGAACATTGCGACTCTCTCGCTTACGGAGGACGCATTATCCATTATGCAGGCGCTTGACTGCGGTATTCCGTTGCTGCCCCAGTCAGCCATCCACGGCTCGCCGTAGACAAGTATTTTTTTGTCGATAGTGTCAAGGCTTGAGCGCAGACGGTTCATGGTGTTTATATCGTGACAGCCCATAAGGTCAAAGCGGAAGCCGTCTATATGATATTCCTTTGCCCAGTACATAACGGAATCTATCATATATTTACTGAACATAGTTTTGTCCGATGCCGTAACATTTCCGCACCCTGAGCCGTTTAAGAATTTTGTGCCGTCCATTCTGTAATAATATCCCGGCACAGTCCTTTCAAAGCAGGAGTCGGTAGAGAACGTGTGATTATAAACAACGTCCATAATAACGCCTATTCCCCTGTCGTGCAACGCCTGCACCATCTGTTTAAATTCCTTTATCCTGACTGCGCCGTCGTACGGGTCGGTTGAGTATGAGCCATCCGGCACATTATAATTAACCGGGTCATAGCCCCAGTTGTACTGCGGCTTGTCAAGCTTTGTTTCGTCAACCGAGCCAAAGTCAAAAACAGGATTGAGATGAACGTATTTTACGCCCTGCTTTACAAGATAATCAACGCAGGTGGAAACACTGCCGCTGCCGTTGAGCTTTGTTCCGCCCTCTGTAAACGCAAGATATTTGCCCTTGTGTGCATCGCTTACGCCTGATGTTTGTGAAATTGAAAAATCGCGAACCTGAACCTCCCATATATTAGCGTCAGTCTGCTCGTCATACAAAACGTGCTTATCCTCGCTCCAGCCGTCCGGGTCGGTCAAATCAAGGTCGAGAACCATTGAACGTCCTCCGTTTACGCCAACGGCGTATGAATAAACGTCCTGCGTTTCCTTTGTTGTTCCGTTTACCGTAACAAGGTATGTATAATATACACCGTTGAGGTCGCCGGAACGGACAACCGACCATACTCCCGTCGCGTTGTCCTTGCTCATATCGACAGTGGCAATCTCCTCAGCGCCCGGCTCGTCATCAGAGCCGGTTTTATACAGCTTTAAGCGAACCAAAGACGCGCTTGGCGCCCAAACCTTAAAGGTCGTGGAGTTTTTTGTGTAATGAGCGCCGAGATCGCTCCCGGAGTAGGTGGCATAGCCGGATGTCTGATTTGTGTATCCTGAGGATACTGTTCCTGTTTGAACTGCGCCGACAGACACGGCAGAGGCTGCCGTTATAACAGCTGCCATTGCAATTGACAGGCATTTTTTTACTTCCATTATTTCGTACACTCCTTAATTATACTATTTGTAATATTTTTTCGGACTTCCAATTAACAAACCATATTAATTATATCACATAGAAAAAATTTTGTCCTTTATAATGAAAAAATTTATGCACAATCTTTCCATAGCTTTTTTCAGCACCTTAACAAGAACGACAATCGAAGATTACTATTTTAATCAAAGTTACACAAATAAACGGATAAATAACGCTTGCCTTAAGCTATGATTTTTTACAGAGCCGCGGAAAATTCAAGCCGTAAATAATACAGCCTGTAATATCATTGACACAAGGCTTAAAATCTGTTAGTATATATTCGTCGCAAAGCGACATACAGAGTAGATTTTTGTGCGTAGCGCCTTACGGCGCGCAGTGCTGCTTGAACGGGGAGTTGTCAGGCAGACGAAAAGGGGCGACCCTGCGGTACAAATTTCGCATCCCGCTGTTAATTAAGGATACGTAATTTTCAGCGGAGATGAAGCGGCAGGCTTCCTCTCCGTTTTTTATGCCTCCTTAACCACAGCGCATTTAAAGGAGGAATATTATGCAGACAATCAAAAACATCAAAGCGTCGTCAGCCGAGTTGAAAAGCCTTTACGCGCTTACGTTATGCGCAGTTATGCTGGCGCTTAGGGTAGCTCTTGGATTTATCTCCTTCGGCTCCGACACCTACCGCATATCAATCGCTAACCTGCCGGTGTATATCGTTGCTTTCATCTTCGGCCCTGTTCCGGGCGCAATAGTCGGCGGACTTGGTGACATTATAACGCTTATAGTTAAGCCGACAGGCCCGCTTAATCTCGGAATTACATTCAGTGAGGCAATGGTCGGGTTTATTTCGGGACTGTTTTTATACAGGCGGAGAATAAATCTTTTGAGAAGCGTTTTATGCTGCATATCGGTTTCAATCATTTGCAGCCTTGGTATAACAACGGTAAGCATTATTGCTATGAACCAAATATCCGCGCCGTGGATAATGTTTCTGCAAAGATGTATAACTGCGGCAATAAATACACCGATAGTCGCCGCCCTGCTGTTCGGAGCGCAAAAGACGCTTGAAAGGACGAAGCTTAAGCACATAGTAATTGTAAAATAGGCATATTTAAACGGGAGGAGCAGCGTTCCTCCCGTTGTCTGTCTAAAATACGTTTTTGCTTTGTTATGTTTATATGCCCGTAAAGCTTTTTGAATAAAAAATTTTTAACGAGCCTATGGGGGTTACTGAGGAGCGCTGCTATAGGTGATTAATAGGTTTATCGCAAAGCAACAGGGAGGAGCAGCGCCCCTCCCTATTGCTTTGGGGATCATTCTATCGAATCCTTATATTCCATAAATGAATATTCATCGCATACTCTGCGGCATATCCTCTTTGTTTCCTCGTCCGCTCCGCAGTCAAGGCAAATAACCCTCTCTATCGCTCCGCTGTATACCCACATCGCCTTTGCAGCCGCACTGCGCAATAGAATTTCGGCGTCCTCGCTGTTTGATTTTACAGGGACAAGTATTATAAGATTTTTGTCGCTTTTTGTCTTAAATAAGCGGCACACAATAATCCTGAACAAATCGACAAGTCCTAACAGCGAAAGTAAAATGAAAATTATGTCACGCAGAGCAGTCAGCATATTATCAACTCCACAGCTTTTTTATATATTATGTAAATAATAAAAAAATTGTGTATAAACCGGCAGTCGGCGCTAAAAATATATACAGACAAGACGTCACGAAAAAGCGCGGGCGTATTGTCAAAACTCTATGAGGTGATAAAAATGGATAATTCCTATGCAAACAAAAGTATTCATTGCACAGTATCACAGTGTAAGTATAACAACACTCTTGAGAACTACTGCTCTCTCGACAGCATTAAGGTAGGAACACACGAGCCGAATCCGACTGTTCCGAAATGTACCGACTGCGAATCGTTTTCAGTTAAGTCGGACTGCTGTAATTAATTTTAAACCGAATAATCAGCTACAGATCCATTTTATTGAAGGCGGAGAGGAGCCTGAGCTCCTCTCCGCCTTATCTGCGACTATTTGTTTTTATTTTTAAGCCGACTTGCGGATATAAAAGCTTAATTAAGCAAAAACGCTTTTTCGACAGAGAAAAAGGGGGAGCGTGCGCTCCCCCGTGATTTACTATAAAATGAGATAAGGTTTGATTTATCCCTTTACGGCTCCTGCCGCTACTCCCTTTATAATATGCTTCTGGCAAAGCAGATAGAATATAATAACCGGTATTATACCAAGAAGGATAAGCGCCATTGTCGCTCCAAGGTCAACCGTGCCGTAGCTTCCCTTAAGATATTGGATATGAATTGGTATCGTTCTGTATTCGTTTATGTCCAAAACAAGATACGGAAGCAGATAGTCGTTCCATACCCACATTATCTCAAGTATGCCGACAGATATCATAGTTGGCTTGAGCATTGGAAATACAACTGTGAAATACGTCCTTAACGGGCCGCAGCCGTCAATTGACGCCGCCTCTTCTATTTCAACAGGTATGGACTTTACAAAGCCTACGAACATAAAGATTGCAAGTCCCGCTCCAAAGCCGAGATAAATAATCGGTATCGTCCACGGTGTGTTCAGATTAAGATTATCGGCTGTTTTTGAAAGCGTAAACATAACCATCTGGAACGGAACAACCATTGAGAAAACGCAAAGATAATAAATAACCTTGCAAAACAGTGAATCAACGCGAACAACATACCATGCCGCCATTGAGGTGAACAGCAGGATAAGCGCAGTTGAGATAAGCGTTATTACAACACTGTAAAGCACGCTTTTTATAAAAGGATAGTTGCCAAAGGTCATACCTTTTATAAAGTTGTCAAAGCCTGCCCACATTTCATCAAGCGGCAGAGCGAATGTATCGGTCTTTACATATGTATTCAGCTTAAATGAATTTACTAAAACCGCAAGAACGGGCAGCACATAAACAATGCTTATTATAGACATAATTATGCTTAAAATCATCTTACCTTTTTTTCTTGAAGGTGACTTTACTTTGCCCAATGCAGCAGCATCCTCTTTCGTCATTACTGCTGTACCTCCTTCCTGCGTGTATAGGCGAGCTGAGCAAGTCCGAGCCCTGCAACGAGAACAAAGAATATAACAGCCTTTGCCTGTGCCGTGCCTCTTGCCGCTGTGTTCGAACCATAGAAGGTGTTGTATATATTAAGTGCAAGCATTTCTGTCGTCTTTATAGGTGAAGCGCCCTTTTGCATTATTATGGGCAAGCCTCCGGTCAACGCGAGGTTCTGGTCAAAGAGCTTAAATCCGTTAGTTAGACTTAGGAATGTGCATATCGTAATAGACGGCATTACGTTCGGAATCGTTACCTTCCACAAAGTTTGCCACTTTGTCGCTCCGTCAATTTTAGCCGCCTCGATCATATCCTCCGGAACGGCGTTGAGTCCTGCAATATAAATTATCATCATATAGCCTATCTGCTGCCAGCACATCAGAATTATCAAGCCCCAAAAGCCGAATGTGCTGTTTAACACTATAGACGTACCGAAATGGGAAAGTATTCCGTCAAATATCATTGACCATATGTATCCCAAAACTATGCCTCCGATAAGGTTAGGCATAAAGAACACGGTCCTGAAAAGATTGCTTCCTTTGATACCCTGAGTAAGTATATATGCAACAGCGAACGCCAGAACATTTATAAGCACAAGACTAACTATTGCAAACAGCGCGGTGTACCAAAAGGCGTGGACAAAGCTTTCGTCCGAAAAGGCTGCCATATAGTTGTTAAATCCGTTGAAATTAGCGTCGGAGATAAGCGTAAACTTACAAAAGGACAAATATATACCCTGAATAAACGGCCATATAAAGCCGATTGCAAACGCGGCGGTTATCGGCCCCAAAAAAAGCAAGCCCCATTTTCTAAGGGGGCGGCGCAATGTACTGCCGCTTTTTTTCTTAAACAAAAGATCATCTCCTTTGGTATGAGAGCATTCGTAGCGTAAGAAAGGGACGGGCGACCTCGCCCGCCCCTTGCATTAGGCTTAAACAGTCTTATTTAAATTAATCAGCCGTTTGCAGCCTGATACTGTGTTGCCCAGCCGTCTACAAACGCGGTCTTAACCTGATCCCAGTTAGCGTCTGACTGATCTGAATTGTAAGCGTTAAGAGCAGAAACAAGAGCCTTACGATATTCGTCTACGTTCGGCTGATAGTTTGTAGCCCAATCCATTACATAGTTGCCCTTTGATGTATAATCTTCGGCATTCTTAAGGAACGGATTTGTTGAAGCAGGAACATTCTTGTAAGGAAGAACGCCAAGGCTGTCAACAAGCTTCTGTGAAGCTTCCTTATTTGTTACGCACCAATACATAAAGTCGAGCGTAGCCTGCTGATTATCTTCTGATGTCTTTGAGTTAACTGCCCAGCAGTTTTCTGTACCGCAGTTGAGACCTGCTTTTTCTTCGCCCTCAACACCGCAGTAATACGGAATCATAACTGCATTCGGAACGCTCTTTGAAATCGGAGTGTCGGCGTTGCCCCACTCCCATGAACCCTGAACGTGGAAGGCTGCCTTCTTGTCGCAAAATTCCTTTGTAGGAGCGTGGCCGCCGGTTGCGAGGTCCTTAGGATCTGTAAGGCTGTTGTTTATGCACAGGTCATAAAGGTTCTTGAAGTTAGGCATATAGTCGCCTGTTAATTCAGCAGGAGCCTCTGTCCATGTTTTGCCTGACGCTTGCTCCTCGTAATAGTATTCGAGGTTAGCCATATGTCCTGTGAAACGCCATGATGAAGCGTCGTCCATATCACATGATGTAAATGCGTCAAATCCAAGCTCATCTGCACGATTGTGGATATCTTCAACAACTGTCTTAAGTGTGTCAAAGTTCTTTATATCCTCCATCTTGTGGCCTGCCTGCTCAACAAGATCCGGGTTTACTATGATGCCGTAGCTCTCATAGCAATAGCCGATTGAAACAAGCTTGCCGCTGTCGTCATAAAGATTGTAAGCGTCTGTGTTGAGCTCATTTGCAATCTTTGTGTCCTTAAGGTCAAGAGCGTAATCCTTCCACTGTTTAACACCGGCAGCGTTGCCGATAACATACAGCGTCGGGGCGTCCGACTTTTCCATCTCAGATGTAAGAGTCTGAGAATATGTGCCTGACGCAGCCGTTGTAACCTTTACGGGTACTCCGGTCTCTTCTGTGTACATTTTGGCAAGATCCTGAGCAACCTCGTCAAGCTCCGGCTTAAAGTTCAGCCAATAAACAGAGCCTTTGCCTGAGCTTGAGCCCGAGTCTGAGCTTCCGTTTGAGCTTGTAGAACCGCCGCATCCGACAAACGCCGTTGCCGCCATACAGGCTGCCATGCCGAATGCCAAAATTTTTGATAATCTGCGCATAATAATGTTCCTTCTTTCTTTTTTAACCTTTAAAATATTCTAAAAACCGCTTTGCGGTTGTTAGTCAAAGCTATAAACGCCTTTTAATATGTGCAAATTTGACTAAAATACCATTTTGCGTCAAATCTTTTCGTTAATATAATAGCACAGCAAATTTTAAAAAGCAATATATTTGTTAAAAAAATTCTTATGAATTCAATTTTTTTATTAAAACTATCAATTTTGACGGGTTTCTCGCTTCTTTAGCCCATGATTGTCGCGAATCGATTTTTACTTTCACGCCGCGCTCACACTTGCAAATATATGCCGCTTTTCCGCTTTTTATAGCCGTATTTTACGCCTTTGCTCAATGCCGCGACAGTTGACAAAACGACACCATAGTAATATAATCTTATATAATTTAAACACTGAAAAGCTCGAATCAACCATTATTTATTCATTATCTGCAATATTCGACTATGGAGAAAATTATGCTTGAAAAATTGTCTACCGGCTTTGCGGAAAAAATTTACTCCATGCTTACAAGCGGCAATGCCGACATTAACTTTTTCTGCAACTGTATAAGAATGCAAAATCACGAGGCAGCAACAAACAGCCCTATAAATTTTGCCTTACAGCTTTTAAAAATCAATATCATATACAGAACGCCGATATTAAAAAAAAGACTGCCGTCAGTTAAGCTTGGCTCCGATTATCTATCCGACACCTTTGTGCGTCCTCCCGTGTGCGAGCTTGCGACAGGAGTGCTCGACAATCACCGCATTATTACCGATATATTCGGAAGCGCTGTAATAATAATGAAAGAGCGGGACGAGATATTTAAAATCGTTGAAGAAAAAACAGGCATAAGCGGCTTTGCAAAGCTTCGCAGTAGGCTTGACAGCAGCGACGTGCCGATTGAGGACATATACAGTAAAATCAACGAACGGCTAAGCTGCCGGCTCGACTGCAATACCGAGCTTTCTGTATTTGAACAATTTTGCTTTAAAAACAAATATGTGACAAGGCTGCTCGACATAGCAAAATGCAACGGCTTGACAGTGACGGCATATATAAAAACAAGCTATCCTAAAGGCTTTATAGGCGAATTGCTTGATAAGCTCGGCATTTTCCCCGACGAGCTTTTAATTTCCTCGGAAAACGAAGCTCCAGTTGTGGACGACGCAGGCTTTACCGGCATTGTCAGCAGCAGCTTTAAAAAATATATAAAGCCCTTTATAAAAAAGGGCTGCAAGCCTTTTTATTACCCTACGCCGTCAAGCCTTATAAAAAGGGCAAAGCACCCGAAAATCGGCAAAGAGCTTTCAATGCGTTATGACAATATTTGCGGACTCAGGGTATTCAACGGCTTAAACCGATACAGCGTTATATATGAACGCGCATATCTTTGCTATGCTCCGGCTATTTTCGGCTTTGCGCAATACGCCGCCAAAGCCGCTTTGAACAGGGAAAACGCAATTTGCCTGTGCGACGAATACTCCTTATTCGCCGGCGTTATAAAGCGGCTTTTGCCCAACGTTGCTTTTTTGTCGGAAAATCAGGCGGAGAGCAAGCTTAAAAACGATTGCTTTTTTATAGACCCCTACTGTAAAGCGGAAAACTTCCCGGAAAATTGCGGGCATTGCAACATAGCCTCGTATCTTGGGCTTGACAAAAAAAGTACAGAACATCTATTAAGCCTGATGTACGGCGCACAGGCAGAAAAAAACAATTTGCCGCCTGATGAATATACATATTTAAAGGAAGCCTACGCTGCAGTTGAGGATTTTACAAACGATTTTCTCAATTATATGAAAAAAAGCAAGGACAACTTTACGATAAGCGGAGATAACGCCGCAAGGCTGTATATGTGCGGCGACCCTCAAATTCAGAGGTGAACAAAATATGGTGCTTTATCACGTATCAACAACATATCAGCTGCTATACAGCATAGTACACAAGCTTACATATCACGAGCACGAGGAATCCGAGCTCTTAATGATAGAATATATAAGGCCTCAGAACGAGCGCGATGATTTTCGCAAAAAGCTTCTGGATTTCGGCTTTTTCACAAGGGTGCGCTATGTGCCGGAGCGTCAGTTCAAGCTGCAAAAGGGAGTCGCCCTTAACGAGCAAAGCCCCGAATCACAAATAAAATCTGTTATAGAAAACTCCTGCCGAGCGTTTATAAATTGGTTCCAGGAGGATGTAAGGGCATATGACAAGCTGTATGTAGCGTCTGATCAGCACGCGTTCGGCGTGTATCTTGTAAACAACAAAATCCCGTATATATATATGGAGGACGCAAGCGGAATGCTTTCGGAGCACGAGCGCTATTTATTCATCACAAAGCGAAACAATCTTACGGATTATGTGGTGAGCCAGTATCTCGGCGGAGCAGGCGAAAACGCAATGATAAGCGCAAAGCTGTGCGACCTCAGCAATCAGCTTGAGGGCTTTAGCGATCCCCTTGCCGTGGATTTTTCAATATACAACGCGCTAAAAAACCTTATACCCGAAAAAACGGGCGTTATATTAAAATTCTTCGGCAATATGACAGAGGCGATAAGCAGCGACAAAAAAATATGCCTTTTCCTTACTCAGGATCTGAACACGCTGAAAATCAAGGATCTTGACCTTCAGGAGATGACGGTAACTATGGTCGCGGACTATATGTGCCCCGATCATATGCAGGTAATAAAGCCGCATCCAAAGGACAGATGGCAGAATTACCGCCGCATTTTTCCAAATGCCGCAATACTGTCAAAGGACGTTCCGTCCGAGCTTCTGCCCTTTGCCATAAAGGGCGACATTGATACGGCTCTTACCGTAAGCTCGACCTCTATAAGGGGAATGGTAAACAGCGTTAAGCATTCCTATTATTTCACAACGGAAGCCGAATCCTACCCCGAACGTCTAAATTCCATGTACGCCGCAGCGGAGCTTTTAAAATATCTCGGTATTAAAAGCGGTGCGGCTATGCAAAATATTAATGAAATACAAATGAGAAACTTTTTGGAGTGCAACGGCATAGCCGAGGGCTGCGGCGAAGCGCTTATCGACGGCGGAGTTAAAAAAAACGACGCTGTTGATTTTAAGTCTAATCGCGTTACCGTCTGTCTGTCGCTCGGCAACGTTCTTAATTATTCTCCAAAATGGGACAAAGAAAATATGTATCTTGTAACGGCGGCATATAAGCCGATGCAGGACAGCCTTATGCCGGAGAGCGAATATTTGCTGCTTGTTTACTGCGAAGATCCGACGCTTTGCAAGCAGATTATCGGTCTTGACATTGAAAAAAATCTTTTTTATTCGCGGGCCGACGTCAGAATTTCCGGCAAAAAGCTTGATAAAGCAACGATTGACAGACTTAACGCAAGATTACAAAGAGATTTAGAGTGGGAGGAGCTCCATGAAAAAGAAAACTGTAGCATTCGTGCCGCTGAAGCTGAAAAATCAAAGACTTCCGGGCAAGAACACCAAACCGTTTAAAAACGGCAAGCCTCTTTTATGCTATATTCTTTCGACTCTGTCGCAGGTACAGGGCGCTGACGAAATGTATGTTTATTGCAGCGACGAGGATGTAAAGCAATATCTGCCGGACAACATAAAATTCCTGAAAAGAAGCGAAAGCCTTGATCAAAGCTCAACGCCTATTATCGACGTTCTCACCTCGTTTGCACAAGACGTTGACGCAGACATATATGTACTCACCCACGCAACCGCGCCGTTTATAAAAAAGGAAACGATAGAGAAGGCGATAGACGCGGTTAAAAACGGAGGTTACGACAGCGCGTTTACCGTAAAGAGGGTGCAGGAATTTTTGTGGATAAACGGCAAGCCGAATTACGATACCATGCAAATACCAAGAACACAGGACATTGAAAACACCTTTGCCGAAACAACGGGACTTTATGTTTACACAAAAGAGCTTATAAAAAGCGGCAGACGCACGGGCGACAACCCGCTAAGGCTTGAGGTGGATTTTGTTGAATCAACGGATATAAACCAACCTATCGACTTTGACCTTGCGCAGGTAGTCTTTGACAAATATATTAATATTGAAAGTGAAAATAATATATGACCAGAATTAAAATTCTTGACTGCACGCTGCGAGACGGCGGATATATCAACAAATGGCGCTTCGGCAAAAAATGTATTGAAAATATCCTCTTTAACATAGCCAAATCAAACACCGATATAATCGAGTGCGGCTTTTTGTCGGACAAGCCGTATAATGCCGAGCAATCAATATTCGACGGCGTTGAAAGGCTTAACGGCATTATTCATAAGGACGGCGCCTCAAAAACCATGTATGTGGCGATGATAGCCATAGGCGAAAAGGAAATGCACCCGTCCATGCTTTCGGATATTTCCGGCTCTCCCATAGACGGAATACGCCTTACATTCCACCCGGACGAAATAGACAAGGCGTTTGAATGGGCGCAGATAATAAAGGACAAGGGCTACAAGCTGTTTATGCAGCCTGTTGGAACCACAAACTATACCGACAAACAGTTTCTTGACCTGCTTGAGCGAATAAACGAGCTGAAGCCATACGCGTTTTACCTTGTCGATACGCTCGGCGTTATGTATAAAAAAGACCTGCTCAGGCAGGTTATATTAGTTGACAACAATCTTGACAAATCAATTAAAATAGGTTATCACTCACACAATAATCTTCAACTTGCGTTTTCAAACGCACAGGCTCTTACGGAATATAAAACCGACCGAGAGGTGATAATAGATTGCAGCGCAAACGGCATTGGCAGAGGCGCGGGCAATCTGTGCTCCGAGCTGTTTATGGATTATATGAACAAGAACTATCAAACCCATTACGATGTTCTGCCTGTGCTTGAAATAGTTGAAAAATATCTTGCGCCTATATACATTGAAAGTCCGTGGGGATACAACTCGGCATACTTTTTGTCTGCCGCGAACAACTGCCACCCGAATTATTCCTCATATCTTATGGCAAAGCACACGCTTTCAATGCCGGCTATAGCAAACATTCTCCAGCAGATACCCTCCGAGAGCAAGCGCTTTTTTGACAAGAGGCTTATAGAGGGAATATATCAGAGCTATCAGATTAATGCGATAGACGACATTGAAACCGTAGGCAAGCTGCGCAAGGAATGGGACGGAAAAAGCATTCTCGTTATCGCCCCGGGCAGGAGCATAAAAGCCAAAAGGAGCTTGATTACAGAATATATAAAGGAAAACTCACCGTATATAATTTCCGTAAATTTCATTCCCGATTTTGTTAAGCCCGATCTTGTGTTTATCGGAAACGGACGGCGCTTTGACGAGATTTCGGAAGAGCTTGATGTTGATAAAACCGTTTTTACGTCTAACATAAAAAATCTTCCGTCAAACGCAACGGTTGTAAATTATTCCGAGCTTATAAACGCGTCCTTCGACGCCTCCGACAGCTCCGGCATTATGATACTCAAGCTGTTAATAAAGGCGTCTGTGCAGAGCGCCGCTCTTGCAGGCTACGACGGCTTTTCAAAAAGCTCAAGGGGCAATTACTTTGACAGCCGTTTTGGGGGAGTTTACGACCCTGTTCTTCTTCAGGAAAAAAATCTTGCAATTATGGAGCAGCTCAAGGCTCTTTCGGATAAGCTTAAAATTAAATTTATCACTCCGTCGATTTATGACGCGTCAAATCAGGGCGAGCGATAATTTACAAATATTTGGAGGTTTTCCTAATTGAAAACTATTTTTTCAAAAACAGATACTCTTGCGATAAAAGGAATAGCGATTCTTCTGCTGCTTAATTATCATAATTTCCTTGAGGCGTCACGGTATGACGGTTTTAATATCAGCTTCTTTCCCTTTAGCGAAAACACTCTGCTTGCGCTTAGCGACGTCGGCAAAACCTGCGTTGCGATTTTTGTATTCCTAAGCGCCTACGGCCTTACTCTGTCGCTTAAAAAATACAGCAGCGACACGGCAATCAAGACGGAGCAGTATAAGGATTACCTTTTGCCAAGGCTTGTAAAGCTTATGTGGGGCTTTTGGTTCGCGTTTGCAGTCGGAGCTGCGGCATGCGCTATTATAAGACCTGAGCGCTTTCTGCTTTATTCGTTCAGCGACAGCATATACGGAATAATAAAGGGAACAACAAACGTACTTTGCGACCTTTTCGGTCTTGCGTTTCTGTTTGACAGTCCGACCCTGAACGGCACATGGTGGTATATGAGCGTTGCCATTTTTATAGTGCTGATAGTACCCTTTATTGCGCGCTTCAACAAAAAAGCCGGTGCGCTTGCGACTGTAGGCATCGTGGTTTTCCTGCCGAGAATAATACTTATAGGCACTAATTACAATATCGGCGCGATAAACAATCTTCTGCGTTATGTATTTGTAGCCGTATTGGGCGTTATTTTCGCGCAAAATGACCTTATGGCAAAGCTTAAGGATTTCGCCCTTAAACGCGGCGGCGCGCCGTCAAAAATAATCAAATTCCTGATTGCGACAATTCTGCTTTGCGGCTGTTATTATACAAGAAACGCACTGACGTCCGTTTGCAATTATACCTTTGAAATAAGAGACGGTATAATACCGGTATTTATAATTTGCTACTGCTACATATATATAGTAAACATACCGGTGATACATCAGGTGCTTGTGTTTTTAGGAAAGCACTCAATGAATATTTTTCTCATACATACGTTCATAAGAGCCTATTTCCTGCACGACTTCATATATTCCTTCAGACACTGGCTGCTTATAGACCTTGTGCTGCTGGCGTGCTCTATTGCTGTATCGATAGTAATGGAGCTTATAAAGAAATTCACGGGCTACAACAGGCTTTTAAATACTGTTCTTGAAAAAATAGAAAATAAAAGAACGGAAAAAGTGGTGTAAATATGAAAGAAAATCAAAGCTTTTTATTCTCTGTTGTTTTGTATATCTCAAACGATGAATACAAAGCAACGACAGACAGCATAATATCTCAGGACATAGGCTTTAAGGAAAACGTTGAGCTTATTCTTGTTCCGTCAAAAGAGATAAACTCATCGGCATATTTAAACGAGCTTAAAAAGGATTATCCTGAAAATATTGTTATCACGGAGAATGCCGACTCTTTGCAAAGCGCATATAAAACGGCGCAAAAGCTTACCCGCGGCGGCTGTATAAATTATGCGGAATGCGGAGCTGTATATGACCGGTCACTTATGAGCGAGGTTAAAGCGACGTTCGATGAATACGGCACGGCCATGAGGGTAGTCGTGGCAAGGTGCAGCGACGAATTTAAAAACGGGAACACCTCCGCATTGATAAAGGCATTTCCCAAAAAGCGCTGCATTGTCGATCTTAAGGACACCTGTAATATTCCGTTTATATTCTTCAACTACTGCTTCTTTGATTCAAACGCAGTACCGGAGTTTTCGCCTGACGTTGACGTTGAGGAGCTGTTTTTCTGCCGCGTTCTTTTTGAATATTTTGAGAGCAACCCGGCTTTGCTGCTAACACAAAGCGACCTTATCATTCCATGGGCGTCAAAAAATTTTTACGGCGGACTTTTCGGTCATTACCGCGCCGAGCACAAGCTTTTTGACTCTTATAAAAGGGATTTTCTTGAAAGTCTAAACGAGGAATACGCAGACAGGGAAATGCCGAGCTATGTGCAGTATAATATACTGCTCTTTTCAGAGTGGTGCGCCGTTGAACCGTTTGCAAAGGAGGTAGTGCTGCGTCACTGCTCCGTTGAGGAATTTAAGGCACTTATGCACAGCCTTCTTATCAAAATCGACGACAGCATTATATCAGGCAGCAAAAGTCTCAATCTTGCTCACAAGGTATTTTTATTCGGTATAAAATACGGCAGCGGCCCTGATATTACTCTTTTGCCTAATGATAAAAAGCTTTATTTCGGAAAAACAAAGCTGTCCCTGTTTTCAAATAATATCACTAAAATCGAATTTCTTGAGCTGGAAAGAAATAAAGTAAAATTCCACATAAGAGCAAAATTCCTTTTCTGCGAAAGGGAAAATTTCAGTATGTATGCCCTTATCGACGGTAAAACAAGGGTGGATTGCAAAAGCATAGGCAGAGCCTTCGATTCACTTTGTATGGGCGAGACCGTATATCCCGGAATGTGCTTTGAGCTTGAGATAGACCTTTCGCATATGAAGAAGAGCTGTTCAATTGAGCTTTTCTGCATACACGACGGATATGCGATAAAAAAGCAAAACATATCGTTTGAAAAATTCACACCGCTGTCTTCCGTTGCGCCAAACTGCTATTATTACAAAAACAAGAATATAATCAGCTACGACAGAAATAACTCAACTATTAAAATAGAACGTGCAAACGGCGCAAAGGCTTTCGCAAGAGAAATAAAATATTTGGTATCACTGCTTAAAACGGGCAAGGATTATGCCATTCACGCATTTTTCGCAAGGATAATTTACCGTATTCTTAAGCTGATACACAGAAAGCCTATATGGCTTATATCGGACAGAACGGAGCGTGCCGATGATAACGGCGAAGCCTTCCTGAAATATTTGAACAGCATAAATACCAAAAAAATTAAATATTACTTTGTAATAGACAAAAACTGCGACGACGGCAAAAGGATTGCAAAATTCGCAAAAATAATAACGCCGAACTCCAAAAAGCACAAGTTTTATCATCTGCTTGCGGAATATATAGTATCGTCGCAGTCGAACGTACCTGTAGTAAATCCTTTCCAAAGCGGAAATATTTATTACAGGGATATTCTCTGCAACATACGGCTTGTATTTTTACAGCACGGCGTAATAAAGGACGACCTCTCGTCGTGGCTTAATATCTATAACAGAAATCTATACGGCTTTGTTGTCACCACGAATCCCGAATACAAGTCTATTTTTGACTATAATTATTTTTACGCTCCAAAGAACGTATGGCTTACCGGACTTCCAAGACACGATTATCTTTATCATGACGAAAAGAAGTACATAACCTTTATGCCGACGTGGAGAAAGTATCTTATGAAGCCATCTCCCGACCCTGTTACCGGAAAGTGGATCCTTAAGGACGACCTGAGCGAAAACGAGTTTTGCCAATTTTACGAAGCTATATTCAACGATGAAAAACTCATTACAACCGCAAAGGAATACGGCTACAAGCTTTTGCTCAAGCCCCACCCTATTCTCGACGAGTATTCCGACAAAATATTCAAGCTGAACGAAAACGTGACTCTGCTCGGCGACGACATATCATACAGAGATGTTTTCGCGCAGTCCAACCTTGTGCTCACCGACTTTTCCTCCGCCGTATTCGACTTTGCATATCTTCGCAAGCCGATAATATATACGCACTTTGACAAGGACACGTTCTTTACCGGCGGTCATTCCTATGTTGAGGGCTACTTTGACTATGAGAAGGACGGCTTCGGAGAGGTGACATATAATCTTGAGGACACGGTAAACCTTATTATTGATTATATAAAGAACGACTGCAAGCCAAAGAAAATATATCTTGACAGAATAAACAGCTCATTTGCTTATAACGACAAAAATTGCAGCAAGAGAGTGTACGATCTAATGGTCAACGGAGTTGATTAAAAATATGAAAAAGCTTATAATTTTTGACCTTGACGGCACTCTGCTTGACACATCGTCCGGCATAATGCACTGCTACAGCGAAACCGGAATAGCGCTTAATCTCAAGCCGCGCAGCGTTGCCGATAAAACGTGCGTGATAGGCGGACCTTTAAGCAACGGCTTCAACACTCTTTACTATATTGATGACGACGAGCTCGTATCAAGAGCGTCGGAGCACTACCGAACGCTTTATAAATCCGACGGAATAAAGATGTTTGAGCCATATGAAGGAATAAGGGAACTTTTAATATCTCTTAGGAAAAACAATATAAAAACTGCGGTGGCGACTCTTAAATACGAGCCGTTTGCAATTCAAATGCTTAACGACGCAGGCCTTGGCGAGCTTTTTGACATAATAAAGGGCTATGATAAAACCGAAAAATGCACAAAGGCGTACATACTCAATCAGGTAATTGATACTATGAAGGCTGATAGAGCCGACTGCGCCCTTGTGGGTGATTCAGAATATGACGCCGGCGGTGCAAAAGAGGCAGGCATAGACTTTATCGGGGTAAGCTACGGATTCGGCATAAAAAAGGACAGAGATTTTGAGCATATTTTTGTAGCCGATTCCCCATCTGAAATAGCCGATTTCATCATCGGCTATGAGTAATATAAAATTTGATTTGCCTTCAGACTTGGACATACAGCGTAACAAATTTAAGGTTAAAAATTCTTTTGGAGAGCAAAAGAGTGATTAAAAGGGAGAGCGTTCGCTCTCCCTTTTAAAATCCAATTTTAAAGCAGAGGTCAAAAGCGTTTTTTGATTTATGCTCCTTGAACCGCAGTCGGCGCTGCCGTGCAGCGGGACTGCTGCTTAAGGTTTTATTTTTTTGCAGGAGAAGCTTCGCTTCTCCTGCACCTCATCATTCTCGTAAAAGAAAATTTGCTTTATTAAGCTTATATGCCCGTAAATAAGCTTCATAATAAAAAGTTTTGAGCGGGCAGGTGGGGGCTTACAGGGGAGCGTCAGCTCCCCCGTTTAAATCCTAATTTTAAAGCAGCAGCGCTACCGGCGCAAGTCGATAACGATGCGGTCAACGAGAGCCTCGTCAAAAAATATTTTTTACTGTGTCGTCCTTGAACCGCAGTCGGCGCTGCCGTGCAGC
>CANQEU010000027.1 GCA_947595635.1 uncultured Clostridia bacterium
TGACCGCAGGCAGACCGCCTTGCGGCGACCTGCCTGCTACTTTATATTAGTTTGTTATGCAAGGGGCAAGCCCCTTGCAACCCCAATGCCTGCCAAGGATTACAGGCGAATGATAGTTTTATATTGCTAACAGCAAATGATTTTAAAGCAAATAAAAATAAAAAAATTTTTTATAAAAAGAAGCCTGCCCGGCACGAGGGCGAAGTAGAATTATAAATCTTATTTTTCAAAGCATAAAAAGCTTTAATTTTAAATCAAATTTAGTTTTACTCCTTTTGACCGCAGGCAGACCGCCTTGCGGCGACCTGCCTGCTACTTTATATTTATTTATTATGCAAGGGGCAAGCCCCTTGCAACCCCAATGCCTGCCAAAGATTACAGGCGAATGATAGTTTTATATTGCTAACAGCAAATGATTTTTTCTTATAAATTCGCTTTGCGAAATAAAAAACTTTATCAAGCAAAATTCCTTTGTTAGGGAACGATGAGGTGCAGGAGAAGCGAAGCTTCTCCTGCAAAAAATAAAATCTTAAGCAGCAGTCCCGCTGCGCGGCAGCGCCGACTGCGGTTCAAGGAGTAAAATTTCATTTTAAACGGGGGAGCTGACGCTCCCCCGTTAATCCACACTTTCTCTCTCAGAGATTTTTAATTAAATAATTCATATGTTAAGACTCATAAAGCTTTCAAAGCAAATGCCGTTTTCAGGCGGAATGTCGAGCCTGTCGGACAAAACTCCGGCTTTCTCTATAAGCCTTGCCGCAGTTATCACGGATTCGCGCAGGGCTTTGCCCTGAACGGCGCAGGCTGCTATGACCGATGAAAACACATCTCCCGTTCCGGCACGCTCGACGCCTTTTTTAATATTGCTTATAAAACAGCTTCCGGTTTTCGAGCATATAAAATTTGATATTACATTGCCGCTGACTATGCCGGTAACAATCACGTTTTTAGGGCCGCTCAGACAAAGCTCAAGCGCCATATTCTTTATATCGCTTCGGCTTAAATCGCTCCTGTAACGCGTATCCGTTAAAAAGCAAAGCTCTGTCAGGTTGGGCGTTACTATCTCCGCCATTGCGGCAAGCTTTTTCAGCTCCTTGCGCAAAGCCTCGTTACAGGTGGAGTAAAAGATACCGTTGTCGCCCATAACGGGGTCAACGATAATTCTTGTGTCATCCGCTTTGAAGTCGTTGATAAACTCAATTACCGTATCGACCTGCGCGGACGACCCGAGAAAGCCCGAATATATACCGTCAAAGCCGAGGTCAAGCTTTTTCCAGTTATCAATAAATTTCGGCATATTGTCCGTGTAGTCGTCAAAGAAGTAATTTTCGTATGCCGTATGATTTGAAAAAATCGCGGTCGGCAGACAGCAGCACTGAACGCCGAATGCGGATATTATAGGAAGGCTCACCGTAAGGGAGCATCTTCCGAATCCCGAAAAGTCATTTATTACCGCAATTTTTTTCTGTCTCCCCTTATACATAATTATGTGTAATTTGCAGGAAGGCACAGCCGTATGCCGGAATTATCAGCTTGCCGTCGAGCACCTTTGTACCGGCGAGAGGGCTGCCGTTTCTGTATCCCGGCGGAATATCAAGCTCCGCGTCCTTATCGTCCGTATTAAAGGCGCAGAACAGGGCAGTCTCGCTGTCGTGGCGTATATAGGAAAGCTGTTTTCCCGAAGAAAAGGCGTTTATCATTTCGCCTCCGGCAAGAGCGGAGCAGTTCTTTCTTATCCCTCCGAGGGTTTTATACCATTCAAGGAGATCCTCATCCTCCTTGCCCCAAGGGAAACAGCCTCTGTTAAACGGGTCTCTGTATCCCTCCATGCCTGCCTCGTCTCCGTAATAAACGCAGGGGAAGCCCGGAAGAGTATACTGTATTCCGACAGCGATTTTCAGCAGCTTGATTCCAAGCTCTCTCTGCTCGGGCGTAAGCCTTGTGTTAGCCTGCCATTCTCTGCCGTTTGAGCCCATAGGCTCTCCGGCGATTACCGTGAGGATCCTTTCGGTGTCGTGAGTGCCGAGCAGATTCATCAGCA
Organism: uncultured Clostridia bacterium; assembly: GCA_947595635.1. Lineage (GTDB taxonomy): Bacteria > Bacillota > Clostridia > Oscillospirales > Acutalibacteraceae > UBA7067. The sequence continues at coordinate 2,042 of CANQEU010000027.1, forward strand.
CATCGAGCACCGGCTTTGGATAATTTTCAACGACAGACATTATCCTGTCCATAATTTGTTCCGCATCCGCGCCCTTTACATAGTCAATTATAGCGGCACGGAACGGATAATTCATAACGCTGTCAAGCTGATTGCCGAGCAGGAATTTTCTTCTGCCGCCGTAGCTCTCCTTAGTGGAGGCGTCCTCCCAAACCTCGCCTATAACTATAGCCTCGGGATCCTCCGCCTTAACTGCAAGGCGCAGCTTTTCTATAAACTCGTCGGGAAGCTCGTCGGCAACGTCAAGTCTCCAGCCGCTGTTGCCTGCCTTTATCCATTTGCGAACGATTCCGTCCTCGCCGTTGATATATTCATTAAACTCATAATCGACCTCGTTTACCTCCGGCAGAGTATAAAATCCCCACCATGAATGATATATATTAGGCCAGTGTATGAAGTTGTACCAGCTGTAATACGGCGACTCGGTCGAATTATACGCGCCTACGCTGTCATATCTGCCCGAACGGTTAAAGTATATGCTGTCGCTTCCCGTATGGCTGAATACTCCGTCGTTTATAACGTGGATTCCACGTTTTTTCGCCTCGGCGCAAAGCTCTTTAAAGTCGTCCTCGGTTCCGAGTATCGGATCGATTTTACTGTAATCGCCGGTATCGTAGCGGTGGTTTGAGTATGCCTCAAATATAGGATTCAAATAAATGCAGGTGACGCCCAGCTCCTCAAGATACGGAAGCTTTTGAGTGATACCTTTAAGGTCGCCCATAAAGAAATCGGAATTGGTTATCTCGCCGTGCTCGTTTGGCCGCCATTCAGGCATTTCGCCCCAGTTTTCACGAAGCGTCTTATCCTTATATATATTGGTCTTTTTTTCGCCGGAGTAGCAGAATCTGTCGGGGAATATCTGATACATAATGCCGCCCTTCGGCCATTTTGGAGTTTCAAAGCCCTTTTTATAGCAGGTTATCTGCCATGAGGTAGCGCCCGGCGAGCGGTCTATAACAGATTTGTGCTTAGGGCCGGCAGGGTTTACAAAGCGGTCGCCCTGATTTGTTTTAAGTCTGAATATATGCCAATAAAGTCCTATTTTGTCCGTTTTAAAATGGCAGTCCCACATTTCATAATCGTCGCCGTACATTCCGCACCAAAACATACTGTGAAACGTAAAGTCCGGCTCGGTATCGTGCTTTATCATAAGCTGAGCGCAATAACAGCCTAAATCTCTCGGTAGCACTATAGTAAAGTGAATGTCCGTATCCTCCTCTACCGCTCCCATGGGATTTCTGTAAAAGCTGTTTCTGGAGTCATATGTACTGTTGATGTTCATTTTTATCCCCCTGAATTATATTATTGTTTTACCGTTACGGCATTTATTTTTCATATAACAGAATTATACCCTAAAATCACCGTCTTTTCAAGCACAGACCTGCCTGCTGTTTTAATATTATGTTATATTAACGGGGGGAGCTGACGCTCCCCCCGTAAGCCCTCACTTACTTGCCCAAAGAATTATTTTTATTTAAAACCGCTTTACGGGCATAAAAGCTTAATTAAGATAAATTTCCTTGTGCGAGAATGTGGAGGTGCAGGAGGAGCGAAGCTCCTCCTGCAAAAATAGAATCTTAAGCAGCAGTCCCGCTGCGCAGCGGCGCTGACTGCGGTTCAAGGATTGCATAGGCAAAAACGTTTTTTTAACGAGGCTCTCGCCTGCCGCAGGCAGACCGCCTTGCGGCGACCTGCCTGCTGCTTTATATTTATTTATTATGCAAGGGGCTAACACCCCTTGCAACCCCTTTATTCGCTCAAAGAATTTTTATTAAAAAAGCTGATTTACGGGCAAAAGCCTTTTAAAAATCACACATGACACAAAAAATGGAACTAAAAAACGGAGCCGTTTTCGACTCCGTTTTTTAGTTTGGATGCAATCGTTTAAGGCTTAATAAGCAAGCATATCAAGCCCTAACGATTTAAATTTTATAAAGGCTTTGAAATCACTATTGGTTGTATTCGTCTCCGATTCTGCCGTTATCAGCGTCCTCTCGCTTAATTCCTACGATATACTCGTTAAGCAGCTTTACATCCTCTTCGTCAACATCTCCGCTATTGTCAACATCGGCAAGCGCTTTCTGAATCGGATCGGGAGTCAGCTCTTTTTTCGCGATTTTACGCACTATGTATGCGTCGATTGAATTTATGCTTTTATCGCTGTTAAGGTCGCCGTACGTTGCTTTATCGCTCGGCTCAGGCTCCTCCGGCGGCACAATGTCCGCGGTGAGCTCGTCTGTATCATCGCTGTAGGATAGAGTAACGGTCGAATTATCCTTATCCACAGTATATGTAACGCTCTTTATGGTATCACTGCCAAGCTTCATATCCACTTTGTAAGTGCCTGCGTTTTGTGTAAACTCCTCTGTTTTGTATGAATTGCTTTCATTCAGCTTTACATCGCCCTCAATGCCGTCGCCGGACAAGGTGTATTCCGGCGCGGTCACCGTTATAGTTGCCTCTCCTACCGGCTTACGGTCGGTTGCATTCCAGCCGGTTACCTTATAGCTTAATTTAACGGAAGAATTATTATGCGCCACCTCATAGGCTTGTGCGGTAGTCAAATCTACCGAAGGCGCTTCTGTAGTCAGATTGCCTGCCGGCACCATACCTATATTATATACATAATCTCCCTTTTTCACCTTCGCGGCGGTCATAGAATATTCGCCGGCGCTAAAAGCAAGAGTTTGGGCATTATTTGCATCTGCGTTACTTAAAGCTCCTGTTCCCCATGCCTTGTATGTAGGATAAGCGACCGTTCCGCTATATGGACTACTTGACTTTGACAAATCATAGGTTCCGCTTACCTTCGCACCGTATTGCGTAATCGTTATACTCCTTGTAAGTGTAGTACCCGCAGAATTTCTTTTTACAGTAAGGGTATTGGAATTGATTTTATTAATATCTGAAAATTCTATATCGAGTTTAGCGTTACTCGTTTTTAAAGCCTTAGCAGTTGCAGCGCCATCTAATGATACAACAAATGAAAATTCAACACCGTAATCCGTACCATATGTATATGTCTTTGCGCCCTTTTTAGGTTTAAACCAAACGGTACAAGTGGTGTCATATGCCTTAAAGCTTAAATTATTTTCCCCTATAAGACCAAACGCCTCTGAAAAGTCATTATAATAACCTCTATCTCGAATTAGTTTATATTCGTTTGTGCTTCCAACGGTAAGTCCGCTTAAACTTACTTCGTATCTCGAATATGCCGATGAATAAGATAAGTTTTTCGCACTGCTTGTTTCCCATGTAGCACCCGTAAAACCGCTTCCGACAATTTGATATGAACCACTGTCGGATGTTGTTCCGCCGCCTGTAGACGGCGGAGTGTATGATGACCATGAGCCTGAAAGCTGTGTTTTATTGCTAGTATTAGTGATTTTATATATTTTATTACCACCACTTAATTCAAGATCTTTTGTTTTGCAGGTTTCATCTTCGTTAACAAATAAGCATCTATCACTATTGTCAGATGTTATTTTATAAGAGTATATATTTCCGCCGAGAGATGTCATTTTTGTGGTTTTATAAGTTCCTGTTTCGGCTGAACCGGTTGAATTCTCCCAAACGTGTATATAAACGGTGGTATCAGTCCATATTGATGGACGTTCAAAATAAATAACATCATTTTTCGCCGCACCGGCGTTTATAGCAAACGGAATTGTGACAAACAGAGAAGATATAAGGACAACAAGAGATAACAGCATGCTAAGCGGTCTTTTTGCTGCTTTAACCTTTTTCATAAAACTACCCCACTTCCACATAGAATAATTGAACAATTTACAGGTGGAATTCTAATATAAATTTGGCATATTAGATAAGTATATTATAACTCTACCGCAAGACATATTTCAATGAGCGCAACCGCCAAATCTTGCAATTATTTTTTGTGCATATTGGCTATTTATATTTAATATGTTGTAAATAATCTATCATATATTACTTTGCCTTATATATTTTTCCGCAATTAGCTGTTACGCATTTTATTTTGCGATGTATAACACAGCAAAAATGTTTCCTGCCGCGCTTTAGGGGCTTTAAAATAAAAAATTTTTTAAGAGAGCAGACAGGGGAGCGACGGTGGGCTAGTCTTTATTCAAATTGCCGCTACCGATTGCATTTTCAAGCCGCTTTTGGAATGTTCTATAATAAAAGCATGAAAATTTTGTAAAAAGCGCCGTTGAAAGTTTTTCACAAATCAGCTACTTTTACTTTGCTTTGTAAGATAATATAATCATCAGGAAAATTTTTCCAAACAAAAATTGTCTTTCTTTTTTATTAAAATTCATTCTTAATATATTTTGCGGTGATATATTATGAAAGCAAAGCGCAGATTAATTTGTATAATTACGGTTCTCACGATTGCACTTTGCTCTGTGCAGGCAGCGGCGTATACACACCTTGACCTTTCCGAGCTTGGCGGCAGTCCTTTCTCCTGCGCCGACCTCTCGGGCGGATTGTATTTCGGCGCGGAAAAGGACGACCTGCTTGAGCTCAGATATGTGCAAAACGGCAGCGTCAAGAGCTTTTCGTTTGAGAGATTCGGACTGAAAACCGAGGCTGTCGGCGGCTGCAACGGAATAATTGCCGCCGTATTGAGCGGCACAAGGGTTACGGTAAACGGAGTTTTACAATCTCAGCTGCAAATACTTACATATAATTTTTCAACCGCAAGGAGCGACGTAAACACAGTAAGCTCCACAATAACGAGTAAAAACGGCTTTGCATTCGGCGGCGATCGTTACTTTATTCTGCAAAGCGATCACAAAACCGTCAGGGTTTTCTCACTTGACGCAAAACCGCTTTATACGCTTTACTGCGACTATTATATATACCAAATCGAGTTCGACTCCACCGCAAACCGCTTTTATGCAATTTCGGACGGCGGAATACTTCTATTGAACGGAAGGCAGTTTTCTTACCTCGGCAGGCTTTCCACTCCCGTTTCAATCTCCGGCAGCGACGTTGTATTTGCCAGCGACGGCAAGGCATACAGAATAAGGCAAAACGGCCTTGACTATTTATGCTCGGTTCCGACAGGAACAAACGCCGCGGCAGTGGGCGAGGTTATATATTACTGCGGGGGCGCAACGCTTTACGGCGTTGATTTCAGCGGCTCTCAGGTTTCCTCCTTAAACATAGGCTATTCGGGAGGCGCCGTTTACCCCTGCGGCAGTTTTATAGGAGTAATCGGCGCCGGACAGGATATTATAACGGTAAGCCCGAACGAGATGAAGCGCACGCCAACCGAGCCTCCGCCGAACTCCCAAGGCGGCAAGCCGCAGAACACGACGTCTGTCAACAGCGGCACTCATTCAGGCAGTCAGAGCGGCAGCGCAGGCGGCTCAACGTCATCGTCATACGGCAAAATAAGCTCCTCCGTTTATAAAATAGACAGAGTGAGTAAAATGATATTCGGCATTAAGCCTCAAACTACAATAGCGCGCTTTAAGGCAAACATAAATTATGCAGGAAGCTCCGTATTCTTTAGAAACTCAAACGGCAGCTCAAAATCCTCCGGCTATGTCGGAACGGGCTTTTCCGCTTATTTCAGCGGAGCAGATAATTCGACATATACCCTGATAGTAAGCGGTGATTTAACCGGCGAGGGCAACATAAACAGCCTTGACGTTAAAAAATATATGAAATACCTTTGCGGAGAAATCAGCCTTGGCGCACCCTCTCTTTCCGCCTCCGATTTAAACGGCGACGGAGTGTGCGACACGCTTGATCTTGTAGCCGCCGCAAGATATTAAGTATAAACGCTTGAAATAAAGCTGAAAAAGCGGTAAGCTAATACTGCGTTAATTCGCACAGGGCTTACCGCTTTTTAAGATTTAAATTTAGGGTGATACTTTGGATAAAAAGAAAAAAAGCAACTTTATGCTGACGCATGAAACAACCGTGACAAGCTTTTGCCTTGCGTTTATCGGCGGCTATCTCGACGCGTTTACATACATTACAAAGGGAGGCGTTTTCTCAAACGCGCAAACCGGCAATATAGTGCTTTTCGGCATAGGTCTTGCCAATATGGATATTATGTACGCTCTGCGCTGCGCCACGCCTATCGTCGCCTTTATCGCCGGCGTGCTTATATCCGAGCTTCTTAAAAGAAAAACATATCGGCTCAGCTGGCAGAAAATCATTCTGTTTATGGAGGCGCTGATACTCATTGCAATAGGTTTTTTCGGCGGCGGCGTATCATACTTTGTCACAAACGCGATAATCTCCTTTGTCTGCTCGCTTCAGGTCAACAGCTTCAGAACGACAAAGGGGCTTGCCTATGCAACCACTATGTGTACCGGGAACCTCCGCAGCGCGACGGAAAACCTTGCTCATTTTATTGAGCACCGCAATATTGAAGCCTTAAAACATAGCATACATTATTTTTCAATAATATTCGTTTTTATTTTGGGTGCCTCCGCCGGCGCTTTACTCTCACCGATTATTGACAATGCGGCTGTTTTTATCTGTTCCGGCATACTGTTCCTCATACTTATATATGATTTTATCTACAAGCGGCTGTCTGCCTCAACAAATGAAAAATAAATTACACGGCGATTAACGCCTAAAACAGCGGCGCCTCCCTGTTTATGGGGAGACGCCGCCGTTTTATATTTATTGCTCTTTCCAAATTAATTCCAATTATCAACCGTATCCTGATATACGTTAAGATAATCACCGGCTGACCTTGCCCAGCTGTTGTCGCTCTGCATCGCGCGGCAAACAAGCTTTTTCCATCCGTCCTTGTTCCAATAGCCGCCTATAGCGCGCTTAAGAGAACCTACCATATCCGCCGCTTCATATTTCGAGAACGTGAAGCCGTTGCCCCAGCCGTCAAGACTGTCGTGTATAGAATCCTTTAAACCGCCTGTTTCTCTGACTACAGGAATTGCGCCGTAGCGAAGCGCTATCATCTGAGAAAGTCCGCACGGTTCGCTCTTTGACGGCATAAGATAAATATCCGCCGCAGAATAAATCTTTCTTGCAAGCTCGGGAATATATCCGTGACAGCAGCATACACGTCCGGGATACTTTCCCTGCATATAGCTGAAGAAGTCCTCATATTCCCTGTCGCCTGAGCCGAGAATAACAAATTGCACGTCGTGACCCATTATTTCGTCAAGGCACATACGAACAAGATCAAGACCCTTGTGCGCCACCATTCTTGTAACCATGGCAATTATCGGCGGCACGTCGCGCCTTTCAAGATTGAGCCTTTCCTGGAGCCTTCTCTTGCATTCAAGCTTTCCGCTTAAATCGTTTACCGAATAATGAGCGTAAAGCTGAATGTCGTTTTCGGGATTGTAGCTGTCGTTATCAATTCCGTTCAGAATGCCGCACAGCTTATACTGACGGTATCTTAATATGGTGTCGAGCCCATGTGAAAACCACGGGTCAAGTATTTCGTTGGCATATGTGGGGCTTACTGTCGTAACTCTTGTGGAGGTTTCAATAGCGCCCTTTACGAAGTTGAGCTTGCCGTCCTGCTCCAAAAGCTTTGTCCTGTCGGCAGGAATGCCTACGCACTCCGTGTTTACCTCCCAGCCGTACATACCCTGATACTGTATATTATGAATAGTAAATACGCTTTTTATATTGTGGTACCACGGATTATGGCTGTAGAAAAGATAATAGTATGTCGGCACAAGCGCCGTCTGCCAATCGTTGCACTGTAATACATCGGGGTGAAAGTCAACCCTCGGCAGCATCTCCATTATTGCTCTTGAGAAGAACGCAAAACGCTCTGCGTCGTCATAAAAGCCGTACAGTCCGCTGCGCTTGAAGTAGTATTCATTGTCTATAAAATAATACATAACGCCGTTGTAATGCGCCTCAAAAACTCCGCAATACTGGCTTCTCCAACCAACGGGAACCGTAAAGTTGGTAATATAATACATCTGATCCTTGAGGCTCTGCGCAATATCGCCGTAAAGCGGCATTACAACTCTGCAATCAACGCCCTTGTCTTTAAGCGCCTTTGGCAGAGAGCCTGCGCCGGCAACGTCGGCAAGGCCGCCCGAACCGGCATATGGATTTGATTCGCTTGTGCAGTATAGAACTCTCATAAACACTCTCTCCTATCTATAATATAATCTATCAATCAAACGGTACTTGCCTTGGCAATATAAATCGGATATGTTTCATAGCCCATGAGAGCCCTCTCGTTTTTAATTACTACGTCCTTATCGCAGACGACATAATTAAGTCTGGCGTTTTCACCGATTTTCGTGTCCTGCATTATTATGCAGTTTTCAATCTTGGCGCCCTTGCCTATATAAACGCCCTTTGAAATTATGCTGTTTTTAACCTCGCCTTCAATAACGCAGCCCTGAGCGATAAGAGAGTTTTTAACCGACGAGCCAAGACCGTATTTGCTCGGCATATCGTCGCGAACCTTTGTAAACACGGGTCTGTCCTGATTAAACAAATCGGCTCTTACATTAGGGTCCATAAGCGACATATTGGCGCTGAAGTATGTGTCGAGCGATGTTGCGGACGAAAAATAGCCTTTAAATTCATAGCCGTAAACATTACATTTTTTGTAGCTTTCCAATATCCAGTTTCTTCTGAAATCGAGCATATTTCTGCTTATGCAGTCGTCGAGCGTGTCAAGCAACAGCTCCTTCTTCATAAACGCGGAGGAGCATATATAATCGCAGTCTACCTCGCCGGAGTTTTCGGTTTTCGGGCTCATAACAATATCCTTTATTTTATTGTCTGTGTCCGTCTTTATTACAAGCGGAGAAGCAAAGCCCTTTGGAACCGTTCCGTGAACATACATAAACGTTATGTCCGCGCCGGTGTCAAGGTGCTGCGAAACCATTTGCGAGTAGTCGCAGTTGAACACGGTGTTGCTTGTGCAAAGAAGAACATACTCTTCGCTTGCGTCCTCGATAAAGCCCTTTACGTTGTAAAGGCACTCCATTGTCGTATTAAAGCTGTTTGCGGTATGACTGTAGGGCGACAGAAGCGTAAGTCCGCCGCGCCGCTTTGAAAGATCCCACGCCTTGCCTGAGCCTATGTGATCCATAAGCGACGCAAATTTTTTCTCAGCCACAACGCCGACGCTTGCTATACCTGCGTTTACAAAATTTGAAAGCTGAAAATCAATCAGTCTGTACTTTCCGCCGAACGGCACAGAGCCGATAGCCCTTTCCGCCGTCATTTCAGGAATGCAAATGTCGTTTATATTAGGAAAAATCAATCCTAAAATATTTGTCCCTTTCATTATTCGCACTCCCCCTTTACATCCTCATATATCATTTCCTTTGCGGCAACGGTCGCGTTTCTGCCAACCTTGAGGTTTCCTCCGACAACCGCAATGCCCCATTCATCCTTGTTTTCAACGTCCTCCGGCCGCTTTCCTACAACGGCGCCGCTCTCTATATGCGCGTTTTCGCCCACTATGGCATACTGAACCACCGCGTTGTCCTCAATAACCGCGCCCGGCATAATTATGGAATCGGTAACTACCGCTCCAACGCCGACGGTCACGCCAGCAAACAACACAGAGAACTCGACCTCGCCGTAAATATTACAGCCGTCGGCAACAAGTGAATTTTGGATTTTTGCCGTATCCGATACATATTGGGGCGGCATAACAGGATTTCTTGAATATATCTTATCCTTTTCGCCGCTTAAATCAAGCGGTACGTTGGGGTCAAGAAGATCCATATTGGCTTCCCAAAGGCTGTCTATCGTTCCGACATCCTTCCAGTAGCCCTCAAAGCGATATGAAAACATTCTTTCTCCGGCATTCAGCATAGCCGGAAGAACGTCCTTGCCGAAGTCGTGGCTTGAATCCTCAATAGCCTCGTCCTCAATAAGGTATTTTCTCAGCTTGCTCCATGTGAACACATAAATGCCCATCGAAGCATTTGTGCTTTTTGGAACAGCCGGCTTTTCGTCAAACTCGTAAATCGAGCCGTCGGGGTTTGTGTTGAGAATACCGAATCTGGAAGCCTCCGAAAGCGGAACGTCTATGGAAGCTATTGTGCAGTCGGCGTTGTTTTTCTTGTGCTCGGCAATCATTTTGGAGTAATCCATTTTGTAGATATGGTCGCCCGAAAGTATAACAACATACTCAGGTCTGTATCTGTCGATGTAGTTTATGTTCTGATAAATTGCGTTTGCCGTTCCCGAATACCATGTGGCGCCCTTGATCTGCTGATACGGACTAAGGCAGTTTACGCCCTCAAAAATTCCGTCAAGATCCCACGGCTGACCCGTTCCTATATATTCGTTAAGTACAAGCGGCTGGTACTGCGTTAGGATGCCCACCTCGTTTATTCCTGAATTAACGCAGTTGGACAGCGGAAAATCAATTATTCTGTATTTGCCGCCAAACGGTACGGCAGGCTTTGCGATATGATTTGTCAATACGCCGAGTCTGCTGCCCTGTCCGCCTGCAAGCAGCATTGCAACTACCTCTTGCTTTGGATAGTTCTGCATTACTTCATTTACCTCCTTAAAGCGCGCTGACGCTTGAATTTTTTAAATATACGCAGCGAATGACAGCTCAGGGCTTATCATTCATTCTGCAATTAAAAGCATTTTTATTTTGTTCGGCTTTGATTTATATCAGGCTTTTTCCGCGTCGTCTGCCGCAGCCTCCGCCTCGCCGTCGTTTTTATCGTTCTCTTTTTTCTCTGCGGCCTTCTTTTCTGCCTTCTTCTTTTTCTTTGGTCTTGCCGGCCATTTTTCAACGCATTTAAAGTACATAACCGACATCGGCGGCAGTGTTATGGTTATAGACTGGTCGAGCTCGTGAAGCTCCTCGCCGTCGGACGGAATATGCTGTCCGTTGGTCAGTCCGCCGCCGCCAAAGCGCGTATCGTCGGTGTTAAACACCTCGGCATAAACGCCGTTTTGCGGAACGCCGATTGAATAATTCTCTCTTAGCATCGGCTGGAAGTTGCAAACTCCTATTATCCTTTCGCCGTCTTTGCTGATACGCTGGAAGGCAATAACGCTTTGTGTATAGTCGTTGTGATGTATCCAAGAGAAGCCCTCCCATGAATAATCGACCTCATAAAGCGGCGGATTATCCAAATAGAAGCGGTTTATCTCTTTGAAAAACTGATGAAGCTGCGCGTGCTTTGGAAAATCAAGCAAATTCCACTGAAGCTCCTTTGTTGAATCCCATTCGTCAAACTGGCCTATCTCGGCTCCCATAAACGTAAGCTTTTTGCCGGGATGTATCATCATATAAGCGATAAACGTACGCACACCGGCAAATTTTAAATCATAATCGCCCGGCATCTTGTTAATAAGGGAGCATTTTCCGTAAACGACCTCGTCGTGCGAAATCGGGAGCAGGAAGTTCTCGGAAAAAGCGTAAAAGAAGCTGAAGGTCAGGGCGTCGTGGTGGAACGGGCGGTATATCGGATCAAGCGACATATAGTGGAGCATATCGTTCATCCAGCCCATATTCCATTTATAGCTGAAGCCGAGTCCGCCGTCCTCCACGGGACGCGAAACAAGCGGCCACGCCGTCGATTCCTCGGCAATCATATATTTGCCCGGGTGGTTCTCCTTTATATTCGTATTAAGGTTGCGGAAAAACTCTACCGCCTCAAGGTGCTCCTTGCCGCCAAACTTATTTGCAACCCATTCGCCGTCGCGTCTGTTGTAGTCAAGATAAAGCATAGAGGCAACCGCGTCAACACGGATTCCGTCAATATGATATTCGCTGAGCCAGAAATTGGCGCTTGAGCTTAAAAAGCTTATTACCTCATAGCGGCTGTAGTCGAAAACAAGCGTGCCCCATTCCTTGTGCTCGCCCTTTCTTGTGTCAGCGTATTCATAGCAGCATGTGCCGTCAAATTTTGCAAGTCCGTGAGCGTCACGGGGGAAATGCGCCGGAACCCAGTCAAGAATTACCTGAATGCCTGCCTTGTGGCACTCGTTTACAAAATGCTTGAAATCATCGGGCGTACCGTAGCGTGACGTCGGGGCATAATAGCCTGTAACCTGATATCCCCACGACCCGTCATACGGATATTCAGTGATAGGCATAAGCTCAACATGAGTATATCCCATTTCCTTAAGATAGGGGACTAACACATCCGCAAGGCTGTAGTAGCTCAGCCTTTCTCCGTTAGGGCCGAGCCGCCATGAGCCAGCATGAATCTCATAAATATTCATTGGCTTGTCAATGCCGCAGTTATTATTTTTTACAAACTCCTCAAACTCTCCGTCTTCCCAGCAAAAGTCTGAAAATTCATAATACTTTGACGCGTTCTCCGGCCTTGTTTGGCAGTGAAAGGCATACGGGTCAGTCTTATACTGCTTTTCAAACCACGGCGTTTCAACACAGAATTTATATGAGTCAAACTGCTTTACATTGCCAATAAAGCACTCCCATATTCCTCTGTCGTCAATTTTTTTCATAGGGTCAGCCATGTTATTCCAGCCGTTAAAATCGCCTGCGACGGAAACAGTAAGAGCGTTCGGCGCCCAAACTCTGAAAATAACTCCCTCATATCCGTCCTCATTCACACCCTTGTGAGCGCCCATATACTTATAGGCCGTTGTGCTTTTGCCGGAGAGAAAAAGCTCCTTTTCTTTTTCTGCTTCCTTACACATAGCTTCATATCTTTCGTTAGCCATGTTGGGGTTCTCCTTCCTGTGTACCAATTTTATGTCTGCCCAAAATTCTCACGTTCAGGCAAAACATACCAGTCTTTATATAATATAATAACAAGAATCAACTTCAAATTCAATAGTTTTTTTATTTTTTTACTTGAATTTATTGTGGAAATTTTAAACGAATTTATTTTTGCCATTAAATTCATTGTGCAAAATATCAAAAAATATCTCCCGTGAGCCCTGAGCAAATATTAATTAAGCCGTAAGCCTTTAATAACGCCGCTTGGCTTTGCGCGGCTTTTCAGGCGTTAAGTCGCCATTTTTATTTTATTATATTGCGTATGTCGAAAAATATAAAATAACAATGCCGCCTGCAATTATTGCAAAAAGACGGATACAACGGGCTGAACACCCGTCATATCCGTCTTTAGAAAATCCGTTATTTAAAGCCTTATCGGCTATGCGCATCAGCCGAAGAAATCATTGAAGAAATCCTCAAAGCCGCCGTAGTTATCGTCATCGTTTTTGCCGCCGTTTCCCTCGTCGTTAAAGCCGTTTGAGGTTGACGAAGATTCAGGCTTATATTCCTCAAGAATAAGGTTAAGATTAACCTTTTTGCCGTCTCTGCTGACTGTGACAACAACCTTGTCGCCCACGCTGTGGCCCTTTATCTGTTTGTCAAATTCGCTCTTGGAGGAAACATCATTGCCGTCAACGGAAACTATTCTGTCACCTCTGACGAAGCCCGCGTCAGACGCCGCGCTTCCTGAGGCTACGCTCTGAACATAAACGCCTGTTTCCCTTACGCCGTACATCATCGCGGTCTGCTCGTTTGCAATGTCAAGCAGCGTAAGACCCGTTTCGGTAATGCCCTTAACATAGCCGTACTCGGTAAGGTCGCCGACAATATCCGAAATGCTGTTTACAGGAATGGCAAAGCCTATTCCCTCAATCTCATTGCTCACGGATTTTGCCACAACAAGACCTATCAGATTGCCGTGACCGTCAAAAAGACCGCCGCCGGAATTTCCCGGATTAATTTCAGCGTTTGTCTGCAAAAGGTTCATTACGGTGCCGTCGACAGATATGTCACGATTTAACGCGCTGATTATACCCTCTGTTACAGTACCGCCGAGCTGTCCGAGCGGATTGCCTATAGCAACCGCCTTTTCGCCGACCTTTATTTTATCGCTGTCGCCCATAACAACAGGCTCAAGACCGGAAGCGTCGATTTTTACAAGCGCAACGTCAAGAGTAGGAGCTGCCGTGCCGACGAGCTTTGCGTCATAGCTTTTTCCGTCCTTGGTCGTAACCTTGATAGTTTTTGCTCCGTCAATAACGTGATTGTTTGTAATGATATAACCGTTTTCGGATATGATAACGCCGCTGCCCGCGCCCTGGGTTATATAATTCTGTGAAAACGCGCCGGTCGTTACAGACTCGGTTGTGATTTCAACTACGCTGTTCTGCGTTTTTTCAACTATCGCCTGCGTTGACATCGAATCATTGCCATCGGTTCCGGTCGAAACGGTCTCAACAACCTTTTGGATATTAACGCCGTCGCCTGACGCAGAGGGGTTCAGCCTGTTTGCAAGCATTGCTCCGCCAAAGCCGATTCCGCCGCAGGCAAGCATACATATTACAAGCAGAACTGCGGTTGCCGCCCTGCCCAATCTTTTTTTCTCCTTCTTCGCGCCCGCGGCACGCTGCTCCGACTGTGCGCGCGTTGAGGTGTAATAGCTGTTTGGCGTTGTGTAGTAGCCGCCTGTCTGAGATGCGCTTTGCTGTGTCTGATTATTTTGTGATTGATTGTTTATATACCTTGTGCTTGAATATCCGCCCGAATCATATCTGCCTGCCGGCTGATTGTCCGACGTGTAGCGCCTGCGGTAATTTCCTTCCGCGTCAAAAAATTCCTCCGTCTGCTGTTTTGAGCCGGCGCTGTAGGAGCCGCCCTGATAAGCGCTTCCTTGGCTTGACTGGGGAGCATATCCGCTGCCGCCGTTTTCCTGACTGCCGCCCTGCGTATAATACGGCGAGCTGTTGACGTCGCCGCCTTTATTGAAGTAGCTTGCAGTGCTTGAGTAAATATTTTCCGGCTCGTTTTTCTGCGGCTGCTGTTCCGTGCTCTTATTAAAGCCTTCGGTTCCTTCAAAATTATCATTATAGTTTTTGTCCATAAATAACACCTTACTTTCATTTATTTGACAACTGCGTCATTCGCTTTTGATGATTTAATCATATAACCTTATCATTACACAAATTTTAAAGTAAAATGAAATATTGCTAAACAAAAAAATAATAATTTGTTAATAATGAAATGTTTATTCAAAAATTAAGGCGACATACCAAGGCAGACATTTATGAGACGGAGGAAGCCCGCGACAAGGGCTGTGAGCCGCATTTTCTTTTGCTGTTTAAGCCCATATATGTGTTTAAAATTAAAAATGAAGATATTATAAACGTCAATATATCGGACACCGGCATGGAATAAAGCACTCCGTCAAGGCCGAAAAACATCGGCAGCAGCAGAGCAAAGCCGACTCCGAATACTATTTCTCTTATCATCGAAAGCGCGGCAGACGCCGCCGCTCTGCCCATTGCCTGCAAAAAAATAAATACCGCCTTGTTGACGCAGGCAAAAATTATCATACAAAGATAAACACGGAACGCTTTAACGGCAAATTCGGTGTAATAAACGCTTTCGTTCGCGGAGCCGAATATCGCTATAAGCTGTTTTGGCATAAGCTCGACCGCCAGCAGCGCTAAAAGTCCGACCGCCGCCTCGCACACAAGCAAAAGCGTAAACAATCTCTTTACACGCCCGTATTTGCCTGCGCCCATATTATAGCCCACGATTGGAATACATCCTGCCGCCATTCCGATTACCACCGAAATTACGATTTGAAACACCTTCATTACAATGCCGACTACCGCCATAGGTATCTGCGCATACTGCGCCTGCCCGAAGATAAAGTCCATAGCACCGTATTTTCTTATCATATTGTTTATTGCCGCCATCGCCGCAACAAGCGACACCTGGGACAAAAAGCTGCAAAGTCCGAGAGAGAGGGTTTTGCATATGATTTTTTTGTTTAGTCTGAAATCGGATTTTTTGAGCTTAACGGTTTTTGTATGAAAAAGATACCACAGCGCAAGCGCCGCCGTTACCGCCTGACCCGCAACCGTCGCGACCGCCGCTCCCATCATTCCCCACCGAAACGCAAAGATAAACAGAGGGTCGAGGATTATATTGATTAAGGCGCCCGAAAGCGTTGACAGCATGGCAAAGCCGGGGCTTCCGTCCGCACGAATAACAGGGTTCATCGCCTGACCGAACATATAAAGAGGAATGCCGAGAGATATATAAAAGAAATATTCCCTTGAGAGCGAAAATGTTTCCGGATTGACAGTGCCTCCGAATATTTCTATTATCTGATTGCCGAAAGCAATATATACGCCGCACAGCACCGCGCTGCTTGCAGCAGCCATAACTATTGACATTCCTATACTGCCGCCTGCCATTCTTGAATCATCCTTTCCAAGACAAAGGCTGACAAACGCACAGCAGCCGTCGCCTATCATAACGGCTACGGCAAGGGCAATGACCGTAAGCGGAAAAACCACCGTGTTTGCGGCGTTTCCAAAAGAGCCGAGATATTCGGCGTTTGCAATGAATATTTGGTCTACTATGTTGTAAAGCGCGCCTACAAGAAGTGAAATAATGCACGGCAGCGCATACCGCCGCATTAATACTCCTATTTTTTCGTTGGCAAGAAAGGATTGATCCATCTGCTTCATAATTGTATTTTCCTCCTTTTTAGGGCAAAAAAATAATGCGTAAATCCAAAAACTGGACTTACGCATCTTGCTGCTCGTTGCTTTTAATTATATATCGCTTCAACAAAAAATTCAAGTCTTGAAAATGTCGAAATTCTTTGACTGTGCAAAATTTTTTAGCCCAGGACGCCGTTTTTAACGCCCTGTATTTCAAAAACGCGGTCAGAATTTTTAATTTTAATTCTTTTAAGAAAAAATATTTTAACAAAATATCCGTATGCTTTTTTTATTTATATTTGATATAATTATATCGGAGCAACAAATGAAACGGCAAGCTGTATTTCGCTTTATTGTGAGGTGTAAAAAATGAGCGAATTGACATTGATAAAGCAACAGGTTCGCAACCTGTATGAAACAGACCCTCATATACATATCAATGTGTATATACCGAGGTTAAAGCCGAATATTAAAAATGCGGAGGTAGTCATAACCGGTATATATCCGAACCTGTTTCGCATAGAGCAGGGCAGCGGCAGCGAACGTCGCCGTTATACGGTTCAGTATACCGAGGTGCTCACAAAGCAGGTTGAAATTATCGAGCTTAAAAATTAACATCGGCGGCGAGGATGCAAGCCTCGCCGCCGTTTTTTAATATAAATCATATAAATTGCTTTTTGGGTCAATCAGTCATACCGCGCTGTATCAAAAGCACCGAAGAATAAATTTATTCCCTTGCGGCTCCGGTTTTTCTCGCCGCCTCAACAACGGCGCTCGCAACAGCCGCGCCTATTCTCGAATCAAACGCTTCAGGAAGTATGTAATCGGCGCACAGTTTCTGCTCGTCAACAAGAGAAGCTATCGCGACCGAGGCTGCTGCTTTCATTTCTTCGTTTATCTCCCTTGCTCTACAGTCAAGCGCGCCCCTGAATATTCCGGGGAAGGCGAGCACGTTGTTTATCTGATTCGGGAAATCGGATCTGCCTGTTCCGACTACAGCCGCGCCGGCAGCCTTTGCTCTATCGGGCATAATTTCGGGAGTGGGATTTGCCATGGCGAAAACTATCGGCTTGTCCGCCATTGATTTTATCATATCCTCGCTTACTACTCCCGGAGCCGAAACTCCGAGGAACATATCCGCGCCCTTCATTGCGTCCTCAAGAGAGCCTCTTAATTTTTCGGCGTTAGTAATTGTTGCCATATATGCCTGTTCGCTGTTAAGCTCCTCCATACCCTCGCAAACGATGCCGAATTTGTCAACCATTATGAGATTTTTAACTCCCATATTAAGCATATGCTTTGCAATTGCGATGCCTGCCGAGCCAGCGCCGTTTATAACCACCCTGATTTCGTCAATTTTCTTGTCAACGACCTTCAGCGCATTTATAAGCGCCGCCGCGACAACAACTGCTGTTCCGTGCTGGTCGTCGTGAAATACGGGAATATCGCATATCTGCTTCAGCTGTCTTTCTATTTCAAAGCAGCGCGGCGCAGATATATCCTCAAGATTTATTCCTCCGAAGCTTCCGCTTATAAGATAAACCGTCTTTACTATATCCTCAACATTTTTAGACCTTACGCAAATCGGAAACGCGTCAACATCGGCAAACTCCTTAAACAGAGCGCACTTTCCCTCCATAACGGGCATACCTGCCTCCGGCCCTATATCGCCGAGTCCGAGCACCGCCGTTCCGTCCGTTATAACCGCCACCAAATTATTTCTTCTTGTCAGCTTAAAGGATTTATCGTAATCCTTTTGAATTTCAAAGCACGGCTGCGCCACGCCGGGAGTATATGCAAGTGAAAGATCCTTCGAGCTGTTTATCTTTACTCTTGATACCACCTCGATTTTTCCGTTCCATTCATAGTGCTTGTTCAGCGATTCTTCCCTTATATCCATACAAAACAAAACCCCTTTCGCATAAATTGCTCTTTGAAAAGTATATAACAAATTCCTTAAAAGGGCAATATAAATTTGACTTTCAATGTATGATATATTACAATATTACCTGCGAGCGGACTGAACAGCCGCGGGCAGATGCGAAAGCTGCTGTCCGAGGAAAGTCCGGGCTCCACAAGGCAAAAATAACGGCTAACGGCCGCCGGGGGCGACCCCAGGGAAAGTGCAACAGAAATAAACCGCCCGCAAGGGCAAGGATGGAAAGGCGAGGTAAGAGCTCACCGGCGCTGCGGAGACGCAGCGGCCATGTAAACCCTATTTGGAGCAACACCGTGGAAGACAAATACGAGCCTTGCGTGTCTTAGGAGGTGGCGTTGAGCAGATTCGGCAACGGTCTGCCAAGATAGATGGCTGTTCACGACAGAACCCGGCTTACAGGTCCGGTCGCATAAATGTCCGCTGTCAGGCGGACATTTTTATTTTTCATGCACCGGCTTTATGCCTGCGCAGACTATGACCGCAGGCAGACCGCCTTACGGCGACCTGCCTACTGCTTTATAGTTTAGATTTTAAACGGGGGAGCTCACGCTCCCCCGTAAGCCCCCACCTGTTCGCTCAAAAATTTATTTTTACTATAAATTCGCTTTGCGAAATAAAAAACTTTATCAGGCAAAATTCCTTGTGCTGAAATGCACTCCAGCCGCACAGCAGCGCCGACTGCGTACTACATAGGAAAAACGCCTTTTCAACAGACTAAGCCTCCCGGCATTCCGCCGAGAGGCTTTAAATAGTTTTTTATAAAGGATATTATTTATGCGTAGCAGAAATAAATTCCGTTTTCATATGCGTAAACTCCGCTGCCCTGAACAAAGCCTGCCTGATATATTACGTTTGAGGGGAGCAGGCGGTAGCCGTCCAATATCTTCTTGGCATTTGCATAGCATCTGTCAATAGCCGCCTTTGTTATCGGGTCGCTTGCTGTAGGCATATGAATGCCGTCCCATGCCATTCTTCCGTATGCATACGGTCTTGTCAGCACGCCTCTTATCGTGTTCGGGAAGCTTGGGCTTGCAACGTGATTCATAACAACATTTGCGACCATAAGCTGGAGCCTGTCGCTTATCCACGATGAGCCTGCCTCCTGCCAAATAACGGCGGCAAGACAATAAAGGTCGTCGTCCGTATAGCCTTCGTTTACATTTACGGTACAGCTTGCGGTTTTTCCGTTGTAGGTTTTAACGGTAATTTTTGCGCTTCCGCTCTTTTTGGCTGTAACCTTTCCGTTTTTATCAACCGAGGCAATATTTTTGTTGCTGCTTGACCATGTGCAGCTTGCCATTGAATTTGCGGAAAGAGTTTTCTTTATAGTACAGCTCTTGCCTGTATCAAGAGCCTTTGGAGTTTCAAGCTTGATTGATGTAGGCGCTTTCTTTACATTTACTGTGCAGCTTGCCTTCTTGCCGTTATAGGTCTCAACAGTGATTTTAGCAGTGCCGACCTTTTTAGGGGTTATTTTTCCGTTTTTATCAACTGAAACAACGCTGCTGTTGCTGCTTGACCATTCGTCTGTAGAAGCTGAATTAGACGAAAGAGTCCTTGTAAGCTGGTAGCAGTCGCCAACGCCTCTTGTCGCACTCGTTCTGTTAAGCTTTACTGAGGTAGGAGCATTTTTAACCGTTATTTTGCAGCTCGCCTTTTTGCCGTTATGTGTTTTTACGGTAATAGTTGCCGTGCCTGCCTTTTTGGGCGTTACAAGTCCGTTTTTGTTTACCGACGCAACGCTCTTGTTGCTGCTTGAATATGTGTAGTTTGTCATTGTGCCGGACGGTATTTTACTTGTAAGCTTCAGCGTATCGCCGACGCCCTTTGTAGCCGAGGTCTTGTTCAGCGCTACCGAATCCGGAGCTTTTTTTACCGTTACCTTACAGCTTGCGCTCTTGCCGTTGTAGGTTCTTACGGTGATTTCTGCCGTGCCGACCTTTTTCGGTGTTATTTTACCGCTCTGATTAACCGACACTACCCACGGGTTACTGCTCACCCATACATAAGTAGCCATTGTTCCGGATGGAATAGACGCGCTGAGCTGATAGCTGTCGCCAACGCCTCTTGTTGCCTTTTCTCTGCTGAGTGTTACAGACGACGGAGCGTTTCTTACCGTTACCTTGCAGCTTGCGCTCTTGCCGTTATAGGTTTTTACGGTGATATTTGCAACACCTGCTTTTTTAGGCGTTATTCTGCCGTTTGCGTCAACCGAAACCACAGCGCTGTCGCTGCTTGACCATGTGCATTTAGAAACCGCATTTGACGGTGTGACCGATGCGGAAAGCTGATAGCAGTCGCCGACGCCTCTTGTTGCCTTTTCTCTGCTGATAGATATGTCTGTCGGAGCGTTTGTTACCTTTATATTACAGCCTGCGCTCTCGCCGCTTGAAAGCTGAACCGATACCGCGGCGCTGCCTGCCTTAAGTGCGGTAATTTTTCCGTATTCGTCAACAGTCAACACACTGCTGTTGCTGCTGCTCCATTTTAATAAAGACGGGTCGTATTCGCCGCTTATTGCAAGGTCAAATGAATATTCCTCGCCGACTCCG
The DNA here is from genome assembly GCA_947595635.1 of uncultured Clostridia bacterium. Taxonomy (GTDB): domain Bacteria; phylum Bacillota; class Clostridia; order Oscillospirales; family Acutalibacteraceae; genus UBA7067. The sequence continues at coordinate 22,949 of CANQEU010000027.1, forward strand.
AGAATAAGCTTGTCGGATTGAATCTTTAATAAACGCAGAACGTGACTAAACGACGCGCTTTTTTCGCTTGTTACATCGTTGCCTGCGGTCGCGTAAACGGTTGTAAGCGTCATTATAACAAGAGCAGCAACCGATATTACTATAGCCGCAAGTCTTTTTGTGTTTTTAATCATAAAACTCAGAGAGCATCGCTCTCCTTGCCTCCTTATCACATTTTCGATACAGTTGTTTGCAACAACGTATCATATTGTAACCTATTGTAACAATCTTGTAAAGTTTTTCGGAGGCTTGTATAAAACGAAAAAACCGCTGATTTCAGCGGTTTTTTATCAATTTACATCGTCTTTTTAATGGATTTTCCCTATAAATCGGTTACAACCTCGTAATCATTTGTGCAAAAAGGCCAAATTTCAAAAATCCTCGTATTTTGTGCAACATATATAATAATCAAAAGTATCTATTATACATTTGTGCTAAATGCAGTCTGATTGTTAAAATTTTATCAATCATCTCATATTTTGTATATCAACTAATGCGCGCGTTTATGGAAATACAGAGGAAATTTCTTTCTCCTATGATTGAGCGAACTGGCTTTTGTAAAGCGAGGCATAAAATCCGTTTTTTGCCAAAAGCTCGTTATGCCTGCCCTGCTCTATTATGTTTCCGTCCTTCATAACAAGTATAACGTCGGCCTCTCTTATGGTAGACAATCTGTGAGCGACGACAAAGCTTGTTCGTCCCTCCGTCATTTTATTGAAGGCAAGCTGAACGCGCTGCTCGGTAAGGGTGTCTATGCTGCTTGTTGCCTCGTCGAGTATAAGCATATGCGGATCGGTGAGCATTACCCTTGCGATACACAAAAGCTGGATCTGTCCCTGTGAAAGATTTTCGCCGTCCCCGCTTATTACGGTGTCATAGCCGTTTTGCAGCGTTTCTATGAACGAATGCGCATATGCCGACTTTGCCGCCGCTATTATCTCGCTTTCGGTCGCATCCTCCTTGCCGTAAGCTATATTATCGCGTACGGTTCCGCTGAAAAGCCGGCTGTCCTGAAGAACCATTCCAAAGCTGCGGCGTATGCTGTCTGTTTTAAGCCTTTCAACGGGCGTGCCGTCGATTTTGATTTCCCCGGAGGTTACGTCATAAAAGCGCATCAGCAGATTTATGAGCGTAGTTTTTCCGCAGCCGGTCGGGCCGACAATTGCAATGCGCTGTCCCGGCTTTACGCTGAGATTAAAATTTTTAATAAGAGGCTTGTCCGGCGTATATGAAAAGCAGACGTTTTTAAATTCTATTTCGCCCCTAACGTTGTCAAGCTCTATTGCGTCGGGGGCGTCGGGCTTTTTGTCCGGCGCGTCGATAAGCGCAAAAAACCGTGCCGCGCCGGCAATTGCGGTCTGAAGCTGGGATATTACGCCGGTGACCTCGTTAAAGGGCTTTGTATATTGATTCGCATAGGTCAGGAAGCAGGATATCTGACCGACCGTTAAGCCTCCGGCAATTGCGCTCAGAGCGCCGATAACGCCGACGGCGGCATAAACAACGGCGTTTACGAACCTTGTTGACGGATTAGCAAGCGATGAGGCAAACTGCGCGTTTTTGCCGTATATATAAAGCTCGTCGTTCAGCTTTTCAAATTCACTTTCGTTGCTCTGCTCCATAGAAAAAGCGGCGACCACCTTTTGATTGCCTATCATTTCCTCAATGAAACCGCCTATTTCACCCTGTATTTGCTGTTGCTTTGAAAACATTTTTGAGGACAGTCTTGCAATTCCCGACGCGACAAACAGTGACAGCGGGGTTACGATTACAACGACGATTGCTATTTTATAGTTTATGGCAAGCATAAAGCCAAGGGTGCCTATAATGGTGACTACCCCCGAAAAAAGCTGTGTAACGCCCTGCAAAAGCCCGTCGCCGACCGCGTCTATATCGTTTATTATTCTGCTTATTATATCTCCGTGCGAATTTGAGTCTATATATGAAAGCGGAACGGAATTAAGCTTTTTGTATGCTTCGCTCCTCATATCACGCACAGTAAGATAGCTTACCCTGTTTATGCAAAGGCTCATAAGCCACTGAAACAGTGCAACTCCGGCGGTAGCGCATATAAGTCCCGCAAGAATTTTGCCGACAGACAAAAAATCTACCGCTCCCTTTCCTATTATATAGTCAATGGCGTTTCCTGTAAGCACCGGCCCGAGCAATGTTAGGCAAACGCTGATAACGGCAAACAAAAACGCCCCGAAAAGTGATTTTTTATAGCTTGCCGTATATTTTAAAATCCTTCCTGCAACCTTTCTGTTCACTATATATCTGCCTCCTCGCCGCTAAGCTGTGAAAGACATATCTCCCTGTATTCCTCGCAATCCGCAAACAGCTCCTTATGACTGCCCGCGCCTGCAAGCTCACCGTTTTTTAAAACAAGGATTTTGTCGGCGTCCCTTACCGTAGCAACACGCTGCGAAACAATAAATACGGTGGTATTGCCTGTGTTGCTTTTTATCGAGCTTCTAAGGGCTTTATCTGTTGCGAAGTCAAGGGCGCTTGCGCTGTCGTCAAGAATAAGCACAGGCGATTGAGCGACAATTGCCCTTGCGATTGCAAGGCGCTGCTTTTGACCGCCGGAAAAGTTTTTGCCACCCTGTAAAACTTGGGTATTTATACCGTAAGGCAGATTATCTACAAATTCCTTTGCTTGCGCTATTTCAAGAGCCTTGATTATCTGCTCGTCGCTTGCGTTGCTGTTTCCCCATTTTATATTGGACTTTATCGTGCCAGAAAACAGAACCGACCGCTGCATAACCGTGGCGCACATTTTTCTAAGCTGAGAAACGGGATAATCCCTTACGCATCTGCCGCCTACAAGCACTCTGCCGTCTGTTGCGTCATAATACCTCGGTATAAGATTAACAAGGCTTGTCTTTCCGCTGCCGGTAGTGCCGATAATGCCAACGGTCTCTCCCTTTTCAACGCTGAAGCTGATATTTTTTAAAACGTCGCCGCCGCCATATCCAAAGCTTACATTATCAAATTCGATAAAGCTTTTGTCTGCGGCCGGCTCAAGCTCCTTATCGCTGCCGCTTACTATAGACGGCTGAAGCGAAAACACCTCGTTTACTCTTGCGGCGCTTGCCGAAGCCTTTGTAAAGGTAACGACAAGATTGGCGACAACCACCATAGCGAGCAGGATCTGCGTCATATAGCTGACAAGGGCAATTATGTCGCCTGTTTGAAGCTCGCCCGAATCAACAAGACCGCCGCCGCACCACACTATGGCGACAATTGCGAGGTTTGTTATCGCGTAGGTTACCGGGTTGAGCAGCGCCGAAAGCACGCCGACGCGCTGCGACGTTTCGGCAAGCTCGTTGTTAGCGAGGTCAAATCTCTCCTCCTCGCTTTTTTCCTTATGAAATGCTCTAACTACTCTCGCACCCTCAAGTCCCTCTCTTGATATTAGCGACAGCTTGTCAAGGCGTTTTTGAATCGACTTAAAAAACGGCACGCTCCTGCTCATTATAAAATACAGTGCCGCCGCTATTAGCGGAGACGCAACAAAGAATATCAAGGACAGCTTTAAATTTATTGATGCCGCCATTATCATTGCGCCTATAACGAGGAAGGGGGCGCGGATGACAAGCCTTATCAGCATTGCGACCGCGTATTGCAGTTGATTTATATCGTTAGTCATTCTCGTTATAAGAGAGGGCGTTCCGATTTTGTCAATTTCAGCAAAAGAAAGCGTGTTTATATGGCGATAGAGCGCGTTTCTAAGCTTTGTGCCGCTTCCCTGAGAGGCGATAGACGCGCTTTTTTGACACACAAGAGCGCTTAAAAGACCGACTGCGCCGAGCAGCAGCATTAAACCTCCCCGTGAAAGCACATAGCCGCTGTCGCCGTTTTTTACGCCGACGTCTATAATGTCAGCCATAACCAGCGGAACTATAAGCTCTAACACAGCCTCAAGCAGCTTGCAGGCAGGGCCGAGCGTAAATTGCAATTTATAATCCTTGGCAAATTTTAAAAGCTTTAGCATATTTTTAATCCCCAAATTGATAATGTTCCGTTTTGCGCATAGGACGACCGCGTTAAAGCGCGAATTTTACGGCTAATAATATACTAATACATACACCGGAGCCTTTCAAGTAAAATTAATGAAAAATCACAATACGCAAAAGAGGGATAAGAGCTTGTCAAAATTCTGCTTTAATAAGCATATCATTTAAGGAAAGGGCGACGCCCGTTAAGCAGTGAAGGATATTCAAAGGAGAAAAAAGCTGTGAGAAAAAGAAGATTTATATTAAACGCATTTATTATGACAGGCTCCGCGCTTTTGACCCGAACGCTCGGAATGGGCTTTCGCGTTTATATGTCAAACACTATAGGCTCCGGCGGAATAGGACTTTATCAGCTTATATGCTCGCTGTATTTTTTCTGCGTTACGTTTTCCACCTCAGGCATTACGCTGATAGCAACAAGAACCGTAACAGAATGCTTTGCAAGAGGAGAATCAGGCAGAGGGCGGCGGTATATAAGCTTATGCTTGTATTCGGCGCTTGCAATGAGCGCCGTATCGTCCGCAGTGCTTTATATTTTTTCGGATTTGATATGCGAAGTGATACTCGGCGACATAAGGGCTGCGCTGTCGCTGCGCGTTATGGCTCTGGGGCTTCCGTTTCTCGCGCTTTCGGCGTGCTTCAGAGGATACTTTTTCGCAAGGCGCAAGGCATATATCACCGCAAGCGAGCAGCTTCTTGAGCAGATTGCCGAAATAGCGGTATTTGCCGCGATTGCAGGCATTTTTGCGCCAATGGGAACAGAGTACGCCTGCTGTGCCGTTGCGATCGGCGCAAGCTCTGCCGAATTTATATCTTTTATATATACATACATACTTTACAAAAGGGACGTCGGCAAATTTTCGGTTTTAAAGGAGGGCGCAGGCGGATTTTTTAAAAAGGCGGCGCTTATAGGCGCGCCTGTCACCTTATCGTCAACCGTAAGAACCGGATTTTCGGCTGCCGAAAATGTGCTTATACCAAGGGGTCTTACAGCCTACGGCCATTCGCCGGAGGCGGCATTGTCAAAATACGGTATAATTTCCGGTATGGCAATGCCGCTGCTTACATTCCCGTCGGCGTTTCTGCTGTCGTTTTCCACCCTTATGATACCTGAGCTTGCGGACGCAGCGGCAACGCTGAAGAAAAATTCCATTCGCTTTATGACGGAAAAGGTTTTGCGCTTTGCGCTCATATTCTCTGCTCCTGCCGCCGCTGTTTTCTTCTGCTTTGCCGACAGTATAGGCAATATGCTTTTCAGCGAGCCGGGGGTAAACATATATATACGCGTTCTTGCGCCGATAGTTCCTTTGTTTTATCTTGATTCCGTCATAGACGGTATGCTCAAGGGGCTCAACGAGCAGCTGCATTATCTCACATACAATACCGCCGATTCGGTTGTTCGCGTAATTCTCATAAGCATTCTGCTGCCGCTGTTCGGTTTGCGCGGACTTATAGCCGTATTTTTCATAAGCGGCATATTTAACACCGGGTTAAGCCTTATGAGGCTTATAAAGGTGTCGCTTGTTGATTTTAAAATTCTCGATTGGGTAATAAAGCCGCTTGTGTCGGCGGCTTTGCCGTGCTGTGTGCTTTCGCTTTTACAGCGGATATTTCCGATTTTGCAGAATACGCCTTGCACCATAGCTCTTTTACTTTTATCTCTTTTTATATATATTGTTTTTCTTCGCCTTACGGGCGCGTTGAGCAAGGGCGAGATAGACCTTCGTTCATATATTTCCCCAAAAGCGGTTAAATTCAGCGCAGTTTCAGAGAAATAGTTTATTGACGTGCAGGTTTGTTTTTATCATCTAAAAAAGCTTATCAATATTAAGTCTTAACAAGCCCTGCACGAGGGCGAAGTAGGATTATAAATATTATTTTTCAAAGCAAGAAAGGCTTTGTTTTATATTTCTATGACCGCAGCGCTGCCGACTCGCGCCGGTAACGCTGCTGCTTTAAAATTGGATTTTAAACGGGGGAGCTGTCGCTCCCCCGTAAGCCCCCACTTTCTCTCACAAAAATTTATTTGATTTTAAATTCGTGCCACTGTCTGCAAAATCTTGCAACTAATAATCAATCTTCCCTAACAGGGCAGAATGTCGAGCGCAAACGCTCCAAGGCAAGCAAAAACTTGAAAGTAAATATCCCTTAAACGAGAGATGTTTCCGAACGAAATAAAATTTTTCGGGGCAACTTTTGCGCAAGCAAACGAAAAGTAAAACATTGAACCGTTAATCGCGGGTGGAAGCGGAACGTCAGATAATTTTAA
>CANQEU010000028.1 GCA_947595635.1 uncultured Clostridia bacterium
AGTCAATACCACCGGTAAACCGGTGGCTTGCACAGCCCCTAAAAGGGGCTATTACAGGCTTAGCCCCTAAAAGGGGCACAGAAGTTTGACACCGCATTACCATCACAGGCAGCCGCTCACGTGCGGCTGTCTTTTTTTGCCTAGCCTCTCTTGCTACCCGTAAACGGGTCTGTATATTCTTTGATGCTTATCTGATCTTGTGCATAATCTTCTTCTAGTTGATTTCTTATATACTCCGCAATCATTTTGCGGTTTTGTCCTACCGTATCTACAAAATATCCTCTACACCAGAAGTTTCTGCTACCATACTTATATTTCAAATTTGCGTGTCGGTCGAAGATCATTAAGCTGCTTTTTCCCTTGAGATACCCCATGAATTGTGCTATACTGATGTACGGTGGCACGCTGACCAACATATGTATATGGTCAGGACAGGCTTCTGCCTCTATGATTTCTACACCTTTTTGATCACACAATTTTCTCAATATTTCTCCGATGTCTTTTCTTAACTTCCCATATATCTCTTTTCTCCTGTACTTCGGAGCGAACACAATATGATATTGACATCTGTATTTGGAATGTGCTGTGCTTTTGATCTCGTTCCTGATATCTTTTTTCACTGATTTAACCTCCTTGTCTTTTGGTAATACGGTTGCCAAACCTTTACCATTTTACTCGGAGGTTTTATCTTTTTCAATCTTTTGGGCTTGCTTGTTGCTCGCCCTTTTTATTTTTACTAAAGCGTTTTATCGCTCCCCCGGTAAAACCGGGGGTTTACTTTGACTGCAATTGAAACAGCGATTGATATTAAGGTCAATCGCTGTCTGTAACAACACTATGTTCATTTGCGGAATTCTTCTCTGTATCCTCGCCGACAGGAGCAGTAAAGCGCTTTATTTCAACATGGTCAAATTTTCTTTTAAATCTGACTATAGTGTAGCTCGGCACCTTGCAGTTGGGACAAACCGTTCTTGCCCGAAATCCCCTGTTTTTACTCTGCCAGCGTGATTTAACCTGCATTTTACAGCCGCATTTGCCGCAAAAGTCATAAAGCTCGTTCTTGTCTATATCCTCGCTGTCAATATCGGTAATATAGTGGTTTTTAAATGTCATTCTTTTGTAAAACTCACTGTCAGCACTGTTAAGATACTCTGCAACCGACTCGGCGTTATAAAGAGCCTTAAAGCATTTCGCGGCAAGCTCGCTGTCTGCAAGAGCACGATGCATTTCTCTTTCCTCGTATTTAATTCCAAGCATCTCAGCTACCGCCACAAGACCAAGCTGTCTGCCGGGATTTGACATTGAAATAGCGCTCTGACAATACGCCTGAAGATCTATATAATATTTCAAAAATGGCGGGCGGTTGTCATGCAGGAAATATTCGCAGTTGCTCATCATTGTAAGAATATCTGTAGTTCCCCAAGTAAGTATTACACAGCCGTCGGAGAAGGAGTTGAATCTGCTCAGCGCGTGAGTGAACGTATGGCGCGCAGATTCAAGCTCGTCGATGCTTATGTGTGTAAGCTCCTGAACGTGCTTGTTAAGCTTTTTGCCTATCTGAGGCGTTATAAGCATAGAGTATCTGTCAACGACCTTTAAGGTATCGGCGTTCAGCCTTACAGCCCCCATATCAATAATCTCATTAATATTCTTCTTTTTTCGGCGGCTGTAAACGCCGTTCCACTCAAGATCAAGTATTACATAATCCATAAGAAATAATCATCAGCCCTTAAACTGCTTTTTCATTCTCTGCTCCTTGTTGAGAATCATCTTTCTCATTCTGACGTTGCTCGGAGTTACCTCGACGAGCTCGTCATCGGCTATAAATTCAAGGCACTGCTCAAGGCTGAGAACCGTATGCGGAGTAAGCTTGAGAGCGTCGTCTGAGCCGGAGGCACGAGTGTTAGTTATATGCTTTTTCTTGCAGACGTTTACAACAATGTCCTCTGCCTTTGGACTTGCGCCGCAAATCATTCCCTCATAAACGGGAACGCCCGCGCCTATAAACAGTCTGCCCCTTTCCTGAGCCGCAAAAAGCCCGTAAGTCGTGGTTTCTCCTGTTTCATGGGCGATAAGCGAACCCTGATGCCGGCTGATTATCTCTCCCTTTATCGGTTCATAGCCGTCAAACACATGGTTCATAATTCCGTTTCCGTTTGTGTCTGTCATAAACTCGCTTCTATAGCCCATAAGCCCTCTTGCAGGTATTTTAAACTCGATATGGGTAACGCCGGACTCCCTTGTTCCCATATTGACAAGCTCAGCCTTGCGCGAACCGAGCTTTTCCATAACCGCTCCTACATAGCTTTCAGGCACCTCGATAATAAGCAGCTCTATAGGCTCGCATAAAACGCCGTCTATCTTCTTCATAATAACGCTCGGTCTTGATACTTGAAATTCATAATTTTCGCGGCGCATGGTTTCAATCAGGATAGAAAGATGAAGCTCGCCTCTGCCGGATACCCTGAAGGTGTCGGCGGATTCAGTTTCCTCTACCCTAAGCGCGACATTGGTTTCCACCTCTTTAAAAAGACGGTCCCTTATATTCCTTGAGGTAACATATTTGCCCTCCTTGCCTGCAAAGGGGCTGTTGTTTACCATAAACATCATAGATACGGTAGGCTCGTCTATTTTTACAAACGGAAGAGGCTCGACCTTGTCGGGAGAGCATACGGTCTCGCCGATGTTTAAATCGCCTATGCCGGAAACACATATAATATCGCCAAGTCCGGCGCTTTCGCATTCTACCCTTTTAAGTCCCTCAAACTGGTAAAGCTTTGTCAGCTTAACATTTTTTGTCGAACCGTCGCGGCAGCACAAAACTGCGCTCTGACCTGATTTTACGCTTCCTCTTTCCACTCTGCCTATTCCGATTCTTCCCACATAATCGTCATAGTCTATATTTGAAAACAAAATCTGCATTTCTCCGTCCAAATCGCCCTGAGGCGCCGGAACCTCGTTTATTATCGCCTCAAACAGCGGCTTCATATCGGTTCCCTGCTCATAGGGGTCATTTGACGCAAAGCCGTCCCTTGCCGAAGCGTATATTACAGGAAACTCAAGCTGGTCGTCGTCTGCGCCAAGCTCGATAAACAAATCGAGCACCTCGTCGACCACCTCCTCCGGACGAGCACCCGGACGGTCTATTTTATTAAGCACGACTATTGGCTTTTTGCCGAGCCCCAGAGCCTTTTTAAGTACAAATCTTGTCTGCGGCATACAGCCCTCGAACGCGTCAACAAGCAGCAATACTCCGTCGACCATCATAAGAATACGCTCCACCTCGCCGCCAAAATCGGCGTGGCCGGGCGTGTCTACAATATTTATTTTTGTGCCGTTATACATTACTGCCGTGTTCTTCGAAAGAATCGTTATTCCTCTTTCACGCTCAAGGTCGTTTGAATCCATAACACGCTCTGCGACCGCCTCGTTTTCACGAAATACGCCGCTTTGGCGCAAAAGCTGGTCTACAAGCGTTGTTTTTCCGTGATCGACATGAGCGATTATTGCAACATTTCTCAAATTTTCTCTCTCACCCATAAATATCCCCTCTGACTATGCTTACTTTGTCAAAAATATGCTCTGTCTTTTTTACAACTTTTTGATTATAGCACATCTGATTTGGTTTGTCTATTTTAAAAGTATTTTTTTAAGATATTGACCTGTATACGAGCTCTCGCATTCCGCGATTTTTTCGGGCGTTCCCTTGGCAACCACGGTTCCGCCGCCGTCTCCGCCCTCCGGCCCCAAATCAATTATATAATCGGCCGTCTTTATCAAATCAAGGTTATGCTCTATGACCACAACGGTGTTTCCGCCGTCAACAAGCGTTTGCAGCACGTCAATAAGCTTGTGAACGTCCGCGATGTGCAGTCCCGTTGTCGGCTCGTCAAGTATATATATGGTCTTGCCGGTCGAACGCTTTGAAAGCTCTGTAGCAAGCTTTACTCTTTGCGCCTCGCCGCCGGAAAGCGTTGTTGCCGGCTGCCCTATTTTTATATATCCAAGTCCGACGTCGCACAGAGTTTGCAGCTTGCGGCTGATTTTTGGAATATCGGCAAAAAAGGCAAGTCCCTCCTCAACCGTCATCTCAAGAACATCATATATTGATTTGCCCTTGTATTTCACCTCAAGCGTTTCCCTGTTATATCTTTTTCCGCCGCACACCTCGCAGGGGACATAAATATCAGGCAAAAAGTGCATCTCTATTTTTAAAATTCCGTCGCCCTGACACGCCTCGCATCTGCCGCCCTTTACGTTAAAGGAAAATCTGCTTGAATTAAAGCCTCTTATTTTTGACTCCTTTACGGAAGCAAACAGCTCTCTTATATCGGTAAACACCCCGGTATATGTCGCGGGATTTGACCTTGGAGTTCTGCCTATGGGGCTTTGATTAATATCTATTACCTTGTCAAGATATTCAAGCCCGTCTATCGACTTGAATTTTCCTGCCCTTGTTTTTGCTCCGTTGAGCTTTGAGGCGAGATGCTTATATACTATTTCGTTTACAAGCGAGGATTTTCCCGAACCTGAAACGCCGGTTACGCACACAAACATTCCAAGCGGTATTTGCACGCTTATATTTTTTAAATTGTTTTGAGACGCGCCCTTTATGCTGAGCTTTTTTCCGTTTCCGCGCCTGCGCTTTTGCGGAATTTCTATTTTTCTTTTTCCGCTTAAATACTGCCCCGTTATGGATCTTGCGCATTTTTTTATTTTTTCAACATTGCCGCAGCAGACTACCTCGCCGCCGTGCACTCCCGCGCCGGGGCCTATATCAACAATATAATCCGCGGCATACATGGTTTCCTCGTCGTGCTCCACCACAATGACCGTGTTGCCTATATCACGCAAATTTCTAAGCGTTTCGAGCAGCTTGTCGTTATCCCTCTGGTGAAGTCCTATACTCGGCTCGTCAAGAATATACAAAACGCCCATAAGCGACGAGCCTATCTGCGTTGCAAGGCGTATTCTTTGGCTTTCGCCGCCCGAAAGCGTGCCGGACGAGCGTGACAACGTGAGGTATTCAAGACCAACACTGTTTAAAAAGCCGAGCCTTTGGCGTATCTCCTTTAATATTTCGTCGGCTATCATTCTCTGTCTGTCGGTAAGCTCAAGATTATTTATAAACTCAAGAGCCTCCTTTACGGATTTATCGCACAGCCGGCTTATATTTAAGCCTCCAACAGTCACGGCAAGGCTCTCCTTTGAAAGTCTTTTGCCGCCGCACTCCTCGCACGGCACAGCGCTCATATATGACTCTATCTCTTCCTTTATCCAGTTGCTCTGCGTATCTCTAAAGCGCCTTTCAAGATTGTTTATAACTCCCTCAAAATCGGCATAATAGCTGCCCTCTCCGTACATATTCCTGCGTGTTACCTTTAGCTTGTCGTCCTTTAACCCGTAAAGGATAACGTCAACGACCTCGTCCGGCAAATCCTTTATCGGCGTGTTGAGCGAAAAATTAAGCTTTTCAGCCAAAGCCTCAAAATACATTGTTGCTATTGTGCTGCCCTCCATTGCCCAGCCGCTGCCCTTTATTCCGCCCTGCGCTATAGATTTGCTGCGGTCAGGAATAACGAGATCGGGATCAACACGCATAAATACGCCCAATCCGGTGCATTTTGGGCAAGCGCCGAAAGGATTATTGAAGGAAAACATTCTCGGACTAAGCTCATCAATGCTTATGCCGTGCTCCGGGCAGGCATAGTTTTGTGAAAACAGCATATCCTCGCCGTCAATAACATTTACCATAATCAGCCCGTTTGTAAGAGATGAAGCCGTTTCAATTGAATCCGCAAGACGTGAGTCTATCCCCTCCTTTATAACAAGGCGGTCGACCACTATTTCCAAATTGTGCTTTTTGTTCTTTTCAAGCTTTATATCCTCGTTAAGCTCATATATTATGCCGTCTATCCTCATTCTGGCATAGCCGCCTTTTACAGACGATTCAATTTCTTTTTTAAATTCGCCCTTTCTGCCTCTTACTATAGGAGCAAGAATTTGTATTTTTGTTCTTTCGGGCAGCTCCATAACACGGTCAACTATCTGGTCGACCGTCTGTTGCTTTATCTCTTTGCCGCATACAGGGCAGTGCGGCGTGCCTATTCTTGCGTATAAAAGCCGAAGATAGTCGTAAATCTCGGTAACAGTGCCGACGGTTGAGCGTGGGTTCTTTGATGTCGTTTTCTGGTCTATTGATATAGCCGGCGACAGTCCCTCTATGCTTTCAACGTCGGGCTTTTCCATTTGACCGAGGAACATTCTTGCGTAAGATGAAAGGCTTTCAACATATCTCCTCTGCCCCTCGGCATAAATCGTGTCAAATGCAAGAGAGGATTTTCCCGAACCTGAAAGCCCTGTCAGCACAACAAGCTTGTCGCGCGGTATTTCAACATCTATATTTTTAAGATTATGCTCGTTGGCTCCCTTAATGACAATATTTTTTTCAGACATACGTTTCTTCCTTTCAAGCAGCCGTATTATCGAATATATGTTCTAAGCTTCGCTTACTAATATACAATATTTTCGCCGCTTTTGCAACCGTTATTTTTTAAAAATTAATCCGCATACAGTCAAAGCCGCCAACGCTTTATTTTCGGTTTTTATAAAACAAATAAAGTCCCTTAAAAATCGCTGTGGGAAAGCGCCGCTGTGCTTTCCCACCTGCAAGGTTATAATTTTAACGCATTTTTAACGGCAAAAGCGGCAAAGCGCTTTCCGCCGATTCGGCCAAGGCGATAATACTATAATCCCCTTTTCCTCCTCATAAGCATAATCCCAAACATTACAGAGGACAAAACAAGGGCAAAGCCGAATGCAAAAATCAAGTCTGTCCCGTATGTGCCGGCAAGCGGCAGAGAAGTTCTTACAATCGGATAATTTGTTACATTCAGCACGGCTTTGTCGTCCGTTTCGCTCGGTCTGCCCGCATTTACAGTCTGACCTCGAATCGTTATTTCCTCTGTGGAATCGTATGATGTTATAAAGCTTCCCGTGTTTTCAGTCACAACGTAATGCTCGCCGTTTTGCGGATAAGGAAGATATATAGATTTATCCCAGTTATTTTCATCAACGGTCATTGAAACAACGCCCATATCCTTATCCTTAATTCCGTAGCTGTTTATTCTGTAAATATTAAAGTCTATGTCCTCCGGCTGCATATACTACCACGTCTTTACTATCTCTACATCAAGAGCGTCGTAATAAAGCTTAAGCTCAAGCGTAGTTGCGCTGTCTTGTATCTCACCTGACGCAACAGTCTCGGGGTTTGCCTTATTCAGCTTCCAGCCGGGAATTTCAATTTCATTCGCATGGCATTCTACACCGATAATGCCGTACATCTCTTCTGTTGCTTTATACTCCTCATAGCTGCCGTCCGGCATCTGGCAGAAATATCTTGTCAGATATTTACCTGCTTGATCGTCATTAATATAATAAAACTTTATTGTATTTTGCGATGTATAATCATCAGGCTTTGACCATGTTAAAATCTTTGTTACATTATAGCTTAGGCTTCCGTCGTCGGTCGTTACTATCTGGTAGCCGTTAATATGCTTGTACGACGCGGTAACGATTGACATTTGGTCAACGTCATTAGGATAAAGCTCGGGGTTGCTGTCACATTCCGGAATAATGTCTTTGTCAATCAAATCACCGTCAATCGGCGTTCCGTCGTCATTCCAGCCGCCAAGCTCCCGATATTCTATTTTATAAGGTATAGGGCCGCCAAGACGGTATAAAAATACAATTTCTATCTCCTTACCGCTTTCAGACTCATTTATACCTACCGTTGCCGTTTGGCTTATCTTATCGATAGGATAACAGTGGTTATTGTATCCGTCATAAAGCTGTTCGCCGAATTTAGCCTCAAAGGTAAGAGTTGAGCCTGTAGTGGCATAGCCTGTTTCCTGTTTTGCAACCTCTGTACCGTCCTCAAGACGGTAGATTACTCTGTAAGGAACATTTGCTATTTCCTTCCACTTGGCGTATATTTTAACATTATCGGTAAAGGTAGTTGTAAAAAACGACACTCTCTGCTCCTGCCCGGCGGAGTCGTAATAGTACCAATATTCAAATTCGTACCATCCCTTTTGCGGATTGGGCGGTTCCTTTAAAACCGAGCCGTAATCAAAGCTTTCTTCATAAAACGGAGCGCTATCTCCGGGATTTATATAAAATTCCGCATTAAATTGCTGCACCTTCCACTCAGGCACAACGAATATATTTGTTGCGCCCATAACCTCGACGGGATCAGCAAAATCAATATACGAACTCTTTACTACCTCCCAAGAACCGTCCGGCAATTCATTGTACGCCTGATACCAGCTGCCGGAGAAGCTATACATATTCGGGGGATAATTCGTCGGGTATATGGGGGCTGTGTCATAAAGATGAGTAGGCTCGCATTCTCTCGTTTCTCCGTTTTGCAGTCTGTATTGTGTGTAGGTGAATTTACTCAGGCTTTCACCGTACGGCACATCCACCGTTATAGAGTTTGAATATCCGTTGTCAAAGGTTATGGTGGAAATCTGGCGCTGGTAAAAATAATTTATTGTATTATTACCCGGCTTTGACACTCCGACGGCGTCGCCGTTATTGCCATACTCCATGCCCTTAAAGTTAAGCTTTGTTTGATCGTCTATGCCGGCTGTACTGTCAATGTTAAGAGTATATTGTTTTACATATTTTCCTGCGGTTCCGCCACCGTCTCCTTTGTAATTGGTTTTTGTAATATCATCCGAAGCTAATTCAGACGGCAGCGCGCTGAAGTAAATATTATAGGTATAATGATATACAGTGCCTTTTCCCCAATAAGCGACAAACTGCTGAACGCCGTCGCCGTATTCAGCCTTTCCGTCTGCGAATTTCACGCAGTTTTCCGGGTCGATAATCATCATTTTATCCATTTCGGAATACGGACCCTTTATGTTTTTGTTATTTTTATTTGCATCGTTGTACGGCGTATCCTTTGATGTGCCCCAGCTGATAAACGGATATTCTTTACTACCGTCTGACGCCGGTTCGAACAGAGGCGCCGCCGGCCACAAGCCATTCAAATCTGTTGCATACGGAGCGCGCAGGTCAATATAATAATACACTGCTCCATTATAGTCATAGGTTCCCGTATATAAGCCTTGTTTGGACAAATCCTTGCCTTCATCCGTCGTCGTGCTGAGCTTCAAAAGGAAATCCTCATTAAACTCCACCGCAGACTGAACGGGCGTCCATACAACTCTGTTTTGCATTCTTTTCTTATAGTCGCTTACAGGTGCATCGTTTGGATTAATTGGGTTATTTGAAAAGGCGTCATTGCTTGTGGGAATTTGCCATGTGCCGTTACTCTGTCTTGCGTAAACAAAACGCAGAGTATATATACGGCGAGAGAAATACACATTCAGTGTGGACGAGCCGTCGCCGTTGACAGACGGTATTGTATCTGTCTTATCCAAATTTATATCAATATAATCCTTGTCGGCTTCATTCTCAAGCGCGTTAATTATCCTTTCTCTTACCGACTCGTCTCCAACGGTTATCGTCTGTTCGGTCTTCGCCGGAACTCTTTTTATGCTTGATAAATAGCTGTAATCATCGTTAAACGTATTTTCACGCCACAGGACTATTGTGTATGAGGAGCTTGCAGGAGTCCATTTTGCATAATATACCTTGCCGTTTTCAGCCGGCATTGTCTCCGGCAGCTCCTGCTTGTTTTCAAGCGTTTCATCGTACCAGCCGTCAAAGGAATATCCAAGCCTCGTCGGGTCTTTAACCGACAGCGGCGTTCCGTATTTTACAAATACGTCGCCCTCTCCTACTCCTCCGTTAAGCATAAAGGTTATCTTATAATAATTTCTGTTATAGTAAATATCCACCTCTGTTTTGCCGTCGCCCGATACGGTGGGCAGAGGCAGCTCAATTGCCGTAAAGCCGGCTTTTTCAACAGCAACGTCATCACTTGTTATTTGATAGCCTGTTTTTGCCGTTTTTACCTCTGTACTATCCAACGCATATCCTTCGTCATCAAGATTTTGCAGGTAGTAATTAACACGATATTCTACGTCAACGGGTCTGTATATTACGTTAAATTCCATATTCGTGTTCAGAACCGGAATATTAATACTTAACGTATAAGCGTCTAAATCAACAGAGGCGGTAACGTCGGCATACCCCGGCGTTTGAACATACGGCTCATAGCCCTCTATCTTAGGTATAGGCTGAGGATCATTTACAGGATTACTCGCGCCATCGGAAAACTGCATTGAAATGCTGCTGCCTGCCGTTTGACCGTCCTCGTAGCTAAAATTTATTACTACGTTGTATGTTGAATTTTCATCAATTGGGCTGGGCGTATCAAGCAGAGGAGCGGAATTTTCATTCTGCTCATCCGCAATAGGCAACGCCGCGTTATTCTTATCTTCCTCTTCCTCTTTCTCCGCCTTTTCAGCTGTATTTTCCACAGTCTGCGCACCCAAAACGTCAATTTTTACGCGGTCGCTTTCATATTCGGCGCCGTCTTTTTCCGAGACAAGCCTGAATGTCGCGCTGCCGTCAGAATCAAGCATATTTCTGAGCTTTGAATAATATAAAACACAATCCGCGCCGTTGTCGTTATATACGTCAGCCCATTTGTCGCTTTCAGGCACATAAACCTGCCACTGCCGGTCGTCATATGCGCCGTCAGTGCCGAGCAGGACTTTATCATCTTTTTTTATTGTAATATTTTCACTGCCTATTTTTCCGGAACCGCTTGCATACATATCAAGCTGATAGCTTATATCGGCGTCGAGCGGCGGACGTACATTTGACACTGCTCTGCCGGCAGAAAGGCAGAAAACAAGCATTAAAATTGCGCAAACCAAAGCCACGGACAGCGCGATGATTGCGCGGTCATAGCCCGAAAGCTTTTTTCTGCTATTATGTTTAACAAAAAGATTTCGTTCCATAATGAGTTCACCCAAGAGCCATGGTATTTCCTATTTTCGCCCGTTAAAGCACGAACGCAGCCGCAATTTAAAAAATTACATTTTTCACGTTTATTTATTAAATATATTTATATCTCAACAGTTTATCTGTTTTAGTATATCATATACAACGTGCAACGTCAATACACTGCTTAGACTATATATATTATTTTGCGATGTCAATTGATATGAACTATCTTTCCTGAAAAAAAGTCTTTATGGAATTGCGTTTTGTCTTATCAGCAATGAATTTATAAAGCAAGGCCCACGCAGCAACCCTTGCTTCGATATAAAATATATACAAAATACTCTTTAATCTTGCACTTATCGCACAAATTTGATACAATTTAAATCAGAGCAATTCACAAAAAGCTCCGTAAAACTGTGAAGGTGGTTTATTGATGAAGAAATTACTGCTTGGCAACGAGGCTGTTGCCAGAGGACTTTTTGAAGCCGGAGTCAGGGTAGCGTCAAGCTATCCCGGCACACCGAGCACCGAAATAACCGAAAACGCGGCAAAATATGACGAAATACGCTGCGAGTGGGCTCCAAATGAAAAGGTTGCCGCAGAGGCGGCGGCAGGGGCGAGCTTTGCAGGAGCAAGAAGCTTTTGCGGAATGAAGCACGTCGGATTAAACGTGGCTGCCGACCCGTTTTTTACCATGAGCTACATAGGTGTAAACGGCGGAATGATGCTTGCTGTCGCAGACGACCCCGGAATGCACTCATCGCAAAACGAGCAGGATTCACGCAACTACGCAAAAGCGGCGAAGGTGCCTATGCTTGAGCCGGCAGACTCGGCTGAGTGCAAGGAATTTACAAAAATCGCATATAAAATAAGCGAGGAGTACGACACACCGGTTGTATTAAGACTGACAACAAGAATAGCCCATTCGAGAAGCCTTGTTGAAACTGAGGAAAGAGAACAGCTTCCTCTTAAGGAATACAAAAAACAGCCGCAGAAAAACGTAATGCTGCCGGCATTCGCAAAGGGCAGGCACGTTTTTGTTGAGCAGAGGACGGAAAGGCTTGCAGAGCTTGCCGAGACCACTGATTTAAACAGGCTTGAAATGAACGATACGTCAATCGGAATAATCGCGGCGGGCGACTGCTATCAATATGCAAAAGAGGCGCTTGGAAGCAATGCGTCATATCTTAAGCTTGGTATGGTCTATCCCCTGCCCGTCAAGCTTATAAAGGACTTTGCCGCAAGGGTGGATCGCCTGTATGTAATAGAGGAGCTTGACGATTTTATTGAAACGCACTGCCGCAGCATCGGACTTGAGCCGATAGGAAAGGAGCTTTTCTCAAGATGCGGCGAGTTTTCGCAAAAAACCGTCCGCAGTCTGATACTCGGCAGCGAGCCGGACGTTATAAGCCTTGACTGTGAAATACCGGTTCGTCCGCCCGTTATGTGCTGCGGATGTCCGCACAGAGGATTATTCTACGCGCTAAAAAAGCTAAAGGTATATGTTAGCGGCGACATCGGCTGCTATACCCTTGGAGCCTCGGCGCCTATTTCTATGATGGACACCTGCGTATGTATGGGAGCGTCGGTTTCCGCATTGCACGGCTACAACCTTGCGCGCGCAGGTGAAAGCGAGAAAAAATCCGTTGCGGTAATCGGCGATTCAACCTTTATACATTCGGGCATTACAGGGCTTATTGACATTGCCTACAACGCTACCAACTCGGTTGTTATAATACTTGACAACTCAATTACCGGTATGACGGGACATCAGCAAAACCCGACAACGGGATATAATATAAAGGGAGACCCTGCCGCGGCGGTAGACCTTGAAGCGCTATGCCGTGCGATTGGAATCGAAAACGTGGCGGTTTGCGACCCTTATGATCTTGAGCAGACTACAGACGTTATAAGACGGCAGCTTGAAGCGGACGGCCCGTCGGTGGTAATATCAAGACGGCCGTGCGCGCTTTTAAAATATGTTAAGCACAATCCGCCGTTTAAAATCGAAGCTGAAAAATGTATAGGCTGCAAAATGTGTCTTGCAATCGGCTGTCCCGCAATCAGCATTAAAAACGGCAAAGCCGAAATTGACCCCACACAGTGCGTCGGCTGCGGAGTTTGCAAGAGCCTGTGTAAAAAATCGGCTATATGCGAATAACTGAAAGGACTGTTAAGATATGAATAATATAAAATCAATTCTTATAGTCGGCGTGGGCGGTCAGGGCACCCTGCTCGCCAGCCGTTTGCTCGGAAACGTCCTGCTTTGCAAGGATTATGACGTTAAGGTATCCGAGGTTCACGGCATGAGCCAGAGAGGCGGCTCCGTTGTGACTTATGTTAAATACGGCGACAGCGTTGCCTCACCTATAATCGACCTCGGCGAGGCTGATATTATACTTTCATTTGAGGCGCTTGAGGCGGCAAGATTTCTGCCGTATCTTAAAAATGGCGGAAAAATTATAGTAAACACACAGCAAATCGACCCTATGCCTGTTGTTGCCGGCAATATGGAATATCCGGAAAATATCCTCAAGCAGATAAGCGACAAGGGCGTTACCGTTATTTCCGCGGACGCGCTTTCTCTTGCCGAAAGCGCAGGAAGCTCAAAGGCTGTAAACGTTGTTCTTATCGGTATGCTCGCCCGACAGACCGACATAGACAAGCAGGTTTGGCTTGACGCCGTGAGCAGCACGGTGCCGCAAAAATTCCTTGAGCTTAATTTAAAGGCTTTTGAGCTCGGATATGAACTTAAATAAAATAACACCGCTGTTTTGAGGAGAATAAATAATGGATATTATATTTTCAGTCGTGATCACAGCGATAATCTATTTAGCCGGCGGCGCAGCATTGCTGCTTATAGGCTCAAAAAAACCGGAGCTGCTTTATAAGTTTGACATAAACAGGCTTATAAAGCGAAGCGCTTTCGTCTTCGCTGTAAATGAGGCGGCGCTTTTGCTTTGCTGTGTTTTCACGCATATTTTCACGTTTGTTGAAACTCCGATTTCGCTGTTTGCCTGCTCGGCTGTTTCAATATTAGTTTATCTTGCGTTTGTTTTCGCCCCGTTTACCGACAGGCAAATTCTGCGTAAAAGCCTTAAATCAGCCGCGATACTTTTTATAATTCCATTTTTGCTCGAAATTTTTATTTTCAACGCCAAAAGCATAACAACGGATAAAAAGACGCTTTCCCCCTCTATTTCATCGTTTACGACATCAACGCCGAATAGTGTTACGATAAACGCAAGCTCCATTGTATTTAACAGCAACGGCAGCGTTGATATTGAAATCAATCAAGAGGGACTAAGGGCTGTTGATATTGAATTTTCTGGAAACAGCAGCTCAATTTTAAATTGCTGCGGAATGATAACGGACGACAATCTGAGTCTTAATCATATAATTGCAGGCGAAAAGCAGACAAGCCCAAGCTACGGCTGCCGCCTTACTATGGAGCCCTACGGTACGCTTCACTCCTTTAGAATCGAGCTTTCAAATTTAACGGCTCCTACCGTAATAGAAAAGGTTACCTTTTCATCGGCGCTCCCGTTTGTCTTTTCAGATTTAAGATTTTTTATCATATCCTGCGCCTCGGTTATAATATTTTTAATATGCAGGTTAAGGCTTTACAGGGCTGTTTTTGATTTTAACAATATATCTCATAAAATCATAATCGCCGCCGCGCTTTCACTTTGTCTTGCGTCTGTATTTTTATTCCTTATTCCTAACCAAACGCCGGTATCTTACCAACCTTCGCAAATTGAAGTGAGCGACCAATATATTCAGCAGTTTGACGCAATTTATAACGGGCAGGCTAATTTAAATATATCGACGTCGCCGCAGCTTGCGCAGATGACAAATCCGTATGACGGCTCGCTCCGAGATCAAAGCAACGTAAGCTTTTCCTGGGACAGGGCCTACTATAACGGAAAATACTACTCATATTTCGGCGCGGTTCCGGTTTTGGTGTTCTATTTCCCGTTTTATTTTCTAACGGGCAAGCTGCCGACTATGAATATGACCTCTATCTTCTTCGCCGCTCTCGCGATAATATTTTTCTTTGGAGCGGTGCTTACAGCCGTGAAAAAATTTATTAAAAAGCCGAACTTCCTTATTCTTTTGCTTGGACTTATTACCGGCGTTGCGGTATGCGGAATATATTATTCCCTTGATTTTTCAAACATATATTTTTCAGCCGTCATTTCCTCTCAAAGCTTTTTGCTTTTATGTATATGGTGCGGTCTTGCGGCTTATAAACAGAAATCAATCAAAAAGCAGGCGGTTTTGCTTTTGTTAAGCGGCATAGGCTTTATACTTTGTGTAGGCTGCCGTCCGACTATGGCGCTCGGCGCGCTGATACTTGCGCCTGTGTTTATATATTTCCTCGTAAACGGCTACGCCGTAAAAAGAAAGCTGATATGCGCGTTTTCCTTCCTGCTGCCCGTTATAATCGGGATGGCGGCGCTTATGTGGTATAACCTTATACGTTTTGACTCGCCGTTTGAGTTCGGCTCGTCCTATCAGCTTACGGTAAGCAATATGAGCGCAAACACGGTAAGATTTACAGATATCGCGCCGGCATTGATACAGTATTTTCTACAGCCGCCGGCATTCACCCCGCAATTCCCTCATATATCGCTTTCGTCTGTGCCTCTTGCAAATTACGGACGTTATGTTTACTGCGACACCCCAATGAGCCTTTTAAACTTCCCAAGCATTATGTTAGCGCTTATCATTTTGCCGTTTATTCTTAAGAGGAGCCGAGCATCGGCTAAAAGGCTTAAGGCTGAGAGCAACATTAAATTCTTCACCTATCTGCTCATACCCTTAATCAGCGTTGCAGTTATTTGGATAGATTACTGTATGGCAGGCACGGCGATAAGATACCTGCTTGATGCACTTCCGATACTAACGCTTTTATCAATCCTTGTATTCCTTGAAGCAACCACGGCTCTCGCGCAAGCGCCGTCAATTCAAAGCAAGGGCACGCTTGTCTTTAGCGCTTCAATGCTTATAAGTTCGGCAATGGTTTTCCTGCACCTTCTGACATTTACAACGCAGGCTCTGTTTAAACGCTTTCCCGATATTCTCTTTGAAACGGAGCGGCTGCTTGAATTTTGGTGCTGATATAAAAAATGGCTTCGGTCAGCGTTTTTGCTGCCGAAGCCATTAATTTTTTTAATTTTTATTTTTTAGAGCGCACATACTTGTCTATTGCCTTTGCCGCCTGCTTTCCCGCGCCCATGGCAAGAATTACCGTAGCGGCTCCGGTCACTGCGTCGCCTCCGGCATAAACGCCCTCGCGTGTTGTCAGTCCGTCGTCTCCGTTTGTAATTATGCACCCGTGCCTGTTTGTGTCAAGTCCGGGCGTTGTCTGACGTATAAGGGGATTAGGGCTTGTGCCTATGCTCATAATCATTGTGTCAATTTCAAGCTCAAACTCGCTGCCCTGTTTTACTATAGGACGGCGGCGGCCGCTTTCGTCAGGCTCGCCAAGCTCCATTTCAACACATTTCATTCCGCGCACCATACCGTTTTCGTCTCCTAAAACCTCAACGGGATTTGTGAGCGTCCTGAATATAATGCCCTCCTCCTGCGCGTGCTCGACCTCCTCGGCTCTTGCAGGAAGCTCCTGCATTCCGCGGCGGTAGACTATGTAAACATTTTCGGCTCCAAGCCGCTTTGCGCTTCTTGCCGCGTCCATTGCAACATTTCCTCCGCCGACAACGGCAACATTCCTTGATTTTTTAATCGGGGTCTTGCTGTCCTCTTTGTAAGCCTTCATAAGATTTACTCTTGTCAGATACTCGTTTGCCGAATAAACTCCCTTAAGGCTCTCGCCCGGTATTCCCATAAATCTCGGCAAGCCTGCTCCGCTTGCAATATATACAGCCTCAAAGCCCATTTCAAAAAGCTCGTCAACGGTCAGTATCTTGCCTATTACCATATTTGTTTCAATTTTTACTCCCATAGCCTTTAAATTGTCTATCTCCTGTTGAACGATAGACTTGGGGAGTCTGAACTCAGGTATTCCGTAAACAAGAACTCCGCCTGCAAGGTGCAGCGCCTCATAAACCGTTACGCTGTAGCCGAGCTTCGCAAGGTCGCCGGCTGCCGTAAGTCCGCTTGGGCCCGCGCCGATTATCGCCACCTTATGCCCGTTCTGCTCCGGCATTTCAGGCTTTTCGTCCGAATGCTCACGGTGCCAGTCCGCAACAAAGCGTTCAAGGCGGCCTATGCCTACGCTCTCGCCCTTAATACCCCTTACGCACTTGCCCTCGCACTGTGTTTCCTGCGGGCATACTCTGCCGCATACCGCAGGAAGCGCGCTTGAGGCGGAGAGAATTTTAAACGCTCCCTCCATATCATCTTCAGCCACCCTTGAAATAAAGGCAGGAATGTCAATTCCTACGGGGCAGCCGCTGCTGCACGGCTTTTTGGGACAGGCAAGACACCTTTTTGCTTCGTTTACCGCCATTTCATATGTATACCCAAGAGCAACCTCTTTAAAGTTTTTGTTCCTTACGTTCGGCTCCTGCGACGGCATAGGACATTTTTTAGGATCCATATTTCTTTCAGGCATCTTACATAACCTCCTTCTTCAAAAGGCTGCATCCCTTTTCACGGGCACGCTGCTCAAATTCCTTATATATGCTTCCGCGCTGCATAGCCTCGTCAAAATCAACCTGATGACCGTCAAAATCCGGCCCGTCCACGCAGGCAAATTTTGTTTCTCCGCCCACGGTAATGCGGCATCCGCCGCACATACCTGTTCCGTCTATCATAATAGGATTCATTGAAACTATCGTCTTTATGTTGTATTGCTTTGTCAGCTTGCAGACAAACTTCATCATAACAAGCGGCCCTATCGCTATTACTTCGTCGTATTGATTGCCCTCTTTTATCAGCTTTTCAAGCGCTGCGGTCACAAGTCCCTTTTCGCCGTAGCTTCCGTCGTCGGTCATCATACAAACCTTGTCGCTTACAGAGTTAAACTCTTTTTCAAGGATTACAAGATCCTTGCTGCGAAATCCAACAACACTATGTACCTCGCAGCCGTTTTCATGCAGCTTTTTGGCAACAGGGTACGCAATTGCGCAGCCGACGCCGCCGCCTATAACGGCAACCTTTTTAAGACCGTCGATCTCGCTCGCTCTGCCAAGCGGGCCGACAAGGTCATGAATGCAGTCGCCTTCGTTTAGCGTGTTAAGCTCCATTGTTCCATAGCCGACTATCTGAAATATAATAGTTATAGTGCCTGATTGTCTGTCATAATCCGCAACGGTAAGAGGTATTCTCTCTGAATCCTCCTTTGCGCGAAAAATAATGAACTGCCCCGGCTCTGCCTTTTTGGCTATGAGCGGCGCGTCAACAACCATTTTTGTAACAGTCGGGTTCAGCTCTTCCTTCTTCAAAATTTTAAACATTAATCTCTGCCCCTTTCCCTTTCCTGAAAATAAAGATTTATTGGCTTAAAAATTCCGCCGCTCTAAAATTCACGGCGGTTTTAGAATTCACATAACAAAATCCACTGCCTAACCTACAGGCAATATGCTGTAAACGAAATAATATGTATTTAAACAAGGTTTTTATGCGCCGGCATTATCCGTACCGGCGGCAAAGGCCGGATGAATTCTCTTTGTCAATTATACCACCCATACAATACCTATTGCAAGAGGAATATACAGAGATTTACCCTTTTTGCGTTTTTCACCGTATTCGGGACACCGGCTTTTAAAACGGATTTCGGTTAATCGAGCGGTTTTAATGACTCTTTGATATATAAAAATCACTTTATAATAAATTAAAGGGCGCCGCACACATAATGTATGTAACGCCCCTTTTAATTACATAGACCGACTTATTTAAAACGGCAGACAATGCTCTCTGCGCTCGGACAGGCTATGTATTCCCCAGTCCGAAGCTTATCGAGATCGCCCTGTCTATCTCGTTCATTGAAGAGTCCTCAAGTGATCCCATTTTTTCCTTCAGCCTGCGCTTGTCAATCGTTCTGATTTGTTCAAGAAGCACAACGCTGTCCTTGAGAAGTCCGCTTTGGTCAGCTCCAAGCATAATGTGAGTGGGAAGATTCGCCTTTGACTGTCTGCTTGTTATTGCCGCGGCGATCACCGTTGGACTGAATTTATTGCCGACGTCGTTTTGAACTATCAAAACAGGCCGAACACCGCCCTGTTCCGAGCCCACGACCGGGCTGAGATCGGCATAGTAAATATCTCCTCGTTTAATATTCAATTTTTTCACGCTCCGAGATTTTGTTTTGAGTAATTACCCTTCGATTTTATTTTTGTCTTATTATCTTTTTTTATTCAATTACCCATTACATATTATTAAGGAGCGCTTAATTTTGACACCGAAGTATAAAACCCTCGCGGGAAATTGCCGAAATTATTTATATTCCTTTATGCCGGTAAGCTTTGCGCAAAAATTTATGTCGCTGTACTCGATTTCCTCAATAAAGCCGCTTTCGTTGCTTATTGCCGCCGTAAAGCTCCCGGACGCGTTTTTTGACTGATAAACCGTGCGCTTGTCGTCGCTGCTTTTTACGGTAAGGTTTTCGTTCTTCCGCAGGGTGTTTATGGAATTGAATATTACGCAGGGCAAGGACGAGGAGAGCCCCTCCGTGCTGTTTTTTACGGT
Source organism: uncultured Clostridia bacterium (assembly GCA_947595635.1). Classification (GTDB taxonomy): domain Bacteria; phylum Bacillota; class Clostridia; order Oscillospirales; family Acutalibacteraceae; genus UBA7067. Next base: position 19,585 of record CANQEU010000028.1, read on the forward strand.
AACACCGTCGCAGAATATCTCCGTGCTTTTGCCGTCGCAGCTATATTTAACGTCCTTTAAATTTCCCGAACCGATAAGAAGCGATATTCCCTTTAAATCAGATGTGAGAAACGCCTTCTCCGTTTCGCCGCCGTATGTAATAACGGCGTCGGCGGAAAAATCAGCTACGGCAGCCTTCCGCGCAGCGCCCTCATTCGAGCAGCCGGAAAAAACAAGAAGATAAAGAGCAATAGCCGCAATTGCCGAAAACCTTTTCATATAGCACCGCCTAATTACAAACTGTATAAAATTTCAGAGCGCATTATTACTATTTGTATTTCTTGCAAATTTAAATACATATAGTAAATAATATCATTTATTTTACTACTAGTATTAAACAAATAGTATATTTACTCTCAGATTTTACATTTGGTACATCAGACTAAGCCTTTCAAAAACTCAGGGACAGAATTGATTATATCGCTCGCAAGCATTGAATATTCGCCCGTCCTTCCAAGGGCAATATCGCCTGCTCCGCCGTGAATATATACGCCTGCGCAGGCAGCCTTAAACGGTTGCACTCCCTGCGCTATTAAGCCCGCGATTATCCCTGCGAGAACGTCGCCGCTGCCTCCCTTTGCCATTCCGGGGTTTCCCGTAGTATTTACAAGGCATTTTCCGTCTTCGTCCGATATTAATGTATATGCCCCCTTGAGCACCGTTATAACATTATATTTTTTAGAGAAATACTCCGCGCAGGCTTTTCGGTTTTCCTGAACACGCTGAACGGTGGTTCCGCACAGTCTTGCCATTTCCCCCGGATGCGGCGTAACTATTATTTTTGACTTTGAAAAATTCAATACATCCGGATTTTCCGCAATTATATTAAGCGCGTCTGCGTCCAATATCAAAGGCGCCTTTACCTTCTTTACAATTTCATTCACAAGCGCTCTTGTATCACCGTCTATTCCAAGTCCGCAGCCAATCAGAACGGCAGACGATGAATCGGCGCAGCTTATCAGCTTATCCGTGTTTTTCGCGGAGATCCTGCCGGACTCATTTTCATACAGCGGCATATAGACGGCTTCGGGAAATTGCGGAGCGTTTATTTTATAAACCGAATCGGCGACGGCAGCCCTCACAAGTCCTACGCCGCAGCTGTATGCTCCTCTTGACGCAAGCTGTGCCGCGCCTGCCATACCGTAGCTGCCGCAAATTGAAAGCAGAGCTCCGAAACTGCCCTTGTTGGACGACGGTTTCCTTTTTTTAAGCACGCTTTTTAAAAGAGAGCGTGTTACGGTTTCAAACAAAAACGGCGATTCGTCTGTAAGCCTCTGCGGTATGCCGACGTCCAGAACATAGGTCTTTCCGCAAAAATCCATAGACGGGTACAATACGTGCAGCGGCTTAAGAGTTGTAAAGCTCACCGTCATATCCGCATTCACACAGCCGTTTTCGATATGTCCGCTGTCACACTCGGCGCCGCTTGGGGTATCGACCGAAATTATCCTTCCCCGGCTTTTGTTCATAAGCTCAACAACCGGTCTTATATTGCTGCGCAGCTCTCCTTTAAAGCCTATCCCGTATATCGCGTCTATTATATAATCCGCGTTTGTGATTTTTTCAATCGCCTTTTCAGGCTCCTCCCATATACGCCAGACGGGAACATTGCTTTTTCCTGATTCGCTGAGCGCTCTTGCCGCCTCTGCGGTTTTAATTTCACCGTCTACGAGTATTATATCGGTTCTTATCCCTATTCCGCACAAATACGTTGCCGCAACAATTCCGTCTCCCCCGTTGTTTCCCTTGCCGCAAACTGCGACAACTCTGTCGCCCCTGTGTATATTAAATCTGTCAACAACCGCCCTTGCCGCTGAAATTCCGGCGTTTTCCATAAGGCGATAATATCCTATTCCGCCCTCAACTGCCCTTTGCTCAAGCATTCTCATTTGCTCGCAGCTTAGTATCTTCATAACGCTCTCCTCCTCTTTGGATTTTTTATTTCTTAAATTTTCCGTTTCATTATAAAAACAGGCAGCAACTCGCACAAATCGCCGCGCCGAATTACGACGCTGACATGCGGTGCTGCCCTGATATTCCGTTACCTGCCTTTTTTGTAAAACAAATCTATCACTATCTGCCTTGAAAGATACGGCCGCATAGCGTCAAGAAAGCGCTGATTCGGCGTAAACAACAGCACGCATCTTCCGTATTTTTCCGTAGTGATGGTGGCGGCGTAGGTTTTATCGCTGTCGGAACGACCGGTTGCGTCATAAATATGGCTGTATAAACGTGAGTCAAAGTCCCTGTTGTCGTATTCAATAAGCTCCTCTATCTTTGAAACCTCGAACTTTACTATTCCCTTTCTTTTTCTTTTGTCTATTATTTTTGAAACCGTTGCGCTTCCGCTTATTATTGTGTATTCGTATTCTACCTTAAGGCTTGAAAACACATACCAAATTATATATATTCCGCCCATAAGGATAAAAAAGGCGATTATTATGAAATAGAAATTTATAATATATCCGAGCGCAATACATATCAGCGGTATCAATATATATCCCAAAATTGTTATTATTCTTATCAGCGCGTCCTTGGGCCCCTTTTTCCTTTTAACTATTTGTTCGACTAACTGTTCCATTTTTATTCCGTCCTTCAGCTCATACAGCAGTATTTTATTGATTTGCCTCAGCAGCATATGCCGCCGGAGATCAATGCCCCGCAAGGCTTTTCGGTATCCCGACGGAGCTATCTCCTTGGGACTTTACCTTATAAAAATCAATCTGCTTAAATAATAACATAAAATGCCGTTTTATACAACAAATATTAAGCAAAACACTTGCATTTTTAAATGATTAATGTTATATTTACATTTAGCAATGATATATTAAACGCTGTGACAAAGACAGTAACCGCTTTAGCGCTATGTGAACAGAGAGAGGATAACCGAGGCTGAAATTATCCTTTTACATAAAAAGCGGCGAAATTCACTTTTGAGCGGTGCGGCTTAAAGCTTTTGCGAGTAGGCCGCAACGGCAGGCTCCGTTATTTGCCGAAGGGGTGTTTGCTCTTTACAAAATCAGGGTGGTATAGCGGATTTTATTCGTCCCTGCGTATAATTACGCAGGGATTTATTTTTTAGGAGGAATAATTTTATGAAGGATCAGATTATTAACCTGAAGGGTGAGCTTGATTCTAAAATTGAAGGCATTGCCGACCTTATTGAGCTTGACAAAATAAGGGTTGCCTATCTCGGCAAAAAGGGAAGCATAACTCAGCTTTTGAAGGGAATGAAGGATTTAAGCCACGAGGAGAGAAAAACTCTCGGCGCGGAGGTAAACAAGCTTAAAACGTATGCCGCCGAAAAAATCGACGCAAGAATAGAACAGCTTAAGCTTGCGGAAATTGAAAGAGAAATTTCCTCTATGCCGAAATTCGACGTTACCACGCCGACAAATACCGACAGAGGCTCTTATCATCCGATAACTCTTGTTCAGCGCCAGTGTGAAGCCATTTTTAAATCTATGGGCTTTGCCGTTGAGGATTATTCCGAAATAGTAACCGATTACGAATGCTTTGAATCGTTAAACATTCCTAAGCATCATCCGGCACGCGATATGCAGGACACATATTATCTTGAAAACGGTCAGCTTTTAAAATCGCAGACATCAGCCGCGCAAAACGCTATTTTGAAAAAATACGGCAGGGCGCTTATTGAAAACGACGTTCCCATAAAGGCGATTTTCCCCGGCAGATGCTTCAGAAACGAGGCGACAGACGCCTGTCACGAAAACACCTTCTTTCAAATGGAGGGCGTTATGGTCGATAAGGATATTTCAATATCAAACCTTATTTTCTTTATGAAAACAATGCTTTCCGAGGTTTTCCGCAGAGATATAAAGGTCAGGCTTCGTCCGGGCTTTTTCCCGTTTGTTGAGCCGGGCTTTGAGCTTGACATAAGCTGCCTTATATGCGGCGGAGACGGCTGTCCGTCCTGCAAGCACAGCGGCTGGCTTGAGCTATGCCCGTGCGGAATGATTCATCCGAATGTTTTAAAAGAAGGCGGCATCGACCCCGAAAAATACACCGGCTTTGCGTTTGGACTTGGTCTTACAAGGCTTGCTATGATGAAGTACGGAATAAAGGATATAAGAGATTTAAACAGCGGCAGTCTTAAAGCGTTGTCACAATTTGCCGATGATGAATAAGGAGGAGAGTAAATATGCTTTTATCTATGAACTGGATACAGGACTTTGTTGACTTGGAGGGAATTGACAAGCTTGAGCTTATTCACAGATTCTCCCTTTCAACGGCAGAGGTTGAAAACGAAATTTTCTTTAAGGGCGCCGATATAAGCGGAATCGTAGTTGCCGAGATAAAATCGGTTGAGGAGCATCCTAACTCAAAAAAGCTTCACCTGCTTAAGGTTGACGCAGGTCAGGAGGAGCTGATAGACGTTGTTTGCGGCGCGCCAAATGTAAAAGTAGGAATGAAAACAGCGTTCGCAGCCGTTGGAGCGCAGCTTGGCGATATAACAATTGCGCCAAGAGAGCTTGCCGGCTTTACATCATACGGAATGTGCTGCAGCGAGTCTGAAATAGGCATAAGCGACGACCATTCCGGCATAATGGAAATAAGCGATGACATCGAAAACGGAACTGACCTTAAGAAAATTTACGAAATAGACGATATTGTGTTTGAGGTGGATAACAAATCGCTTACGAACCGTCCTGACCTTTGGGGGCATTATGGAATAGCGAGAGAGATTGCATCTCTTGCCGGCAGACAGCTTAAGCCTCTTGAGACAGAGGATTTGTCAGCCTATGACGGGCTTCCGAAGGTTGACATGAAAATTGAAGATCCTCTATGCCAAAGGTACAGCTGCCTTCAGTTTGAAAATATAAAGAGAAGCATAAGCCCTGTAAATATGAGGATAAGACTGTTTTATTGCGGTATGAGAAAAATAAATTTTCTTGCCGATTTAACAAACTACCTTATGCTTGAGATGGGTCAGCCTATGCACGCCTTCGATTCAAGAAAAGTGGGCAAGATAAGAATAAAAAGATTTGACCACCCGTTTGTATTCCGCACGCTCGACGGAGTTGACAGGAATATCGACGAGGATACGCTTATGATATGTAACGAAGATACTCCCGTCGCTATTGCCGGAATAATGGGTGGACTTGATTCGGAAATAGTCGATGACACAACAACGCTTACGCTTGAATCCGCAACCTTTAACGCCGTATCAATACGCAAATCAACCGTGCGCTTATCGCACAGAACCGACGCGTCAATCAGATATGAAAAATGTCTTGACCCTGAAATGACGGTTACTGCGGTTGCAAGATTTGTAAAGCTTTTAAAAACATACGATGTAAACGCAAGAGTAGTTTCAAGCCTTACTGACGAATATGCCTTTAAATACGACAAGGTTGCTCTCAGCTTTGACAAGGCGTTTGTAGACAGATATACGGGAATAGAAATTGACAACGACACAATAGTTAAAACTCTTAAAAGCCTCGGCTTCGGAGTTAAGCTTGAAGACAATGCGTTTACGGTTGACGTTCCTTCCTGGAGAGCCACAAAGGATATAACGCTCAAGGCTGATATTATCGAGGAAATAACAAGGATTTACGGTTATGATAACTTTCAGATAAACACAACGCGCTCTCCGCTTTATCCAGTAAGGGCTGATATAGTTAAAAGCTGTGAGGACAAGATAAAGGATATTCTTGTAAAGAGATACAGCCTGCACGAGCTTCATTCATATGTATGGGCGTATACCGACGAGCTTAAAGCTATCGGAATAAATGCCGAGGACAATATAAAGCTTGCAAACGCCACTAACCCGAATATTGAAACAATAAGAAATTCAATAATTCCGACGCAGCTTTGTCAAATAAAAACAAATTCGTCATATGCTCCGGACTTCGGTATCTTTGAAATAGGCAGAGTTGTATGCGGCGTTGACGAAAACAACTTGTGCGTTGAAAAGAAAAAGCTCGCCATAACCCTGTTCAGCAAAACAAAGGATATAAAGACGCTGTATTTTGAGCTTAGGGATATGCTTGCGGTAATATCGGAAGATTTAAAGAACAAAGAGCTTTCCTTCAGTATGTCGCAGCCGTCGCACGGCTATGAGCATCCGATTAATTGCTGTAATGTCATGATGGACGGCAAATGTATCGGAGAAATGGCGATAGTTCATCCGACTGTCGGCAAGAAAATAGATAAAAAGGCGAGCATTGTGTTTGCCGAGATAGACGTAAACGATCTTGCACACATTGAAAACGCCGAGATAGTATATAACGAGCCTTCAAAATTCCCGCCGATGGACTACGATTTGAGCCTTGAGCTTCCAAACGGTATGCTTTATGAAAATCTTGCCGTTTGCTGGAAGGACGCCGGAGATATTCTTAAAAACACAAGAATAATAGATACCTATGATTCAAGAGAGCTTCACAGCATTACTGTGCGCTTTGAGTTTTCTTCAAACGAAAGAACACTTTCATCATCAGAGGTTCAAACGGTTATGGACGGCATCATATCAAGGCTTAACGATATCGGCGTAAAGCTGAGATAAAGGACAATTCCGGTATTAAAGGAAATATAAGGCAAAATGGAAATAATTTTCGGCAGCAATTAATTAAATCTTTAAAAACAAGAGGGATAATCCCTTGTAATTCAAAGAAAAAGATATTATAATTGTGATACCGATGAATTTAACAGGAGGTGATTTCAATGTTCAGCAAAACTATGGTTTTTTCACTGGGCGGAGAAAAGGACGAGGAAATTAAAAAAGCATTGACAACTGTTTATGACGCATTAAAGGAAAAGGGCTATAATCCCATTAATCAGATTGTCGGCTATATTCTTTCAGAGGATCCGACATATATCACCACCTATAATAATGCCCGAAATATTATAAGCAAGATAGACAGAGACGATCTTCTTGAAGCTTTGGTAAAATCATTTTTGAACAAATAAATATCTAAAACAAAAGCAGCCTTGTGTATTTGCTTACACAAGGCTGTTTTTTCTGTTAAAAAGTATTTTATTTTTTGCAGGAGAAGCCTCGCTTCTCCTGTACCTCATCATTCTCGCACTAAGAAATTTGCTTAATTAAGCTTTTATACCCGTAATTATACTTCATAATAAAAAATTTTTAACGAGCAGGTGGGGGCTACTGGGGATAATGTCAATAGCAACATGGTTTACAAATTGTGAAGAGACATAGTTTACAACACAATGCACCGTTTTAGTGGAGCTTACT
>CANQEU010000029.1 GCA_947595635.1 uncultured Clostridia bacterium
ACAATGCAGCGTCGTATACTACTCGCTCAGCTGGCAATGGCTGATTTTTATGTGAAATTTTACTTTTTCACGGCTTTGCACCGCGCGGCGGGTATAAATTTCTTTTTTCTGGAGGTTTTTTATATATCAAAGCAAATTGACAAAAACCGGAACCGGTTCCGGTTTTTATCGCTGCTCTTTTAAATTCTTGTTTATATTTCAAACACTGTCCTTAATACACCTGTTGACAATCTCATCGTAATAATCGGTCATCTTTTTTATGACAATAGGATCAGAGGTTTGCATTGAGGATTCCAGATTATTAAATATTCCGTTATCATCAAAATTAAACGAGCCGAAAAACAGTTCGGTGTTATCCACAATATAGAGTTTTGTGTGAAGATTGTAAGACTTGTCACTGCCGGTGTTATAATCCTCAATAAAAAAGCACTTAATGCGATTTGAACGGTAATCCTTTTCTTTTGTCGCAGCCACTTCCGGTGGCCGCCTAAAAAGATTCTGAAAAAAACCGCGCTGCTGCTTAGCCGGTATGTTATCGCCGTAATCCTCTCCGTTTAGAGCAGAGATAAACGCTTTTATAAAATTTATCTGATCCGGCTTCTTTTTCGTTACAATTGAAATTTGCAAATTTCTGTTTATTCTCATTGCCTCAAGCAGCTTAAAGAAGAGACTGTTTTTATCGTCGCTGGGCTTCGGCAGAAAGGGCGACATAATTTTAATAAACCTTGCCGTTGTCAGCCTCCTAATCAACGGCCGACCTGCGCCGGTTCCAAAATACAAATTATTACCCAAATTAATATTATCGTCAGAAAATTTCGTGTAATAGGTTTGAACCCCGTTATTTTTTGTTATCTCCGCCATAGCGAGCGCCCCTTATTTTGTGAACAATTGTCACTCCATTGATATGCAAAAAGCGGAATCGATTCCGCTTTTTAAAAATTTTTTATTACTATTGATTATTAAAAACTAATATGTTATAATAAAGAAAAGAAGAATAAAGCAACCATAGCCCATAAATTGTTACCAGCAACTCATGGGCTTGCACCTCTCAAAGTGAACACCCTTTACCTTTAAGAGACTTATGGTAGCCATATCCACGGCTATTTTACCGTGTTTGGATACAATTTGTCAAGTTCATCACTTTGAGTCTTGTAGAAAAGTGGTGAACTTCTTTTTTACCAAAATTGAATTAGTTGCGGAAACCTAAGACGAAGAGCGAGCGACAGCTATGCCATGAGCGCCAAGACCCGGTTTTACCGGCGAGCGAGGAGCGAGCCAATTTATCCCACGTTTATCCCACAAACATAAATTGATACTGCAACGCTCAGGTAAGAGCTTCATACTGGTAATGAACAAAAGCTCTGTTAAGATATTAGTATTGAGAACTTGTTTCACTTTGCTTTTCTTAAAAAAACGCTGGTCAGGCGTAGATTTTTTCAGCACACGCTTTTTGCTGAATTAGCCGCCGCAGGCAGCGATAATAAGTTTCCGATAAACAACAACCCAATTATCAATCTGACGATTGGTAGGGCTTTGCTGATGAACTGCAAAGCGGCTCATGAGCAATGTCCTATCAATATCAGTTGGATGGCGCGCTGCAAGGGACTCGAACCCCTGACCTCTTGATTCGTAGTCAAGCACTCTATCCAGCTGAGCTAGCAGCGCATATTTATTAATTATTTATCGCTAAAATATATTACCACACAGACCTTTAAAAATCAAGTGCTTTTTTTACTTTTTTCAACCGTTTTGAATAAGCATAACACAATATAATGTGATTTAAGACAAATTAAAGCAAACTGCGTCTGCGATAAAGCCGAATTTAGCAAGGCTGCATGCCGAGTATGATTATTTAGCCGCAACAGTATTATATAAAGTATATAAAAATTTATTTTCGTTCAGCTAATATATGCTATTATGTTTTATATTTTAAGCGTTTATAACACCAAATACAATTTTTATGTTGATTATTTTCACTTTTGTGCTATAATGTATTATTGTCGTGATTGTTTTAAAAAGAATATCACCAACTATACCCAAGCAGATAGTCCTCTATAACTGCGTCAAGGTGTTCAAGCTCAAGCCCTTCGGCATTTATTTTGTCCACGAAGTGAATTGCATTCTCTGCATTCTCAAAAACATCAGATATTTTTACAATCTCTTCTTTATCATTTAATACGCAAATCCCGAACGACATATGATCCCCGAATTTTGGATCCTGAATTTTTTCTTCAATTATTTTATATTCTATCATCTTAATTCTCCCACTTGTGGTATCCAGCTATATTCTACTCTATATTATACAATATGTTGTTTGTAATTTGTCGTAATTACTGAAAACAAAGATTTTTTCTTTGAAGTCGGCAATCAACATAAACTTACAGTATAATCACAATGAATAATACGAAAGGATGCATCTATATATGAATATTGCGGTCTGTGATAAGAGTCCAGCTGATCGTGAAATTATAACCGATTTTCTTCATCACTATTTTTCTGACAAATCTATACAATATAAAATATCTGAGTTTGAAAGCGGAGCAAATCTTGTTTATGAGTTTGAGGACAGCAAAAATTTTGACGTTGTGTTTCTTGACGCCTACGTTGGGGAGCTTTTGGGTATAGATGTGGCGCGCAAGCTGAGAAAGCTTCACTACAGCGGTGATATTGTTTTCCTTACCGAAAGTCCTGAATATGCGCTTGAGGGCTACGAGGTAGAGGCGAGCGCTTATATTCTAAAGCCTCACAGCAATAAGAAAATATGCAGCACCATGGAAAGGATAGTAAGCAAATATAATATCAACACCTACGATATTAAGCAGAGGAACAATATTATTCGCGTTCCCTTTAACGAAATCATGTTTATTGAAAGCAATAATTCAAAATGCACCCTGCACCGCTGTGACGGCAGAAGCTACATAATTTACAAGCATTTATGCGAAATTGAGGCAGAGCTTACCGACCGCCGTTTTCTGAGGTGTCATCAAAGCTATATTGTGAATATGAATTACATTATTCAGGCGGACAGGCATTTTGTTATGAAAAGCGGCGATATAGTTATGATACGGCAGCGAAATCTAAATGAAATAAAAAAAGAATATTTCAGATACATAAACAAATATCAATAATAAATAACCGGTGTATGCAGCGTCCGGCAAATTGAGCTTTAACACATTTTTAAAAATCCGACGAAGATTTGAAAAGCCCGAAATCCTAAATGGATTTCGGGCTTTTTTGTTTTTTACAGCTGCATCTGCCGTTTTATTTTTCTTTCTTTAAAACACATTCCGAAAGCACTTCGCCTATCGGCTTATGGATAACAAGCTGCGCCATACTGTCAAACGGCGTCTCCGTCTTATTTATCAGCACCAAATACTTCCCCCGAAAATAGTTTACAAATCCGGCTGCCGGATAGACATTTAGAGAAGTGCCGCCGATAATCAGCATCTGTGCGTTTTCAATGGCGCTTATGCTCCGCTCTATCACCTGCTCGTTTAAGCTTTCCTCATACAGCACGACATCAGGCTTGATTATTCCATTGCATTCGCAGTGCGGCACTCCGCTTGTGCCGTTTACATACTCCAAGCTGTAAAATTTTCCACACGACTCGCAATAGTTGCGGTGAACCGAGCCATGCAGCTCAAGCACATTTCGGCTGCCTGCCTCTTGATGGAGACCGTCTATATTCTGCGTTATTACAGCCCTTAGCTTTCCGCCGCGCTCAAGCTTGGCAAGCGCAATATGCGCCGCATTCGGCTTTGCGTTCGGATACAGCATTTTATTTCTGTAAAAGCGGAAAAACTCCTTCGGGTTTTTCTTATAAAAAGTATGGCTCAAAATAGTTTCCGGCGGAAAATCATACTGTTGGTTATAAAGACCGTCGGTGCTGCGGAAATCAGGTATTCCGCTCTCTGTAGAAACACCGGCGCCGCCGAAAAAAACAATATTGCCGCATTCATCTATCCACTGTTTAAGCCGCGTTATACCGTCCGTTTCAATCACACTCCCTGCTCTTGTCAATATTTTTCTTCTCAGCTGCCTTTCGCGCAAGATATTCCGCTATCCTTTTTTCATCATATACTATCAAATCGCGGTATCCTGCAAGCGTTTCATTGTGATGCCTCAGCTCGTGCACAAGAACTCTGCGCAGCTGCTCGTAATAATACTCTCTTGACGCATTGCCGTAAATTCTCGCAAACGAGCCGTAATAGATTTTTATGAGCGTGCCTATTGACGAGCGCGAATATTCGCCGAGTATATAAAGATCGTTGTCAACAGCCTTTGGGTGTATTTTAAACTGCGGCAATAGTATTATTCCGCCGCTAAGCTCCCGAAACAGCGGCTCCGGCAGCGTATCGGCAATTTCATCAAGCATTTCGTTTGTTTCTTCAATGGTAAACATTTTCCCTCTCCGTCAGTCGAGAAAATCCTTTAGCTTTTTGCTTCTGCTCGGATGGCGCAGCTTTCTTAAAGCCTTTGCCTCTATTTGTCTGATTCTCTCTCTTGTAACGTCAAACACAGCGCCAACCTCCTCAAGAGTTCTTGATCTTCCGTCCTCAAGTCCAAAGCGAAGCCTTAAAACCTTTTCCTCTCTCGGCGTAAGCGTATCCAAAACCTCGTCAAGCTGTTCCTTCAGCAGTGTGTGTGAGGCTGCGTCCGCCGGCGCCGGCGCTTCATCGTCGGGGATAAAATCGCCAAGGTGGCTGTCCTCCTCCTCGCCTATCGGCGTTTCAAGAGATACCGGCTCCTGCGCCACCCTCATAATTTCTCTTACCTTGTCAACGGGCATTTCGAGCACCTCTGCAATTTCATCGGCTGTCGGTTCATGTCCGTTGGTGTGCAGCAGCTGGCTCGAAACCTTTTTCACCTTGTTTATAGTTTCAACCATATGAACCGGAATTCTGATAGTTCTCGCCTGATCCGCAATGGCTCTTGTTATAGCCTGTCTTATCCACCAGGTTGCGTATGTAGAGAATTTAAAGCCCTTTGTATAGTCAAATTTTTCAACAGCCTTTATAAGTCCGAGGTTGCCCTCCTGAATAAGGTCGAGAAACTGCATTCCTCTGCCGAGATAACGCTTAGCAATGCTTACAACAAGTCTTAAATTCGCCTCTGACAGGCGCTTCTTTGCCGCTGCGTCGCCCTGCTTTATTTTTATTGCAAGCTCAACCTCCTCCTCCGGGGTAAGAAGCGGAACTCTGCCTATCTCCTTGAGATAAACCTTTACGGGGTCGTCTATTGCAACATTATCGGGGTTTACGTCCTCAACATTCTCCTCCTCGTCCTTTGAATCTATTTTTATCTCCTCTATGGCGACGTCCTCAAAATCCTCGACTATGGTAACATTCATCTGCTCAAGATTGTCGTAAATCTTTTCTATCTGGTCCGGCTCGAAAACGACCTCGCCCATGGCGTCGAAGATCTCCTTTGTGGTGATCTCGCCCTTGCTTTTTCCAAGCTCCAAAATTTCCTTTACGATTGTTTTCTTGTCAGGTGCTGTTTGCATAATTGACATTTTTATCTTTCCTTTCTTTCCCCGTCTTGCCCTTTATTTCTTCTGATTTTTCAGCCTTTCAAGGTATTTTTCTATATCGGTTATGTCGGCGCTCGCCGCATTTTCCGCCGTTATCCTTTCCCCCTCGGAAAGTATTACCCGAATGCAGTCGTCGCAGGCTGTCCAAGACAGCCGCTCCTCTCCGAGCGAGGCGATAATTCCGGCTATTTTTCCGTTTTCCTCAACCGTAAACTCCCCCGAAATATCAGCCGGCATTATATCCCTGCCCTGTCTTGCCCTGTCGGTTATAATTTTATAGACTCGCCTGTTAAACGCGGTTATCATTTTTTCCGGCGGCAGCAGTGAAGCTGTCTTTTCAGCCATATCCGGGTTGTTGATTAAATACGCTATGATAGTTTCCTCCGCCCTTGCCGCGCGAAGATTATCGGCCTTTTCGGAGTTTATTCTGTCGCCCCTTGCGGAAATATCCGCCTGAATATCACGAAACTGCTTCTTTGTTTTGTCGCGATACGTTCTTTTTTTATAGCCGTTAATCTGCTGCAATACGGCGTCCTTGCGCACTCCGGCTTCCTCGCTTATTCGTCCCGCATAAACGTCCGCCTCAATCGGGCTTTCAATCTCAGCCAAAAGCTTTGCGCATTCCGTAAGATACAACACCATCTGGCTTTGCTCGGTGAGCACATATTTTTGTTTTATCCTGTTTATTCTGTATTCAACATCGTTTCCGCTTTCCTCAAGCAGCTTTTCAAAACGCTCCCTGCCCTTATCCGCGTTTTCCCTTATAAATTCATCAGGGTCCTTTGCGCCGGGAACGGCTATAATTTTTATTTCAACGCCCGCGTTCCTGAGCAATCCAATCGCCCTTTGAGTAGCCTTTTGCCCGGCCTCGTCCGAATCATAACAGATATACACTCTGTCTGAATAGCGCTTCATAAGCATTGCCTGCTCCTGAGTGAGCGCCGTGCCGAGCGTCGCGACCGCCGAGGTAAAGCCCACCTGATGCAGTGCGATAACATCCATATATCCCTCGCAGAGTATAAGCTCTCGGCCTCCCTTGTTTTTGGCGAAATTGAGCGCAAAAAGATTTGTGCTCTTTTTAAAAACAGGGGTGTCGGAGGTGTTAAGATACTTCGGCTTTACATCGGTCATAATTCTTCCGCCGAAGGCTATAACGTTTCCTCTTAAATCAATTATCGGAAACATAACGCGGTTGTAAAATCTGTCCGATATACTTCCGCTTTTATTTTGATATACAAGGTTTGCCGCAACAAGCTCCTGCGGCTTAAAGCCCCTTGAGGTTAGATGGTCAACAAGGGCAAATCGGTTGTCCGGGCTGAAGCCAAGCCCGAAATGCTTTATTGTTTTTTCGGTAAGACCTCGCCTGCGAAGATAATCAAGCCCCTCTTTTCCAACAGGAGAATACAGGCTTGAATAATAGAATCTGCCTGCCTCTCGGTTAGCCTCGAATATCCTGCGCCTTAAATCGCTCATACTGTTGTCATACGAGCTTTCCGGCATTTCCATTCCGGCACGCTGCGCCAGGAATTTAACGGCGTCTATATAATCGAGATTTTCTATTTTTCTTATAAATGTTATCACATCTCCGCCTGCACCGCAGCCAAAGCAGTAAAACGAGCCGTTTTCGGGATATATGTTAAACGACGGGGTTTTCTCGCCGTGAAACGGACACAGTCCCACAAGGTTGCGCCCACGCCTTTTCAGACTTACATAAGACGACGCTATGTCCGATATATCGCTCCTCATCTTAAGCTCGTATAAAAAATCGTCAGGCAGCGGCAAGAAAATCACCCCCAATTTATATTTTTTGTCATCATATCTTCTGCCAAAATTTAGGTATAAACAAATTTTCGTATGTCAGCACGGCATAATGGTCAGTCATTCCCGCAATATAATCACACACCGCTCTTTCAACGCCCTCTGTTTCGGCTATCGCCTTAAGCTCTCCGTCGAGCAGCTCAGGGCGCTCTACATAATATTTATAAAGGCTTTCAACAAGATGCGGCACCTTTTTTTCCTCCGCCTTTGCATATTCGCTTTTATAAACATATTCAAACATATAATCGTGCAGCGCTTCAAATTTTTCAAAGAAGCGGCTGTCCATTTTTATTTCTTCGCCTCGGCTGTTTTCAACAACATTAACAACCATTGAATTGATCCTCTCGCTGGTGGAATTGCCAAACACGTCGGTAAACTCCTTCGGCAAATCGCTTTCGCTTATAGCTCCGGCTCTTATCGCGTCGTCTATGTCGTGATTTATATATGCTATTCTGTCGGCAATTCTCACTATTCTTCCCTCAAGGGTGTCAGCGTCCCTGCCCCTTGTGTGGCAGAGTATACCGTTTCTTACCTCGTATGTAAGGTTTAGACCCTCGCCGTTTTTTTCAAGGCGGTCAACCACCCTTACGCTCTGCTCAAAATGCCTGAAGCCGCCGGGATGCAGTCGGTCAAGCGCCCTTTCTCCGGCATGACCGAACGGCGTGTGCCCAAGGTCGTGCCCAAGCGCCACAGCCTCGGTAAGATCCTCGTTTAAGAAAAGCGCTCTGGCGATAGTCCTTGCTATTTGAGAAACCTCAAGCGTATGTGTAAGACGGGTTCTGTAGTGGTCGCCCTCCGGCGACAGAAAAACCTGAGTTTTATGCTTTAGCCGGCGGAACGATTTGCAATGTATAATTCTGTCCCTGTCACGCTGAAAGTCCGTGCGCACAGGACACGGCTGTTCGGGGCGCTGTCTGCCCCTTGTGTTTTTTGAAAGGCAGGCAAGCTTTGAAAAGCGCTGCTCCTCCCAATAGCATATTTTCTCGTTTATCGTCATAAGACCACTTCCTTAATATTCCGCTCACCCTAAGTCCAAAGGGGCGCAAGGCTTTTGCGGCAGAATTATATTCCCGTATGACTATAAACCTTCAATATAATATACACGATAAATCCAAAATATCCTTTAATTTTTTTTATTTTTTCTGAAAATGTCATTTTAATACCGTATTGCCGCGTTATTTCGTCAGGCTCCGCAGCAAAAAAGGGCGCGGATAAAATTTATTCCTCGCCCTCGGTTTTATTCATATAATATTTTTCATCCACGGCATAAGCCTCAAGCTCTCCGCAGGTGACCGCGGCAAGCTCACGGTTTATGTGTTCAAGCCTTCCCCTTGCGCAGTGAAAGCTCATATCCACCTTATCGGAAAACGACGAGGAGTCAACAACCCCTCCAAGCTGAGCTATTAAAGCCGACACCTTGCCGTATTGATTATAGCTTAAGCTTAAACGGCAGTCGTCGCAAAGCTGCATTATGCACGGAACGGCGGCGAGTATTCCAAGCTTTGCCGCGTGAGAATACGCTCTGACAAGTCCCCCCGCGCCAAGCAATATGCCGCCGAAATACCGTGTGACAACTACCGCGGCGTCTGTAACGCCCATTTTCTGCATAACCTCAAGCACAGGCACGCCTGCGGTGCCCTGCGGCTCTCCGTCGTCGCTGAATCGCTTTATTCCGCCGTCACGCAGGATATACGCGTAAACATTATGTCTTGCGTCCCAATGCTTCGATTTTATCTCGTTTATAAAATCAACCGCCTGCTGTTGTGTCTTAACAGGGCTGCAATAACCGATAAATCGGGAACGCTTTTCGGTAAATTCATCAAACGCCGACCGGCTTACCGTTTTGTAATCCGCCATAATATCTCCCCGAATTCAAGATAAAAAGCAGGTGACACCGCCGTGCCACCTGCTGAATTATCCATATTACTTTCCCATACCGTAACGCTTTTTAAATCTGTCAACGCGTCCGCCGGTATCAACGAGCTTTTGTTTGCCGGTAAAAAACGGGTGGCATTTTGAGCAAATTTCAACACGGATATTCTTCTTTGTAGAGCCTGTTTCAATCACATTGCCGCAAGCACATGTAATTGTGGTCTGTTCATAATTCGGATGAATGTCCTTTTTCATTTTTTTCACCTCTTTCGCTGAAACCGTGATAACATTAGGATTTTATCACATTACAAATAAAAAATCAAGCCCTTTTTCCGAGAAAATATCGCCGCCGCCCGAATAATAGGGATAGCTTAAATATATTTTATGAATTTTACATTTATTTCTTGTTCAGTAGGGTAAAATAGTATATAATTATTAATATAATCCTGTAGCGCAACGGATTAAATAAGCTTATTGTTTGTTCTGCTCAGATTTAACTTGCATTTTTCGGTTTAATCGGGCAGGCGCATACGGCTTTCAGACAAAGCTTTATCCGGCAACAGTGAAAAAGGGAGATGTGTTGATATGAGAAAAACTAAAATTATATGTACTCTCGGTCCTGCAACCGACAACGAAAACGTATTAAAAGACCTTATTGTAAACGGAATGGCTGTGGCGAGGATGAATATGTCTCACGGCACGCACGAGGAGCATAAAAAAAGAGCCGACGCCGTTAAAAAGCTTAGAGAAGAGCTTGATATGCCGGTTGCGATACTGCTCGACACAAAGGGCCCTGAAATAAGGACAAGACTTTTCAAAAACGGCAGTGAAACACTTGAAGCAGGTCAAACCTTTACATTTACGTCCGAGGACGTCGAGGGCGACAGCGAAAAATGCTCGATAACCTTTGCCGATTTGCCAAACGACGTAAAGCGCGGCGACAGAATCCTTGTTGACGACGGACTTATAGAAATGGTTGTGACCTCAACAACAAAGACCGACATCGTGTGCGAGGTTTTAAACGGCGGAAAAATTGCCTCTCACAAGGGTATAAACGTGCCGGGAACACGTCTTTCTCTGCCGTTTATAAGCGAGCAGGACAAAAAGGATATAGCCTTTGCGGTAGAGCAGGATTACGATTTTATAGCGGCAAGCTTTACGAGAACAAGCGAGGATATTTTACAGCTCAGGCAGGAGCTTGACAAAAACAACTGCAACGATATCAGAATAATAGCGAAGATTGAAAACTCCGAGGGCGTTGAAAATATAGACGATATAATAAGGGTATCTGACGGTATAATGGTTGCAAGAGGCGATCTCGGCGTTGAAATACCAATGGAGGATATACCTGTTTTGCAGAAAAAGCTTATAACAAAGGCGTATAACGCCGGCAAGCAGGTAATAACCGCAACGCAGATGCTCGATTCGATGATAGTCAACCCACGCCCAACAAGAGCCGAGGCGACCGACGTCGCAAACGCCATTTACGACGGAACAAGCGCAATTATGCTAAGCGGCGAAACAGCCGCAGGAAAATACCCCGTTCAGGCGGTTGAAACAATGGCAAGAATTGCCGAGCGCACAGAGCAGGATATAGATTATATCGACCGCTTCAGAAAGCATCATCTAAACGGCTCGCCCGACGTTACCTCGGCAATATCGCACGCGACCTGCACAACGGCGCACGACCTTGGCGCGGTTGCGATATTAACGGTTTCAAAAACGGGAACAACAGCTCGAATGATCTCCAAATACCGCCCGAACTGCCCGATAATTAGCGGCTCAACAAGCAAAAAGGTGCTGCGCCAGATGAATCTTTCGTGGGGCGTTATTCCGATACTTGTTGAAGAAAAAACAAACACGGACGAGCTGTTCGAGCACGTTGTTGACGTTGCGGAGCAGCACGGGCTTGTAAAGAACGGCGACCTTGCCGTTATAACCGCCGGCATTCCTCTCGGAATATCCGGCACGACAAATATGCTTAAGGTTCATCTTGTAGGAAACGTGCTTGTATCCGGCACAGCCGTAACGCACCAAAGCGTCATCGGCAGAATTTGCGTTTTCAACGGGGAGGACGGCTCAAACGAGGACTTTAAAAACGGCGATATAATAGTCGCCCCGAAAACAACAAACGAAATGCTGCCCACCATCAGAAAGGCAGGCGGAATAATAACGGAGCAGGACGGCTTGAACTCGCACGCCGCCATAGTCGCCTCGGCGCTTGATATGCCTGTTATAGTCGGCGCGAAGAACGCCGTCAGCCTGCTTAAAACCGGCACCACCGTAAAGCTTGACGGCTCGCGCGGAATAGTATTCAGCGCAAGCGCCATAAGCGGCGGAAAATAATTTAACAAACGGCTTAATAATTTTTGCGTCAAAATGCCGGCGTCCCTGCGTTTGCAGGAGCGCCGGCTCATTTTTATACTATTATATTCCGATAAGCCCACAATGCAAAGCCCTCGGCCGCACCGTTATCGGCTATATCGGCAAGAATTAATTAAACGAATGTCATTTGAGGAGTACCATACAGTTTGACGGTATTGTAAGGCTCGTTCCGTTAAGCGTCGCCTGGGGCGCATTGCCGTCCTTGTCAACGTCCTGCGCGCAAAGCTGCGCCGCTATTGACGAATAATTAAGGCTGTCCTTTGGAATTTCAACTGTTTTTTCATCCTTGCTCAAACTGTAAACGAGCATTATTTTTTCTCCGTTGTATTCCGAGATATAACCGGCAATACTGCCAAGCTCCGTTTCAATTATATCCGTCATCGTTCCTCTTGCTATGGACGGATACCTAAGCTTTAAGTCAATCACCTTTTTATAGAAATTAAAAAGTGAATTTTTATCCTTTATCTGCTCCTCAACGCTCTGCTCCGGACTATACTCCTCATCGGCATTGTCCGAAACTCCCGGAGTTTCCTGCGTTCTGCCCTTTGTGTCGGTGTAGCTCCACGGCATACTTGAGCGGAAGGTGCCGTCGCCGTCAGCGCCGCCCTTTATTCCTACCTCCTCGCCGTAATAAATAAACGGATTGCCCGGCATCGTCATATAGAACATAGCGCCTGTCTTTTCCTTTTCAAGGTCGCCGGAAAACGCAAGCGCGCTTCGAGGCATATCGTGATTTGAAAGGAACATTGTGTCTATGGCGTTCTCGTTTCTCTTTTTTATCACCTGGTTCCAGTTCTTTACGCCCTTAAGGAAGCCGAGAGTATTTTTTCCGCTTACAGACGATAAAATTATACCGTTGCCCTTGTCGGAATAAGGGAAGTTAAACAGGCTGTCGATTTTTGTCTTATATCTTGTTGAAATGTCGCTTGCGCCGCTCCATTCCTCGCCAACCATATATACGTCCTCTTTTATATCCTGTGCAGTGGAATAAAGCCATGTCAAAAATTCGTTTCCGTCCGTAGTGTAGGAATCGTAATATTTAACCGCGTCAAGGCGGAATCCGTCGCAGCCAAGGTCAAGCCAGAATTTCATAATATCCTTTATCTCGGCTCTTACGTCCTCGTTGCTGAGGTTAAGCTCCGGCATCTCGTTTGAAAAATTCGCCTCTACAAGCACGCCGCCCTTTTGTCCCATTTGAGTAAACGGCACGTCAGAGCGCGTATCGCCCGGCACGGCGATGTCATAATATTTTACATAGCCGTCCTTGTTGCCGTCCGCTATTTCCTCAACAGCCTTTGTGTACCACTCGTTTTTAGTTGAGGTGTGGTTGAGCACGAGGTCGATTATAACCTTAATTCCTCTTTTGTGGCATTCCTCGCACAGCTTTTTAAAATCCTCGTTGGTGCCGTATTCGCCGTCAACCTTTTTGTAATCGTCAACGTCATAATGATGATATGAACCGGATTCCATTATCGGCATAAGCCATATTCCGTCAATGCCCAAATCGTCGCCGCCGTTCGGGTCGCCGTCATTCAGATAATCAAGCTTTTCGGTTACACCGTTTAAATCTCCGATTCCGTCTCCGTCGCTGTCGTAAAACGAGTAAACAAAAATTTCGTAGAAATTTCTGTACTTATCCTGCGACTGAGCTGCCGGCGCTTCCTGTGAAGAGCAGCCTGTCAGCGCGGCGAACATAAGCGTGCATATTGACAGCGCAATACATAAAGACTTTTTAAACATACAAACTTCTCCTTGTAATTTAATACTGCGGCGGCAGCGAATAAAACGGCGGCGCACAAGGGCGCCGAGCCTGCGTTTAGCCGCAATAAGCCTGTAAAATCGGCAAAGGCGGCAGGTAATCCCGCCGCTTCTGCCAATTAAATTATTTTTATACTTGTTAAGTATTTTTTTCGCCCAAAGAGTCTGCGCCCTTTTCTTAACTCGAATAAATCAGCCCTTAACGGCTCCGCCGGTAACGCCCTCAACATAGTATTTCTGCATCTTGAGGAACAACGCCGTGATAGGAATCGCGACAACAACCGCGCCGGCACAGAACATAAGGAAGTAATCGTCGATATACTCCTTTTGTACCATAGTCCAAAGACCGAGCGCTATGGTGTATTGATCCTTTGCGTCACCCATTATAATTCTTGCCATAATAAAGTCTGCCCACGGGCCTGTGAAGGATGTAAGTATTGTGTAAACAACAATAGGCTTAGACATAGGAAGAATTATCTTCCAGAATATCTGATTTCGCGTTGCGCCGTCAATGGTGGCAGCCTCGTCAAGGGCTCTCGGCACAGTATCAAAGAAGCCCTTTGATATTGCAAAGCCCAATCCGGCGCCTGCCGAATAAATTAGAATCAGCGCTATAAGATTCTGCGAAAGACCCATAGCCTTTATAAGATAATATATGGCAACCATTGTAAGGAAGCCGGGGAACATACCGAGTATGAAACCGATATTTATTATCTTCTTACGCGATTTAAAGCGAAGTCGGCTGAAGGTATAGCTGACCATAAGTACCGATACCGTTGATATAACGCAGGAGAAGCACGCAACAACGAATGTGTTGAGGAACCATCTTGGATAATTTACAATAGAAGTATCGGTGAAAAGCCTGATATAGTTATCAAACGTCCATGTTTTTGGAATGATATAAGGTATATAAACCTGAGTTTCTCCTCTGAATGATGTCATTATGAGCCACGCAAGAGGCAGAACCCAAATTATACATAAAACCGAAAGGATAACATATATAAGAGCGTTTGTGAGATTCCTTCTTAATTTATAACTTTTTATCATCCGAATTCCTCCTCACTCTTGGAAGATTTGGTCATATTAAATGTGATAAGCGAAAGCGTAGCACAGAAAATAAATACCAAAATACCAATTGTCGCAGCAAGCGAATAGTCATTATAGCCCAGAGTAAGGTTAAACAGCCACGTTATAAGCAAGTCTGTATGTCCTGCGTTGAGCAGGTTATCATTCGGTGGGCCGCCGCCTGTCAGGAAGTAGATAACATTAAAGTTATTGATATTTCCTATAAACTGCTGGATAAGAGCCGGCGTCATAACAAACAGCATATACGGCATCGTTATCTTAACAAATGTAACAACAGGGCCTGCGCCGTCAATACGGGCGCTCTCATAAAGCTCCTCAGGAATATTCATAAGAATACCGCTTGCGGAGAGGATGGTATAAGGAACACCGATCCAAAGGTTTACTACCAAAACCGTAATCTTTGGCAGCCATCCGCCGGAGTCACTGAGGAATTTAACATAGTCATTCTGAGCGACAATATGAAGCTCTCTCAAAAGTACGTTTATTACACCGTCGTCGTTAAGCATCTGAGCCATAAGCAAGAGCGTAACGAACTGCGGAACAGCAACGGTCATAACAAACATAGTTCTGAATACGGATTTAAATTTAATTCCCTTTTTGTTTATCATAAGCGCAATAATAACGCCGACGATATAGCAGGAAATCGTTGCAATGATAGCCCAACACAGCGTCCAGCCGACAAGGGTCTGGAATGTAAACGCCTTTTTAGGCTCATTGAAAAATACGTCGGCAAAGTTTTGGAAGCCGACCCAATCAAACAGTCCTCCCATTGGATGATGCCTGTCGAAGTTTGTGAAGGCAATGAGAATCATAAATATAATAGGCAGAACTGTGAATACGCAAATTAAAATAGTCGGAAGCGAGAGCAATGTAACGTGATAGCGAGCGTCGAGCAAAGTTTGAATATCCTCGCCTATTTTGTTGACATGACCGCCCTCTCTTATTTTTTCGTCCAGCGAAAGATTGACCTTTATATTTACTACATACAAAACCAAAAACAGTATGGTAATAAATATTGTCAATACACTGTAAAGCATAATAAGCATTGAATCATCAGACTGAGCAACAATAGGCATACCCGTAACCGGGTCAATTCCGCCTGAAGAATGCTTTTCTCCAAGAGTGCCGAGCTTACATATATAACCCCAGCCGAAAGTTATCATATACGCAATATACGCAACCTCGGTAATAAAGAATAATATACCCTTTATAAGCTGTCTCTTGACAACAACGCCGAAGCCCATGATAACATATGAAATTTTTGTTGACCAGCTGCCCTTAACAAAGCCAACGCCGTAAAATTTGAATGCCTTACCAATTCCGATAAAGAAGGCTGCAATTTTCATTGCAATAAACTTAAAGAACCTTGCGATATTCTTTGGAAGATTTACGAAAAACGTTTTAAGCTTATAAAAAAACTTCTGAAACGGATTTAACTGGACATAATCAATGAAGTTCATAGTATCACTCCTCTTTGTCCATAAAGTTTAACGCGTTATGTTCCGGCATTTCAGCCCTTGTTATGTCAAGCAGCCTTTAATCAGGCTGCTTGACATATAAGAATTAATTTTATTTGCAAATCAGCACATTACTGGATAGAGATGTTCTCAACCATATTGTCATAATACTCTTTCATTGAAGCGTCGTCATGCTTCTTGTCAGGATTTACAACATTTCCGGCATATGTGCCTGTTGCCTGCCAGAAAGAGGTAAGAATGTTGATCTGCGGGAGTGAATACTGCTGCTGATCATAAATAGCCTTAAGAGCAACGTTATCTGTAACAAGCTCTGACTCTGCAAGTGATTTTATTGACGGGCCCCAGCCGATTTCTTCACATCTCTCCTTCTGGCACTTCTCGCCTGTAAGATAGAATGCAAGAGCCTGTGCTGTCATTGGGAACTTGGACTTAGCGTTTACGCCCATGTGCTTGTAGCCATAGACTGAGATAAGCTGTGTGTCTTTGCCGTCTACTTTGATTGTAGGAAGCTTAACAACGCCCATGTTCTCCTCGCCGAGAGCCTTCTTGATGTCGTTGATTTTCCATGAACCAACAACGCCTGCAGCGTGTGTTCCGTTCTTAAATCCTGAAACGAGGGTCGTGTTTATATCCTCGCTCTTAAAGTAATCGCTTGTGCTGCAAAGATCTGAAAATGCCTTTGCAACCTTGCTTATTTTGTCATAATCGTAGTTGAGCTTTTGAGTTGTGAGGTCGTCGCTGAGAGAAAGAGTACCGCCTGCCGTAAACGGAATTACGCAGCCGTAGAAGCCGTCGCCAAGGTTAAAGGCAAACTTCTTCTTCTCTTTGTTGCAGACCTCCATGATGCCTTCCATCGTCTTAACGTCATCATCGGAAAGAACTCTCTTGTCATAGAAAAGAGCATATCCGTTGTCGCCTGTCTCCGGGAATGCGTAAACGCCCTCTTCGGTGTCGTCCGGTCCCTTAAACTTAACGGTGTTGTAAGCACTTTCAAGGTTAGAGCTCTCAAGAGCCTCTCTGTAGTTAAGTCTTACCTGCTGCAAATAGTTGCCCTTAAACAGCTCAAGACCTTGGTCTGATGCAAAGCACAGAACATCTGCGCCCTTTTCAGGGTCTGTTTTAAGGTTTGTACCTGCGTCTGCCTCGCCCTGAGCAACGCACTCGATCTTAATGGTTTTGCCGAGCTTTTTAAAGTTTTCAACAAAAGCATCGCACTGCTTCTGAAGAAGTGCCAAAGAAGCCTGAGGACCCCAAACCTTAAGGGTTACGTTATCCTCGTCGCCCATAGCGATCTTGGCGTCTCCCATAACGTCGTCTACTGTATACTGCTTAACTTCGACACTGCTTGAGCCGCCCTCATCTTTTGACGAAGAGTCAGAAGCGCCGTCCGAAGGTGTTGAGCCGCCGCAGCCCGCAAGCGCGGAAACAGCCATCAAGGATGCAAGACCAACGCCAAGAATTCTTTTTGTGTACTTGTACATGTTGATTCCCTTTCTTTCTAAAAAAATAAATTATTAATTTGTCACGGCAAGCCGTGTCAGTTTGCAAGATGCAGATATTGGCAAGTTATCAGTAAATTTTGTTGAAATTTAACTATAAATTTGCACATAACACACCTATTGCTTGTTTAAATAATATCATAGACCCTTAATAAATGCAACACTGTTTATTCATTTTTATCAATGTTTATATATCCAAGGCATTTTTTTGTGCATTTTGCACATCTAAAATATCGAAATTAACTTATTTAACAAAAAGCCTTTTTATAATTCGTTATTATGACGATAATCATTTGTGAAGTTTAAACATAAAAAGAATTGCTAATCCGTTATATTAATTAAAAAATATGCCTTTTCACCCATTTTTTAGGTCTTTTGGGGCTCGCATTAACAATCTGTTAATTTTTTATCCCAAGCTTTATTTTTCCCAAAAGGGCATATACATATTAGTATAAAAAGCCAAAGGCAGATATTGCCTTGACAATGTTTTTGATTTAAACTAAACTATGTTTTAAAGCGTTAAGTCATACGATAAAATTTATGTTGTATATTTTGACGGTGTGACCAAATACGAGTTATAATAATATTTACGGAGGCATTGCAATGAAGCTCAGCCAATTGCTTGAAAAAATTGATTACACATTAGTGCAGGGCGACGATTCCACGGACGCAGGCGCTATTGTTTATGATTCCCGCAAGGCGGAAAAGGGGTGTGTGTTCGTATGCCTCAAGGGCTATAATTCGGACGGTCACGCCTATGCTTCCGGCGCATGCAGTCTGGGCGCCTCGGCGGTGATAGCCGAGGACGACGTTGATATTCCGTCCGACGTGACATTAATAAGGGTCAAGGACACACGGGCGGCTCTTGCGCATATGAGCGCGGCATATTTCGGTTATCCTGCCAAAAAGCTTAAAACTATCGCCATAACGGGAACCAAGGGCAAGACGACCACCGTCAGTATGATACGCTCCATATTGGAGGCAGGCGGAATAAAAACAGGTACCATAGGCACCGTCGGGGTCGTTATAGGCGACAAAGTATATAAGACAGAAAACACAACTCCCGAATCTTACGAGATACAGTATTATATGTCAAAAATGGTAGACGAGGGCTGCGGCTGTATGGTGATAGAGGCGTCATCTCTCGGTCTTAAATGGCACCGCACGGACGCCATTGAATTTGATTACGGCATCTTTACCAACTTTTCCGACGACCACATAGGCGGAGCCGAGCACAAGGATCTTGAGGAATATATGTACTGCAAAAGTCTGCTGTTCAGGCAGTGCCGCCTTGGCATCGTAAACATTGACGACAAAAACCTTGACGGTATAATAAGCGGTCATACCTGCGAGCTTGAAACCTTCGGCTTTTGCAATGACTCGGCTGATATATCCGCATATGACGACGAGCTTATATCAAAGCCCGGCTACCTTGGAGTTCGCTTTAAAACAAAGGGAAAGCTTGAAATTGCCGTAGACGTTCCGATTCCGGGCAGATTCAACGTGTATAACGGACTTGCGGCTCTGTCCGTATGCCGTCATTTCGACATCGACAAGGAGGCTATGATACGCGGCCTCGGACGGGCCACCGTAAAGGGCAGGGTCGAGAGCGTTTCAGTTCCCGGCGAATACACTCTGCTTATCGACTACGCCCACAATGCAATGAGTATGGAAAACGTACTTTTGACGCTTAGAAAATACAATCCACACAGGCTCATAACAATGTTCGGAGCAGGCGGCAACAGACCGAAGGTGCGCCGCTATGAAATGGGAGAAATAAGCGGAAAGCTCTCGGATCTGTCGGTTATAACAACAGATAATCCGCGCTTTGAGGAGCCAATGGATATAATAAACGACATCAAGGTAGGGATAGATAAAACAGACGGCAAATATATAATCGTCCCCGACCGACGCGACGCTATACGCTGGTGCATAGAAAACGCCGAAAAGGGCGATATAATCGTGCTCGCCGGCAAGGGACACGAGGATTATCAGGAAATAAGAGGAGTAAAGCATCATCTTGACGAGCGCGAAGTAATAGCCGATATTCTCGCCGGTAAAAAATAATATAAAATACCGCCGTATTCCAAAAGGCACACGCAGTAAACGCGCATTTTCGGAATACGGCGGACAAATCAGCCTGACACGGCTGCCCTTAAGTCAACTTATCCTGCGCTGCGTTTGCGGCCAAAACAACGTGGGCATCTCTTAATAAACGAAACGCATAAAAACACTTGACTTAATATTTATGGTGTGTTAAAATAACAGTTGCTGCAACAGTTGCTGCCAAACAATTAAATATTTAGGGGTATAGCTCAGTTGGTAGAGCAGCGGTCTCCAAAACCGCGTGCCGAGGGTTCAAGTCCTTCTGCCCCTGCCACAAACAAGTCCTTAAAAATGGCTTAGATAAGCCGTTTTTGAGGATTTTTCTTTTATTTCAAAGAGTTTGTTAAACTTGAAATTTTACTGTTTTCTATCAGTTTTCTATCAGTTTGGTGTTTATTAATTGTAGAAAAAGTTGTAGAAATCATACAGGAGCAAGACTGTTTGCAATCGCCAGCTTTGAGGTTTTATCAATGTGGGCATAAAACTTTAAAGTTGTCGTTGAACTGCTATGCCCTAGCCACTCTGCCACCTGAACTGCATTAAATCCATCATTCAGCAAATTACTTGCCACGCTATGTCGTAAATCGTGAAAACGTATTGTTGGCAAATCGGTTTTCTGTATTATCTTGTGGAAAGTTCTACTAAGATAATTCGGGGATATTTCCTTTCCGTTATCAAAGGTACACACATAGTCATTTAAATAATAAGCACTGTCAAGAAGATTACGATGCTCTTGTTGCAACTGTTTTTGCTTTATCAAAACTTTTCTGACTTGCTTTGTCATCGGTAAGGTTCTGTTACTGCTTTCGGTTTTAGTTTCCGAAGTATAGTTACAGTCCCCTGTGATTTCTTTCGTACACTGCTGTAAGGTTTCTCTGATCCAAATGGTTTCGTTTTCAAAATCCACATTATGCCATTTAAGCCCTAATACCTCGCTACGGCGCAAACCATAAACAGATGATAAAAAAGTCGGGAGATAAATGGGCGTATCTTTTACAGCTTCAATTAACTGTCTAATCTCACTTCTATTTAAAAATTCCGCTTTGAATTTTTCAGTCTGCTTTGGTGTTTTTGCCGCCGTTGCAGGATTCACACTTATTAAACCTTTCTCTACCGCATCTGCAAGTGCTTTTGAAATATTTTGATGGTGATGCTTAATAGTCGTTACACTAATACCACCGACCTTTGACCTATAATAATCGCTTAATTGAAACGGCTTCAATTCTTGAAGCTCTACATTCAGAGTTTTGAAGTAAGGTATGATATGGTTTTCCATATTACCCTTATATCCACGATATGTATTCGGTCTTACTTGGCCTTTGATTTCAGACAACCATTTTGTAAAATATTCGTGAGCTTTAATGTTGGTATAGTATTTTACATTTTTTCTATCCCACTCTACGCACAAGTCACGCAAAACCTTTTCGGCTTTCCTTTTATTATTCTTTTCGGGATAACCTGTTGAAATCCATTTAGGTTTACGCTTTCCTGAGCTATCATATAGATTCAAAACGGCATAATACTTGCCGTTTTTTACTGCTAAAAATCCTGTTGTCGGCATAATTTCCTCCTTCCAAAAAGCCGACTAATGTTCAACGCTATGATTATAACATAATGGTCGACTTATGCAATTATGCGATTTGGTTTTTCTCAACAAACTCAATAATGCTCTTTTTAGGGATAATATATTTAACACCAATGCGAACATATTTAATTTCCTTTTCTCTTAATAGCTTATAAACATTCGACCTCCCAATGTGAAGCATTTTCATTACATCGTCAATCGAAACGATGTCACCATATTCTGAAAACATAATTTGATTTTCTGTTTTACTTTTTTGACTATCCATATTTTTAATCCCCTGTCTTTTCTTTGACTAATTGATTATCTATTCTTTCCATTTCTTCATCGGCTCTTGAAGCAGCGACGCAGCAACACATAACCACTACGCCGAAAAAAGCACCTATAAATAAGCCTATAATAAATCCTATCATTTGTTTTCGATTCCTTTCTTAAATGTATTTTGCAGTCCTAAACTGACAGTGAGTGCTATCTCAATTTTGAGAAGCGATTTCAACTTGATGTTGCCCATTTTCCTGATTATCCTTCTTTTATCAATCGTCACGACCTGTTCTGTGAGAGCCAGTGACCTTTTTGAAAGGCAGGCTCCTTTCACTTTAATGTGAGTCGGAATTCGCGCCTTTGTTTGTCTGGATGTGATAGGGACAACGATTGTTGTAGGACTATGTTTGTTTCCTTTATTGTTTTGTACGATAACAGCAGGACGGATTCCGCCCTGTTCGCTACCAAAGCCTTTCCCGAAATCTACTAAATAGACTTCTCCTCTAATAAGTTTCAAAATAATACCCCCGTATTATGTAAACAGCGCGTACCATAATCAAATACGCACCGTTTTAGTTTAATTGCATACATATCGCACGAACAGTTGCAAGTAGCAATCATCTGTTCATTAATGATGTCAAAGCCGCTACAGAGCAAAATACAAAGGCAAATCGATTGACAAGTTCTTAAGGACTTCATTCTGCCGTTGCCTGTATAAAGTCCTGCTCTGTAAATTGCGGCTTTTGTTCGGTATTCGTCCTCAACACCCCCGAACGGGAACACATCAGACGGTCAACGCATATTGACCTCATTAGCCTTTCAGCAACTACAAGGATCTCTCATAGCCGTTCTCATTGCCTGCGACGGTTTTATCACGCTCGGACTGTGACTAAACGGAAGTATCATTATGCCCTTTGTCTGTCATCGCCCTCCTTGATTTTGCCTATCAAGGTCGAAGTCCTGAAGGCTGCATAGCAGTGTTCGCTTCTGTAGCTTGTCCGAAACACGGACAACAAAGGGAAAGTTTCTGATGTGCTGATATTAAGTTTTCAAAGTATTTGCCAAATGGTTAGGCATAAGAGGAAAATTATCCTCTCACCTTTTATTCCACACTTTTTCAGAATTTGTTGCAGACTATTTTAAAAGTTTTTTCAATTTCTTTAAAATAACATTATGCTTCCGGCTGATAGTGGAATAATGCACATTCCATTCTTTTGACAATTCTCTGACTGTCATCGGCTTGTCGCTATATAAGCGAGCGACCAGTTCTTTTTCATCATCAGTTAGGGTCTGAATAGCCTGATAAAGCTTTTCAAGCTGTATTCTATGTATTGCTTCGTTCTCTACATCTGTCTCGGAATCCTCAATCACCTCCTCTCCGCTGAATCTTCCACCGAAGTCGCCCTCTTGAATTGCATACAAAGAAATTTCGCTTATACCGCTCTCCTTTTTGATGTCTGCAACATATTGAGCGCGGCGCTCACCTTTACGTATTTTTCTGACTTTAGAGGGTGGAACCTCAACAAAAATACTGTCCTCGTTATCTTCTTCGGCGGTCAGCTTATAAAATCTCTTTCCTCTGTGAATAGATAAATATTCATAAGCTGCCTTACCCGATAATCTTATAAATCTTCTTTTTCCATCGGTAGAGAAGATGTCACCGTTTTTATCTTCAATATAATAAATTGACAATTATTTTCCTCCGTTCAAATTTGAATTGCAAAATTTCAAATTGAACGGAGGACCTCTAATTCTACTAAGCACTTCGTCCTTTCCGCTTTTAACGCAAAAAGGAAAAAATAATGCCAACAGAATATAGCGTTAAAAGCTATAAACTTGTCGGCATTTCGTAAGCTCGTTCCTACTGATTAAATCAGCGTTTCCGGCTGTAGGCTCGTACTAAGTCAATTATTTAATTTTATATGTCAACTCCCACATATGATTTACATATATAACAACGAGTTTCAGTTTTATGTATTCCTGCGGCATCTTTTGTAAATATACTTACTGTTGGTTTTCGATGTTTTAATAAATTGAGCGTCATTAGTTTTCTTTTACAACATGGACATCTCACGTCAAACTGATATAATATTTTTTCTTTTGTATCAACCACAATATTCCACCTCTTTTGTGTGTACATAGATGTACACACTTGTTGCAAAAGAAAATCCAGGTTTACTACCTAGATTTTCATATTATACAAAGTTTAAAAATATTTTTCTGTAATCATATCAATAATTCTCTGAAGATCATCAGTACTAACATCATACCTTTTAGCTAATCTTAATATTTGGTGAACCTCCTCATTTTCCATAATATACTCCACTAAATCTAGTGCTAAAGTAGGATATGTCTTTGATGAGGCTGCCAAATCGAAAAGTATTTCTTCTTCTTCGCAATTAAGTAAAAGTGCTTGTCCTATTTTTCTAACAACTATATCATTTGGTGCAGATCTTAAACCGTTTTCTATTTTAGATAAGTATTCCGGCGATATGCCTATTATGTTTGAAAAGGCTCTAAGAGTAATTTGTCTTTCTGTTCTTTTTTTATTTACAAATAACCCAAAACTATTTTTCATATTGTTACCTTTGGTTATAATATTGCAGTATATACACTATTCACAGAAGATTTGTTGATAGCTTTTTACATAAGTACGCTTTCGTTTAAATCAATTGCTATTTCTATCCTGAAAAAATGCAAATATATATTTAAAACTGCATTATAAAAGTAGATTTGGAGTTCGTCTTTACTTTTAAAGGCACAAAGTGAATTAAATATCTCAAAATACGCACTAATAAATTAAGAGTTAAGTCATATGTGAATTACAACCTGAACTTATATATTATATACTTAATTGGGTGATATTATGTTGGATTACAAAGCTATTGGTCGAAGAATCGCACATTATAGAAAAAAGAGTTTCTTAACACAGGAAAAGCTTTCAGAAAAATTAGATTTTTCAGAAAGCTATATGAGCCAAGTAGAACGCGGAAAAGTTAAATTATCTTTGGCGCGATTAGACCAAATATCAGAAATACTAAATGTTAATATTGCATTATTGATTTCTGATGCAGATATAAACAATGATAAATATGGGGAGATTGAGTTTATAGAAATAATCAAACATTGGACACCCAAACAAAAGAATATTCTTTTGTCTCTTCTAAAAACAGCTGACGAACAATTCAACCATAACAATTAAGATAAATGACCATTGTTTAAATAATAACTGATGGCTTGACAAATTACCAAAATTCATTTAATCAGTCCTTATCTAAAAGTAAAACGGTAATTCTTTTTATCAGCGAAACAGCCAACGTAAAATACTAAAAAAATTCCAATACATTTTCTCACATCCTTTATTTTTTTACTATTTATAAAGGATGTAATGGACAAATAAAACAGATGTTGGAGTATATTAACCTAATTATGGAGCGAAATGAAGTTTAATTATGATAGTTGCAATATGTGATGATGAATCAATTTTTAGAAATAATCTTAAACTTATACTCATAGAATACAAGCAAAAAATGCGTTTACATCTAGATATAGTCGAATTTTGTAATGGAAACGATTTATTGAATAGCAATTTAACTTTTGATATAGTTTTTCTTGATTATCAAATGCCCGGAGACAACGGACTAAACGTTGCAAAATCTTTAAGGTTACGACATAATATTTGTTCTATTATTTTTATTACCAGCTACCCTGAGTTTATGATTGAAGCATTTTCTGTTAACACTTTTAGATTTCTCATTAAGCCGTTGGATAAAGGCAAACTCATATCAGCTATAGATGATTATATAAAAGAAAAAAAGATGTTTTCGCCAATAACAGTTAATACATATGATGGACAGCGCGTAATCAACTCAGAAGATATAATCTATCTTGAAGGCGATGGAAAATATTGCAACATTCGAACAACTAATGGTTTTTATCATAGTTCAAAAACATTGTCCAGCGTATTTAAACTATTACCGACACATTGTTTTTTCAGGACGCACAAATCATATGTCGTCAATTTATATTGTATTTCCCTCATAAGTAATAACTGCATTACCTTAAATAATAACGAGAAAGTTAAAATTAGTCATAATAACATATCAAGGTTTAAAAGAGCTTACAGCACTTTTATCTACCATTTTAAAGCAAGGAATTAAAATGTATTTTCTGACATCTCTTGAATCAATTATTTCTTTTTGCTTAGACTATTACATTCTTTCGTATCTGTTAGAATATAAAGCAAAAAGAAAGTATATATTAATTATTGCGAGTGTATATTTGTGTTCATACTCGTTTCTTTCAATTTACATAAAAAATGAAACTCTCTTCAATCTACTTGCCATAATTACAAATTTAATCATATGCCTTATTTTAAAAACAGTATTCCAAAAAATCAGGTTACGGTTAATATTTAAAATACACATCTTCATATGTTCCCTCGACATAATAATAACTTCAATTATATTATTTCTGTCCAACAAAATATTTACTGATAGTGAAATAAAAACCATTAGCTTTTTAGCAAATATAATATTTACAATATTTATCTTGTGTATTTGCTTAATAAATGTTTCTTCTTTTAGAAAAATGATTTACAACACAACAGCCATTGTAAAAAATATCATTTTTCTTTCTCTAATCATAAGCACTTTTTTATTAAGTTTTATTTCAGGCGCACCCTACTTTAACAATATAAAGGCTTGGAATATAACAGTAAGAATTGTTGCAGTTGCTTTCATTCTTATTATAGGTGCGGTTTTTCCTGTAATGATTTCAAATTCTATTTCAAAATCTTTTTATCGTAAAAAATCTGAAATGTTTGAAAAACAAATTCAAATACAGGCAAATTACTACATAGAGTTGGCAAAATCAAGTCATGAATTACAAAAATTTAAACATGATTTTAAAAACGTAAGTATAGGAATAAAAGAATTTGTCAAGCAAAATAGAATTGGTGAAGCTCTTGAAATTATAGATAAATATAATGAAAATTTATCGTACTCTCCCAACACCTATAAATTCAGTACCGGCAATGAAATTGTTAACGCACTATTATCTGATAAACAAAAAATGGCTGCTATATCAAACACAAAAGTTGTGTTTCAAGGAGCTATTCCAGACGATTTCATATCCCCCATAGATCTGTGTATAATTTTAGGAAATGCACTAGATAACGCTATTGAAGCTTGCGAGAAAATTTCTGTTAAAAATGAGAAAATAATAACATTTACTTTCGCTTGTTCCGGCGGGCTTGCTTTTATAACAATTACAAACCCTGTGAATAGCGATATTCAAATACATAAAAATTCTATAATGACAACTAAACAAGATAAAATAAATCATGGATTTGGCATATATTCTATTAAAAAGGCTATAGAGAAATACAATGGTAATTTAGATTTGTTGTGTGATAA